>CAYRTA010000093.1:0-9306 GCA_964427045.1 uncultured Hoministercoradaptatus sp. | reverse complement strand
ATACTTGATATCTATTCTATTCTAATACATAACATATAAAAATTCAATGAAGATTGGGAAAAAATACAATTGTACGGCAAAATATCCGTTCTCTTTCACACGCCTGCTGGCCCCAAATGGAAAATCCCGGGGGCCAAACTATAACGAATATCTCACTGTCACCTGTTATCGGCATTCTCCCAATAATACCATTTCTTCATTTATTTCCTTTAGCCAAACGGATTTTATCTTATTTTCCAATGGTTCCTCCGAATATACGGCCACCTTCAAATATTCCATCGTATGTCCGACCCATGCGTTTTTTCCGTCGATCTTTAGTGCCTCTTCAAATAGTACTTCTTTAGTCTGGCCAAGAAATTGCTCCATATACTTTCTCTGATGACCCGCTCCCAACGAAATCAGTTGTCTGGCCCGCTCTTTTTTCACCGCGTCCGGAACCTGATTGGGCATGGAGGCTGCCTTCGTTCCCTTTCTCTGGGAATAGGGAAAAATATGTGTCTCATAAAAGTCTATGCTGTCCACAAATTTCATGGATTCCGTAAACTCTTCTTCTGTTTCTCCCGGAAATCCGGCTATAATATCGGTGGTCAAAGCAGGTGCGGGATAATATTTTCGCAATATCTCGCAATGCTTCCGATATTCTTCCGCCGTATAACGGCGGTTCATCCTGCGAAGTGTGGCCGTACACCCGCTTTGCAATGACAGATGAAAATGGGGGCACACTTTGGGAAGCCTGGAAATACTTTCTGCAAATTCATCGGTAATAATTCCGGGCTCCAGAGAACCCAGCCTGATCCGGCTGATACCATCCACTTTGCAGACGGCCTGTATCAGCTTTAACAGGGTTTCTCCCTCCGCCTTACGCTCCATGCCATAGGAACTGAGATGAATACCTGTCAAAACCACTTCCTGGCAGCCGGTGGCCGCCAGTCTCTCCACCTCTTCCACAACCTGTCCAATCTTTCGGCTGCGAATTGCTCCGCGGGCAAAGGGGATCAGGCAATAGGTACAAAACTGATTACAACCATCCTGCACCTTAATATAGGCCCTTGTGTGTTCTTCTGTCCGGTCAATGGACAACGGTTCATATTCTCTGGTATGCAGCACGTCAGTTACGCTGCCAGTCTTTTGACGATCTTTTCTAAATTCCTCCAGAAGGGAAACTAACTCCTGTTTCTTATTATTCCCAATAATCAGATCAATAGACGGATCTTTTCCTGATAATTCCCGGTCCGTCTGCACATAGCAGCCTGCCGCGACCACAATCGCATCGGGATTCATTTTTTTTGCCTTATGGAGCATTTGCCGGGACTTCCGGTCAGCAATATTGGTCACTGTACAGGTATTGATCACATATACATCGGCTCCCGGCGCAAAAGGTACAATCTCATATCCCGCGGCTTCCAAAAGTTGCTGCATCGCCTCGGTTTCATAAGCATTAACCTTGCATCCCAGATTGTGTAACGCCACTTTCCCTTTCATCATGATAACCTCATTGTGTTTTATTATATAACTATTCAGCTACGGCAAATCCATAGTTACTTTTTTATAGAATCTTTACAATCATATGTCTTGACTTTTGCAGTTCATAAAGTTAATATGGTAGTGATCAGAGTTAATTAGCTTATAGTTTGGGAGGAGATTATTATGAAAACAATCAGTATTTCACTTAATTCCATCGATAAAGTAAAAGCATTTGTAAATGATATTTCCAAATATGACTTCGATTTTGATCTGGTATCTGGAAGATACGTTATTGACGCAAAATCTATTATGGGTATCTTCAGCTTAGATCTTTCAAAACCGATCGATCTGAATATCCATGCAGAAGGTCCCAGTCTTGATGAAGTTCTGGAAATTTTGAAACCCTATATGATCTGATCACACATCATGTACAAAGGAATTTAAGGAAATCAGGACCGCCGTTAAAACGGCGGTCTTTTTTTATTTCAAAGGAAAGTACTCTATTTTGTTCCAAGAATAATAATTTTGGCTTTCCTTTGAAATAAAAACGCTCCGCGATGATCGCACTGCGGCAAATTGGAAAACGGCTGCTAAGCAGCCTCGCCGCAGGCGGAGAATCCTGCAAGCAGGATTCTTTATACAAATCAGACCTGGCGAATACGGATAATTTCAGCCGTACGTACTGCCGTATCCAGCATTTCATCGATTTTTTCTTCCAGATTACGCTCTGACTTCTTAATGGCCTCGATTTTCGGTTTCGTTACCGGATGCTTCGCCACAAAAATGGTACAGCAATCTTCAAAGGGCTGAATCGACGTCTCGTAGGTGTGAATCTTCTGGGAGATATCTACGATTTCCTGCTTGTCAAAACCAATAACCGGACGAAATACCGGCATAGTACATACTTCATTGGTTGCCGCCAGGCTATGAACGGTCTGACTTGCCACCTGTCCGATACTTTCTCCTGTAATCAATCCCAGACAATCATTCTCCCTGGCAATCCGCTCTGCAATCTTCATCATGTAACGGCGCATAATGATCGTCAGTTCGTCATGAGGGCACTGATCGTAAATATATAGCTGAATATCAGTAAAATTCACCACATGCAGCGTGATCGGACCACTGTAACGGGCGACCAGTTTTGCCAAATCCACAACCTTCTGTTTGGCCCGCTCGCTGGTATACGGGGGCGCATGAAAATACACTGCGTCGATTTTAACACCCCGTTTTGCGATCATATAGCCGGCCACCGGACTGTCAATTCCTCCTGAAAGCAGCAGCATGGCCTTACCATTTGTTCCGATTGGCATACCGCCCGGTCCTGGAATGGATTTGGAATAAATATATATTTTTTCCCGGATCTCAATGGTCAGCAAAATCTCCGGGTTATGCACATCGACTCTCATCTGAGGAAAAGCGTTCAAAATTCTGCCGCCCAAATCGGCGTTCAGCTCCATGGAAGTTCCCGGATAGGCCTTTTTGGCCCGACGCACATGTACCTTAAAGGTTTTATTCTTATCCGGATATACGACATCCACATAGTTTACAATATCGTCCGCCAATTTTTCAAATCCTTCGTCCTCCACAATCACCACAGGACAAATACTGGCAATGCCAAACACTCTCTGCAGTGCTTCCAGGGCTTCTTCATAGTCAAACTCGCCCTCCGTCAGCACATAAATACGGCCCTGCTCCCGAACAATACGAAAGCTGCCTTCCACACCTCGCAGCGCAAAAGACATCTGCTTCATCAATGCATCTTCAAAAACATAACGGTTCTTTCCCTTTACGCCAATCTCAGCATATTTGATCAAAAATGCTTTGAACATGTTTCCTCCTTTTTTATCTGCGGCTATAACGACGCAGCATTGGTACCAATTCCCGTAAAACGGCCAGTGTCTCATCCAGTTCTTCCTTTGTTGTGTCCTCACAGAAGCTAAACCGCACCGTAGATTCCAGGTATTCCGGCGGTAGTCTGAGCGCAGTCAACGTGGGACTTCCACTTCGTTTGTGGGTAGAACATGCGCTTCCCGCAGATACATAAATTCCACGATCCTCCAGCGCATGGAGAAGGACCTCGCTTCGGATTCCCACAAAAGCCGCACTGACAATATGAGGCGCGTTATCTTTCTCTGACATACCATGTACAACGACCTGTTCTATTTTATGAAGTTCCTCCACAAAATAAGTACGCAGCTTCCTCATATTTTCCACTTTTTCCGGATATCCCTGATAAATCTTCTCAGCCGCCGCGCCAAGTCCTGCTACCCCTGGTACGTTATCCGTACCGGACCGCAGACCCCGCTGTTGTCCTCCCCCATATATATAAGGAAAGATTTTTACATTTTCCTTTATATAAAGGAAACCGACGCCCTTTGGTCCATGAATTTTATGGCCGCTGGCCGACAGCATATCCACCTTCATCTTTTTTGGCAAAATACGGTACTTTCCATATGCCTGTATGGCATCCACATGGAAATACGTTTTGGGATTTTTCCGCTTAATCAACTCACCAATTGCGGCAATATCCTGTACAGCCCCGATTTCGTTATTTACATACATAACAGAGACAAGAATGGTTTCCGGCGTAATTGCCTCCTCCAGTTGTTTGAGAGAGATACGTCCCTGCTGATCTACGCCCAGCCGGGTAATCGTAAAGCCCTGCTTTTCCAGAAATTCCGCCGGGGCAGAAATGGCCGGATGCTCAATGGCCGTCGTAATGATATGCGTACCGCTTCGCTTGTTTGCCAAAGCCGTACCAATTAAGGCCCAGTTATTGGACTCTGTACCGCCGGAAGTAAAGTAAATTTCCTGTGGTTCCACTTTCATCGTGGCGGCAATCTGCTGAGCCGCTGTCTTAAGATATTTCTCACTTTCCACACCTTTTCCATGCATGGAGGACGGATTGCCATAATCCTCCATCATGGTTTTTACCACGATATCCTTTACTTCATCATAACAGCGCGTAGTAGCTGAATTATCCAGATATATTTCCACTTTACTCTCCTTTTCCTTCCAGCAAAAACATCAGGATCGATAAAAGCGTCATGCCGGCCGTTTCCGTCCGTAATATCCGCTTGCCCAACGTGATGGGTGTAATCCCGGATTCCAAAGCCAGAGAAATCTCTTCTTTGGAAAAACCACCTTCCGGCCCTATCATAATAGCCACGGATTGTCCCGGTTCAATCTGCTCCAATAACTGTTTGGTCCGGCTCATATCCTGAGCCAGCTCATAAGGAATCAGCCGCACATCCATCGAAGCGGCATAACGTACTGCCTCGGCAAAAGAAACGACCGGATGAATGGCCGGAATCTGCATACGTTTCGATTGTTTGGCCGCACTCTCAGAAATTCCCTGCCAGCGCTTTCTCTTCGTCTCTTTTTTCTTATCATCCAGTTTCACCACCGCGCGGCCTGTGGCCATGGGAACGATCTCACTTACACCCAATTCAACGGCTTTCTGAATAATCCATTCCATCTTATCACTTTTGGGCAATCCCTGAAAGAGGCAAATCCGGCTGGGTAATTCCAACCCGACCTCCTGAACATACATAATATCTGCCACGACCTGATCATCGTCCATGGAACGAATCATACAGGTATACTCCTGCTTGTCCCCTGCACTGACCACCAGTTCTTCGCCCGCTTTCATACGAAGTACCCGGCCTATATGATTGACATCTGGCCCTATGATCCGGATCTGCTGCTGTTGATGATCAATCTGCGACGCTTGTACAAAGAATCGATACATAATCTATGCCTGCTTTCTGGCCGTAATGGATACCCATTCGCCCTGATGGTGAATCTCCAGAATCGTAAGACCTGCCTGTTTTATCGCATTTGCAACAGCTTCCTCTTTCTCATCTATAATTCCGGACGTAATATAGATTGCCCCCGGCTTCATCTGATGAACAATAACCGGTGTCAGCGGAATCAGTACATCTGCAAGAATATTAGCCGTAACAATATCATAAGCCTCATAACCCACCTGATCCTGCACCTCTTTTTCAGAGATAATATTACCGATCATCATGGTAAAGGCTTCATCCGGTATCTCATTTGCTTCTTTATTTTCTTCCACCGCTGAAATAGCGCAGGGGTCCAAATCTGTCCCTACCGCATGTTTAGCACCCAGCTTCAATGCTATGATTGACAAAATGCCACTGCCGGTTCCCACATCCAGCAGCTCAGTATCCGGCGTCACATATTTTTTCAATTGGCGGATACACAACTGGGTAGTCTCATGCATACCGGTTCCAAAGGCGGTTCCCGGATCAATATGAATAATCATTTTCGCCTGATCTTTTTCCTGCACTTCTTCCCAGGAAGGAATGATCAGAATATCGTCCACGTAAAACTGCTTAAAGTATTTTTTCCAGTTATTAATCCAGTCAATATCTTCCGTCTCGTCAACTGCGATACTGCCTTCCCCGATTTCCATGAACATCCGAAGCCCATCCAGTTCTTCCTTCACAGCGCGCAAAATCGCCTCTTCTTCTGTCTTCTCGCCGCAAAGCAACAGGGCCCCCTCATCGTCTTCTTCCACAAAAAAGCTGAGATAGGCAATTCCATCGTCCGCCGGTCCTTCCGGCATAATGTCCACGAACATCTGCTCCTTCTCAAGGGCCGTTAAAGGAACCTTGTCCTCTATCTGCGCGCCCTCCAGTCCCAAATCATACAGAGTACTGATAATAATATCCTCAGCCTCTGTAATTGTTTTGATTCTAAATTTCTTCCATTTCATAGGATGCTCCTATCTGCCGCTTTGCGGCTATGAAATAAACAACGATACGATCGTAATCGTCACCACCGATATCAAAGTGGACAAGATAATTCCCTTCGAAAGGATATCATCCTCCATACCACATTGTTCCGCCATCATAAGCGGCATACTTCCCATGGGCATAGCCACCATCAGCACACTGGCTCCTATCATCATCGTATTCGTAAATAGATGCTTCATAATGATTGCCACGCCAATCGGCAGGATAACCATGCGAAACAACATAAATATGTACATACGGGGAATCGAAAAAATTTCCCGCATTTTTATATGGGACAAAGTTGCTCCCAATGTCACCATCGCTAAGAATGTGGTACACTGTCCCGCATAGCCCAAACCAGTTACGATCAATTCCGGCAGCGGAAGATGAAACCAGAAAATAATAACGGCTAAGACACCGGCTATGGTTCCCACATTGATAAATTTTTTCGGAGACACATGGCCTAACTCATCCTGACCTCCCAGGACCAGGATTCCATGCGTATAGATGAACAAATTATATACCATATTAAATATGGTAACATAGATAACCGAAGCGGTACCCAAAACAGCCGCCGCCACCGGTATCCCAATAAATCCCACATTGCCGTAGACCGTCATCAAATCATAGAATTTCCGGTCTTTTTTCTGTACCCGGAGAGCAATGGGAATCAACCATCCCAAAACTACCAGTATCATAAAAATAGCCGATGCAACACCCGCCGTAATGACAATATCCATCCGGGTAGCCGTATTGGTATCGTCACAAGCACTATATATCATCAAGGCCGGACTGCAAACGGAAGTAATCAAAAAGGAAAACTCCCTGGTACCTTCAATCCTGCACCAGCCTTTTTTGAAAATTACATATCCTACCCCTAATAACAGAAAGATTACCAGCATTTGCTGAAAAACAACTGCGGTGCTCATTTACCCTGCCATCCTTTTTAATTTTCTTTTATTATTCTCATGAATTCTAATATTTCTTAGAAATTCTCTTTCAGCTTATCCATAAAAGATTTCTTTTTATCCTGAGATTTTGATGGCCCCTTTCCATTTTGGTTACAAGCCTCATCAAATGCCCGCAGAGCCTCCTTTGCTTCCTCGGAAAGCTTGGTTGGAACCTGAACCACCAACGTAACGTAATGATCTCCACGGATATTCTTATTCCGCAAAGAAGGTACGCCTTTACTTCTCAGACGAATGCGGGTATCGGTCTGTGTTCCCGGTTTCACTTCATATTCTACTTCACCATCCACCGTATTGATACGAATTGTGCCGCCCAAAGCAGCCTGCGCATAGGTAATCGGCGCGGTAGAAAAAATATCCATATCCTGTCTCTGGAAAATAGGATGGCGCGCAACCTGAACCTCGACTAAAAGATCACCTCTTGAACCGCCATTGATACCTGGCTCGCCTTTCTCTCGAATACGAACGCTCTGACCGTCATTGATACCAGCAGGAACCGGTACCAAAATTTTCTTTCGGCTCGACGTAAAACCGGTACCCCGGCAATCCGGACATTTATCACGAATAATCTTACCGGTACCCCGGCAATCCGGGCACGCCTGGACATTACGCACCATACCGAACATGGACTGCTGAGTATAGACCACCTGACCGCTTCCTCCACACTTCGGACAGGTTTCCGGTGATGTACCTGGTTTAGCGCCATTGCCGCCGCAAGTTTTACAGGTATCTTTCAGCGTCAATTCCAGTTCTTTATCACAGCCAAAAACAGCCTCCAAAAATGTCACATGCACAACAGCACGCAGATTTGCTCCCTTCATAGGGCCATCATTGGTACGTCTGCTGCGGCCGCCGCCAAATAAATCGCCAAAGATATCCCCAAAAATGTCGCCCATATCACTGCTATTAAAGTTAAAGCCTTCAAATCCGCTAAAACCGCCGGCGCCGCCGCCTCCATTTTCAAATGCAGCGTGACCAAACTGATCATAAGCTTTCCTTTTTTCCGGGTCGCTGAGAATTCCATAGGCTTCCGTTGCTTCTTTAAACTTTTTTTCGGCCTCTGCATCCCCCGGATTCATATCCGGATGGTACTTCTTTGCCAGTTTTCGATATGCTTTTTTCAACGTTGCATCGTCCGCCTGACGATCAACGCCTAAAACCTCATAATAATCTCTTTTATCCGCCATTTATTTTCACCTCATTCATTCAAGTTTACCGCCTGCCCATATGAGGATCCATGAAATTCTCATAGGATAAGCACACGACAGGGACGGAGACACGCCTGGCATATCCCCGTCCCTTTTGTTTCTATAAACCTAACTGGACTTTATACTTCCTTATAATCGGCGTCTACAACGTCATCATATCCGGCTTCAGAGCCACCGGCAGACGGTCCTGGATTCGGTCCCGGATTCGGGCCTGCACCCTGTGCTGCCTGTGCCTGCTCATAAACTTTGGCAAAAAGCTTTTGTGCGCTCTGCATTAATTTCTCTTTTGCAGCTTTGATCTCCGCAACCTGACTGTCAGTCATATTATCTGCCGGAGTCTTCGCAATCAGATCCTTCAGTGCATTCAGATCTGCTTCCACGGCAGTCTTATCATTTGCGTCGATCTTATCGCCAACTTCTTCTATTGCTTTCTCAGTCTGGAATACCATAGCGTCCGCATCGTTTCTGGTATCAATCGCTTCTTTTCTCTTCTTATCCTGAGCCTCGAACTCTGCTGCCTCTTTCACCGCTTTCTCAATATCGGCATCAGACATGTTGGAACCTGCCGTGATGGTAATATGCTGCTCCTTGCCGGTTCCCAGATCCTTTGCAGATACGTTTACAATACCGTTTGCATCGATATCGAACGTAACCTCAATCTGCGGAACACCTCTTCTTGCTGGCGGAATACCATCCAGACGGAACTGTCCAAGAGACTTATTATCTCTTGCAAACTGTCTCTCACCCTGTACTACGTTAATATCAACAGCCGTCTGATTATCCGCCGCAGTGGAGAAGATCTGGCTCTTCTTAGTCGGAATCGTCGTATTTCTCTCAATCAGACGAGTAGCGATACCGCCCATGGTTTCAATAGACAGAGACAGCGGCGTTACATCCAGAAGA
>CAYRTA010000092.1:0-9474 GCA_964427045.1 uncultured Hoministercoradaptatus sp. | reverse complement strand
GTCATGACACTGACGGCGACGCCGATTCCCCGGACCCTTCATATGAGTCTCATTGGAATCCGGGATATGAGTGTGCTGGAGGAAGCGCCCCAGGATCGTCAGCCGATTCAGACCTATGTGATGGAATATAATGATGAGCTGGTGCGGGAGGCCATCAGCCGGGAACTGGCCAGGGGAGGTCAGGTTTACTACGTCTATAATCGTGTTAATAATATTGAGGATATTACCAATCAGGTAGCTCGTTTGGTTCCGGAGGCGGTGGTTGCCTATGCGCATGGACAGATGAGTGAGCGGGAACTGGAAAAGATCATGTATGGCTTTATCAATGGAGAGATTGACGTGCTGGTTTCCACTACGATTATTGAAACAGGACTCGATATTTCCAATGTCAATACCATGATCATCCATGACGCCGACCAGATGGGGCTGGCCCAGCTATATCAGCTTCGGGGCCGTGTGGGCCGTTCCAGCCGTACGGCCTATGCTTTCCTCATGTACCGCAGAAATAAAATGCTGAAGGAAGTGGCGGAGAAACGTCTTCATGCTATCCGGCAATTTACGGAGCTGGGCAGCGGTATCAAGATCGCCATGCGGGATTTGGAGCTTCGCGGCGCCGGAAACCTGCTGGGAGCGGAACAGCATGGCCATATGGAAGCCGTTGGGTACGACCTTTATTGCAAAATGCTGAACCAGGCCGTGCAGGAGGCCAAGGGCATGGAAGTACAGGAAAGCTTTGAGACGACGATTGATATGAATATTGATGCTTATATACCGGAGAAATATATTCCCAATGAATATCTGAAATTGGATATTTATAAACGGATTGCCGGTATTGAGAATCAGGATGAATATGAGGATATGCTGGAAGAGCTGATGGACCGGTTCGGAGAACCGCCCAGAACGGTGCAGAATTTGCTGACGATTGCAAAACTGAAAGCGCTGGCCCATCATATCTATATGACGGAGATCAAACAATTGGGAGAAGAAGTACGGCTTACGATGTATGAACATGCAAAAATCAATCCGGCCAGGGTACCGGAACTGGTTGCCGCCCGTAAAGAGGAATTGCAGTTCAAAGTAGAAGCCAATCCTTATTTTATCTATCGTCCGCGCAAATCCAATGCCCGCCAGAATATTGTCATGGTGGAAAAAGTGGAGGAACTGCTGCTTCAGATGCAGTGTTTTGTGGAATAAAGGCGGTCAGGGAAAAAATTTGTGAAAAAAACTTGAAATCCCGCTGAAATTTTGTAAAATGGTTGCTCCATTTTCGGAAATGGAATATAATGAAGGCTAGTGAGTTTGAGACATAAACGGAGGAAAAAATGAAAAAAGTAAGTAAGAAAGTAATGTGCTCCGCCCTGGCTGCAATGATGATGGCAAGTCTGGCCGGCTGTGGAAAATTAGATGGTACCGAAATTGTTGCAACCATGGATGGCGAGGAGATTCCCCTGGGGGTTGCCAGTTATATTGTGCGGGATACCCAGGCATTGACAGAACAATATTATACCTATTATGAGTCCATGGGATACAGTATAGGCAGTATGGATTGGGAAGAGGCAGACAGCGACGGACTGACTGTCGGGGAGACCACTAAAAATCAGTCTTTGAGCAATATTAAACAGCTGTATGCTTTGAAACAACATGCGGACGAATACGATGTGTCCATTACCGATGAGGAAGAGGAGCAGATCAAGGCGGCGGCGGCCAGCTTTATGGAAGCTAACGATGAGTCTGTTTTAGAAGCGCTGGCTGTCAGCGAAGATGATATCATTACCTATCTGGAACTGATGACCTATCAGATTAAAATGGGGGATCCCATTAAGGCCACGGCTGATACGGAAGTCAGTGACGAAGAAGCGAATCAGTCAGCTATTACCTATGTTCCGATTTCAATTTCAACCGGTGAAACCGATGAGGATGGTAATACCATCAATATGACAGGTGATGAACTGGAGGAAAAGAAGGAACTGGCTGAGAAGCTGCTGGATAAATTCCTGGAAGAAGATAACATTGCGGATGCGGATTTGGATGCGTTGGCCAAAGAGGTAGATGAGAGCCTTGCAGCTCAGACGCAGACTTTTACAACGGCAGATTTTTCCGATGACTATCTGGATGATAAACTGACCGAAGCTGCACTGACGGTTGATGACGGAGAATTATACGAAGGTGTGGTAGAAGGTGATAGCGCATTGTACGTGGTTCGTCTGGATTTAACTTATGACGAGGACGCTACGGAGACGAAGCGGGAGAGCATCATCTCAGAGCGTCAGAGTGAAGCCTTCGACAATCAGGTGGAAGAATGGGTGGAAGCAGCTGACTTCCAGTTAAATGAAAAAGTATGGAACAAGCTGAAATTAAATAATGACGTAATCTTTAATTATAAGGACAGTCTCTTTTAATTATATTTATTGATAGATTTTGGCCATAAGAGAGGTATAGCCAAAAGCCGGAAAGAAAGGATCATACGATGGGAGCAGAACAGTGGATTACCGGAATGCAGCATATTGGCATTCCTACCTCGGATCTAAAAGCAACGATAGCCTTTTATGAAGGGCTTGGATTTCAGGTAACGCATCGCAATAAAGCAGGCAGCGGAGATGATTTGGTATTTCTGACCCTGAAAAATATTGTGATCGAGACATATGAGACGGGCGGCAATGGACTGACCGGGGCCATTAATCATTTTGCCATGGATTGTAATGATATCGAGGCGGCTTATGCGTGGGCCAGGGATGAAGGCTATACGATTGTTTCGGATGGAATTATGAATGCACCGTTTTTTGATCATGGTATATCCTGTTTCTTTATCGAGGGACCAAATAAGGAGCGGATAGAATTTAATCAAATTAAAGGGTGAGAATGTATGAACAGACAGGAATTTGAACAGTTGACCAATGGTAAAGTGGTTCTTTTGGATGGAGCGACCGGCTCGAATCTGCGGCTGGCAGGTATGCCGGTGGGGATTTCTTCCGAGCAATGGGTTATGGAGCATCCCGAAGTTCTTCAAAATCTGCAGAAGGCTTATGTGGAGGCGGGAAGCCAGATTGTCTACGCGCCTACCTTTGCGGCCAATCGAATCAGTCTTCGGAACTTTAATCTGCAGGATCAGGTGGAAGAGTTGAACCGGCGTCTGGTTGCCATAGCCAGAGAAGGCGTGGGACACAGTGCTTACATAGCCGGAGACCTTACCACTACGGGCCAGTTGATGGAACCCAGAGGGGATATGACCTATGACCGTCTTTACCAGGCTTATCAGGAGCAAATCCGTATTCTTGCGGATGCCGGCGTGGATTTGCTGGTGGCAGAGACCATGCTGAGCGTGGATGAGACAGTGGTTGCCCTGGATGCGGCGCAGTCCGTCTGCGATTTGCCTATGATCTGCACCCTGACTGTGGAGGCCGACGGAACTGCCATGTATGGCGGCAGTGCGGCGGAGGCCGTTATGACGCTTCAGGAGATGGGAGCGGCGGCTGTGGGTGTGAATTGCTCCGTAGGACCGGATCAGCTGGAGGCGGTTGTGGCCAGTATGAAAGCCGTGGCAGAGGTGCCGGTTATCGTGAAGCCCAATGCGGGTATGCCGGTGATTGATGAGAAAGGAGAAGCCCATTATAATATGGATTCCGATACTTATGCCCATCATATGAAACGCCTGGTGGAGGCCGGTGCAGGTATCATCGGCGGATGCTGCGGAACGACGCCGGAATATATCAGAAAAGTGGCGGCCATGGTCCGAAGCTTATAAGTAAACATAAAAGACATAAGAAGAAGACATAAAAAACATAGAAAAACGTAAAAAACTAAGAAGACATATAAATATAGGAAAACATAAAAAATATAACAGAATATGAGGAAACTACGATTTGCTGGAAGATTTTAGAAATTTTCCAGCAAATTTATTTCGGTGTGATTATGAGATATATAATACCATATTACTATGATGATTTTCGCTGTATTGCCGGGGATTGCCCGGCTACCTGCTGCGCCCAGTGGCAAATTATGATCGACGAGGACTCATTGGATACCTATGCTCAGGTAAAAGGAGATTTCGGGAGTTACCTCAAAAATTCCATTGACTGGGAGGAAGGAAGCTTTTACCAGTATCAGGGTTGTTGTGCCATGCTAAATGAGCAGGGGCTGTGTGAATTGCAAAAGGAACTAGGAGCCGAAGCGCTCTGCGATACATGCCGGTTGTATCCCCGCCACGTGGAGGAATATGAAGGGCTGCGGGAGTATTCACTGACGTTATCCTGTCCGGAGGCGGCCCGGATGATGCTGACGGATACGAAGAAGCTGCATCTGATCGAGTGGGAAACCGATGAGGAAGAAGAGTTTGAGGATTTTGATTATCTGATGTTTACCCAGTTGGAAGACGCCCGGCAGACGGCTTTTGGAATTATACAGGATCGCACGAGACCATTGGATGTCCGTATGGAAACCTTGCTTCGGATGGCCCGTGAGATGCAGTCCTGCGTGGACGAAAACAGGTTATTTGACGTCGATACCGTCATAGAATATTTTAGAACAAATTGGGCTAAAAACAATATGGGACAGGAGTGGAAAGCGGAACAGGCGGACTATATGACTTATGAAACCAGAATCCGGGAATTCCCTCTTTTCCTGCGGTTGGAACAGCTGTGTCAGGAATGGAACGAGATAACGGAACGCACCTGGAGGTGTCTCTATGAGGGAGGAAAAACTCATTACAATGAAATCGTTCATGGATTTCGAGCCGCGTTTCCGCTGAAAAATCTGACCTGGGAGCAGTGGGAGATTGCCGGAGAACAGATTTTAGGCTTTTTTGTATATACGTATTTTTGCGGGGCGGTTTACGATGATGCGGTTTTCAGTAAAATGGCCCTGTCCGTATTTTCTACGGTATGGATTCGGGAACATTACATGGCCTGGTGGTGGAGCGACAAAACCATAGGCATGGATGAACTGATTGAGATGGCCTATATGTACGCGCGGGAGGTGGAGCATTCCGACTGGAATCTGGATTTTCTGGAGAGCGCGCTGGAAGGTTAAGAATTCCGATTGACGTTTGCATTTTCCGGAGAAGGTGCCGGAAGGTTAAGAATTCCGATTGACGTTTGCATTTTCCGGAGAGGACGCTGGAAGGTTGGAAAATAGTAGACATTCTGCAAGGTGACAGTAACACCAGGCCATTGGATAGGAGAAACAAATAGCATATACTGTGCCTGTAAGGGAATGATAAATCATAACCGGAAAGGCGGAGAATGAAATGAATCAAGAGAAAAAGCCCTTTAATTTTGAATTGTTTGATTATATTACCGTAAAAAGTGAAACGCAAAAACGGGTGATATCCCGAGATGAGAAAGATATCCGTGTGGATGATATTTGTATAGAGTGGGAAACGGAGAATGGACATACGGATATTTTTGTGACGGCCGATGATACCCCGGTGGAATGGCTGAAGATCCGGTGGAATACGCCGCTTCCCAAACAGGTGAAAGTGTTGGGGGATGCCTGGGAGCGGGGCTATGGCGATCTGGAATGGCGTGCTTTGAGCGGCAGACGGTCGATGCCATGGTACTTTTTGGCTTCCCTGGGAACTCATCAGTGGGGCTTTGGCGTCAGAGTCAGACCATCAGCTATGTGCTATTGGCAGGCGGACACAAAGGGCATTTCCCTGGTACTGGATGTAAGAAGCGGCGGCGAAGGTGTGATATTAAAGGGACGCCGGTTAAAAGCGGCACAGCTGGTATGTATGGAGGAGGAAAACGCAGATTCTTTTTCTTTTGCCAGAGATTTTTGCCGCATGATGTGCCCGGATCCTATTTTTCCCAAAACTCCGGTGTATGGAAGTAATAACTGGTACTATGCTTATGGAGACAGCTCTCAGGAGGAAATTCTCAAGGATACGGAGTATGTGCTGAAAGTGACAGAAGGTGCGCCATGGGCGCCTTATATGGTGATTGATGACGGATGGGAAGAGCATCACCGGCTCAATGAATATTGCGGCGGTCCCTGGAGAGGCGGCAATGATAAATTCCCGGATATGAAGGGGTTGGCAGAGACTTTGAAGGAAAAAGGCGTGCATCCGGGTATCTGGATTCGCTTTTTGCTGAATGAAGACCCGTCCATTCCTTCTGACTGGCGCCTTCCGGAAAATGGCTGCCTGGATCCCAGCCATCCACAGGCCCTTGACTATATCCGGCAGGATGTAAGACGGCTTTGTGAATGGGGTTACGAACTGATTAAGCATGATTTTTCCACCTACGATCTGTTTGGAAGATGGGGATTTGAGATGAATCCCATGGTAACCGCAGGGAAATGGCATTTTTATAATCAGGGACTGACCAGCGCCGAGGTGGTGAAACTGCTGTACCAGACCGTTTACGATGTAACCAGAGAATATGGAACCCTGATTATTGGCTGCAATACCATCGGACATCTGGGAGCGGGACGCATGGAGATCAGCCGGGCGGGCGATGATACCAGCGGACTGCATTGGGAGAGAAGCCGCAGAATGGGTGTCAATACGCTGGCTTTCCGTTTGCCGCAGCATAAGACGTTTTATGATGTGGATGCGGACTGTGTGGGCATTACGGGAGATATTCCCTGGGAGCTGAACCGGCAATGGGCCGATGTGATTGCCAAAAGCGGCACACCGTTGTTTGTATCTGCAAAACCGGGCGTGTTAAAGGAAGATGAATTCGCACAGCTGCAGACTATTATGATTGAGGCTTCTGCCCAGACAGGAAAGCTGGTTCCGGCAGACTGGCAGGAGACCGATTGCCCGGAAGTCTGGACGGACGGTGAGACACAGATTACCTATAACTGGTATGAAGAAGCTGGTTTGGAACTGGAAAGCAAAGAAGAAAAATATTATGCGGATATCCCGCTGTCCTGATTGGGATAACGGGCCTAGTAATCAATTGTCTCTCGCAGATTGCGGTATTTCATGCGGTATTCGCTGGGTGTTATACCCATTTCCCTCTTAAATGACCGGGAGAAAGAAAATGGATTCTGATACCCACAGGAATCTGCGATGGCGGCAATGGGAATATCCGTGTTGATCAACAGTTCACGGGCCATGGAGATACGTGTCATGGTCAAAAACTGTTGAGGCGAGAGATTCAAGTGTTTTTTAAACAAGGCAAAAAGATAACTTCTGCTGATGTGCAGATAGTCCGATACATCCATAACCGTAAGACCTGGATTCGGATTATCCAGAATGTAGTTCATGGCCTGGGTGATATAGAAGTTATCATTGGACTCTGAAGCGCTGTAGGAAGCATTTGCTGTCTCCTTCAGCCTGGCAAAAATTTCATAGAGTCCGCTTTGGATGTGGCATTCATTGGCCGGTGTCAGATCGGCGTATTCCATCATATGAAAGATGAGATCGCGTATTTCAACGGCATTGGGGCAGTCGTGAACCGGCGAGGCATTGTCCGTATGACAGTGGCGAAGCATGTCAGAAGCGGAAGTACCATGGAAGCAAAGCCATACATAGGACCAGGGCTGGTCCGGGTCCGCCTTGTAAAAGGTAAGAATATCAGGAGATATGAGGAAATACTGATTTTCGTGAATGGTATAATGTTTTTCGTTGACAAAGAAATGTCCCTTTCCGCTTAATACAAAGTGAAGGGTATAGTAACGGCGCACCGTAGGGCCGTAGGAGGCATCAGGGGTACAGTTTTCATACCCGCAGGAGATCAGGTGAAGTTCTTCGGACGTCGTCCGGCGGTTCATGGAGCGTTTATCGTTCATGGCAGTTTCCTCACAAATGGTTATTTGCGAATCGTTGTTTGCGAATGGTTATTTGCAGATCGTTATTCACGGATCATTATTTGCGGATCATTATTTACAGACCATATCATGTCGTGTTGATAAAAATTATAATCGCCGATGATAGAAAATCAAGAGAAAAGAAAAAGAATCCTGAATGTGCAGGATTCTTTTTCTGGTTTATATGGTACCTATGTTTTAAATGCTGCAAATGGATATGGATACTGCGATAAATAATGCCGTAAAAGTATAATGGCGTGGATTAAATATCCAGCTTCATATCACCAAATTTAATGAAGTTATGCTTTCTCAAAAATTCGCTGAAGCCAAGAGATAGAATGGCAGGTAAAACAAACTGAATGACGATGATCTTAATCAATACAATGGTGGGAGACTCTGTCTCAGTCATAACCTGCCAGGTCATGATCTGACCAACGAATCCGGCGGTTCCCATACCGGAACCGGTGGCGTTGCTGGTCATATGTAAAAGCATGGTTCCTACCGGGCCCAGGATAGCACTGGATAGGATGGCCGGCAGCCAGATAATGGGCTTTTTCATAATATTTGGAACCTGCAGCATAGAGGTCCCGATACCCTGTGCCAAAAGGCCGCCGATTTTGTTTTCACGGTAACTTGCTACGGCAAAGCCCACCATATTGCAGCAGCAGCCGATGGTAGCGGCTCCGGCTGCCAGTCCGGACAGATTCAGGATAACACCCAATGCTGCGGAACTGATAGGAAGAGTCAGGATCATACCCATCAGCACAGAAACGACAATACCCATGATAAATGGCTGCTGCTCGGTTCCCCAGTTGATCAGGCTGCCCAGCCAGGTCATGAAGCTGGAAATCGGCGGACCTGCCAGTAAACCGATGGCAGAACCGGCGCCGATGGTTACCAGTGGGGTAATCAGAATGTCGATACGGGTTTTTCCGGATACCAGGTGACCGATTTCGATGCCCACAAAGGCAGCGACAAAAGCACCTAATGGTTCTCCGGGGCCGGACAGGACGATGGCGCCGTCAGCCATAATAGCACCGGCTAATATTTTTGAGGCATAACCGCCGACCAGACCACAGGTGGCGGCCGACATGATTACCAGTGTACTTTCCTTAAATTTGTGTGCGACGCCTACACCAATGCCGGCGCAGGTAGCGGCGGCTGCAACTTTTCCTACCAGGAAAATGAGATCGCCGACGGTCCCGCCGACCAGGGTACCGATCTGCTGGATAATGGTACCTACAATCAGGGTTGAAAACAGACCCATGGCCATACCGCTGAGACCATCAATAAAAATGTGGTGTAAATATTTTTTTACAAAGTTCAAAACACAATCTCCTCTCTCAAATAAAATACTTTACCGCTTCCATGCTGCGATAAGATAGCCTAAAGTGTAGCATGAATTGACAGTAAATGCAAGCTAAAAAGATGACAGGTGTAAAATTTTACTGTAAAGTTAATGATAGGAATAAAATAGAAATAGCTGCATAAAATATCCATAGAGATAGAAAAGGAAAAATAAAGTTACTGTTCACTGGTAATATTTCGCGAGGTATTCCCATACATGCGTGCATGAAAATACCGAGAAATACAACGCACGAAATTATGCAGAAAGAATGATTGACAAACCAATGAATGAAGTGTATAGTTATATTGTTATGTAAAGCAAATATCGCGGGGTGGAGCAGTCTGGAAGCTCGTCGGGCTCATAACCCGAAGGTC
>CAYRTA010000091.1:0-9504 GCA_964427045.1 uncultured Hoministercoradaptatus sp. | reverse complement strand
ACCTTAACCTTTACAGATTTTACATTGGATTTCCACATTTTGTTAGATCTTCTATGGGAATGGCTCACGTTATTTCCGAAATGAGCACCTTTTTCACAGATCGCACACTTTGCCATGACTGCACCTCCTTAACAGATATTATCGATATAACTAGAAATCTATATAGAAACGCTTTTTGCATATAGATTCGCAACAATAGCTATTGTAACAGATGAACCATAAATTTGCAAGTAAAAAAATAAATTTTTCAATTTTATATTTCTTTTTCTACAAATTAAGGGTATAATATGCTAAGATAAGCGATACGTACGAATTTGAGTTGATCGCTTATATGGAAGTAGTATTTTATAAGATTGGAGGATAACCTATGAAAGGGCGTATGAATACCTGTTTGGGAGAAATTACGATTAATACGGACGTAATTGCCACATATGCGGGTAGTGTTGCGGTAGAGTGTTTCGGCATTGTTGGCATGGCTGCGGTAAATATGAAGGATGGTCTGGTAAAACTTCTGAAAAAGGATAGTCTGAAACATGGCATTAACGTCACCCTGAATGATAATAAGATTTCTCTTGATTTTCACGTGATTGTTGCCTACGGCGTAAGTATTCGTGCAGTTGCGGATAATCTCATTGCCAATGTAAAATATAAAGTGGAGTCCTTTACCGGAGTTGAGGTGGAAAACATCAGCATCATGGTAGAGGGCGTTCGCGTTATTGATTAATGAAGGAGGAACTTTTAACAGCAATGAATACAATAGATGCGAGCATGCTTGCCAAGATGTTTCTGGCAGGCGCAAAGAATCTGGAAGTAAAAAAAGAATGGATCAATGAACTGAATGTCTTCCCGGTACCGGACGGGGACACGGGTACGAATATGACCCTTACCAGTATGTCTGCAGTAAAAGAGGTCAACGCCCTGGAGCAGATTACGATGGATACCCTGGCGAAGGCAATTTCCTCCGGTTCTCTGCGCGGCGCCAGAGGTAATTCCGGCGTTATTCTTTCCCAGCTTCTGCGTGGATTCACCAAGGGAATTAAAGGATATACGGAACTGGATGCCATAACGATCACCACCGCTATTGAAAAAGGTGTGGAGACTGCGTATAAAGCTGTTATGAAGCCAAAAGAAGGCACCATCCTTACAGTTGCACGTGGTATTGCTGACAAAGCCGTGGAATTATGCGAAGAAGCGGATGATCTGGAACCGTTCTTTGGCGCATTGGTTGAGGAAGGTAATCGTGTGCTTCAGAAAACACCTGATCTGCTGCCGGTATTGAAAGAGGCCGGTGTGGTAGATTCTGGCGGACAGGGTCTTATGGCCGTTTTGGAAGGCGCCTTTGATGCTTATCTTGGCAAGGAAATTGATATGTCCTTTGCGGCGGGAGAAGCAGCCAAAACCGGAGCGGATACTTCCGAAGAAAAAGCAGCGGAAACCGAAATTAAATTTGGATATTGCACAGAATTTATCATTCTGTTGGATAAAAAGTTTTCTGATAAAGACGAAGCCGATTTCAAAGCGTATTTAAGTTCTATCGGTGATTCCATTGTGTGCGTGGCGGATGACGAGATCGTTAAGATCCACGTACATACCAATGATCCGGGACTTGCGATCCAGAGAGCTCTGACTTATGGCGCATTGACGAAAATGAAAATCGATAATATGCGGGAAGAGCATCAGGAGAAACTGTTCAAAGATGCACAAAAGCTGGCAGCCGAACAGGCGAAAAAAGATAAAGAAGTTCAGAAACCGAAAAAGCCGGTTGGATTTATTTCCGTATCTATTGGTGACGGATTTGGCGATATTTTCCGGGATTTAGGTGTGGATTACCTGATCGAGGGCGGACAGACCATGAATCCCAGCACGGAGGATATGCTGACAGCCATTGATGAAGTCAATGCAGATACCATTTTTATCCTTCCCAATAATAAAAATATTGTTTTGGCCGCCAACCAGGCCAGAGACCTGACGAAGGATAAAAAGATTGTTGTTATTCCTACCAAAACGGTACCCCAGGGTATTACCGCAGTTGTAAATTATGTGCCTGAGAAGTCCATCGAGGATAATGAATCCTCCATGCTGGAAGAAATCAGCCGCGTAAAAACTGCGCAAATCACGTACGCAGTGAGAGATACTCATATCGATGAGAAAGAAATTCATCAGGGAGATATCATGGGTATCGGTGACAAAGGAATGCTGTCCGTAGGACAGGATATTTTGACAGTAGCCAAAGATTCTGTGGAAGCTATGGTAAACGACGATACCGAATTGATCAGCATCTATTATGGATCTGATTTTTCTGAGGAACAAGCCGAAAAGCTGGCCGCACAGCTTGAAGAAGAGTTTGATTTCTGCGATATCGAGGTAAATGCCGGCGGGCAACCCATTTATTACTGTATTATATCTGTAGAATAAGAAAGAAAAAAGGGTGTTGTAAAGCTGGCATTAGCCATCGTTTTATGACGCCCTTTCTTTGGCAAAAGGAAAGCATATTTCGTGATAATATCAAGATAATGGATGGACCATTGTGAATGAATGCAGAAATGTCAATCCGCTCCTTAAAGGGAGTGGGAGAGAAAACAGAACAATTATTTGAAAAACTGGGCATACGGACCTTGGGGGATTTCATCCATTATTACCCCCGCAGCTATGAATTATATGAAGAATGCGTACCAGTTATTGATATGCGCGATCAGGAAATCGTTTCTGTATTAGCAACGGTTTCACAGAAAATCAATGTAGTTACCGCCCGTGGTCTTACAATCGTTTCTACTGTGATCGCAGATGCAAGCGGAAGCTGCCGCGTAACCTGGTATAATATGCCCTTTCTTCGCAGTACGCTTAAGTCTGGCATGACTTATATATTCCGGGGAAAGGCCGTACAAAAGGGCAAACAGATCACACTGGAACATCCGAAAATGTATACGCCTGCCGCCTATGAGCAGTTAAAAGGCAGTATGCAGCCGATTTACGCGTTGACAAAGGGTATGAGCAATCAGACGATGACCCGTCTTATGCGGGAAGCCCTATCCGGTTTAGATCTCAGCAGAGATTATATGCCTGACGAAATCCGGTACGATGATCAGTTGGCTCAGTATCAGTTTGCCATCTGGCAGATTCATTTTCCGGATCACCAGCAGGAATACCTTATGGCAAGGAACCGGCTGGCTTATGATGAGTTTTTCTTTTTCCTTTTGGCCCTGCAGCAGATGAAACGCCGGCTGGGACAGCAAAAAAATCAGTGTCCCATGAAAAAGGTCTGGAAAACGGAAGAAGTTATGGAAGCCCTTCCCTATCAGATGACAAACGCCCAGTTAAAAGTATGGAATGAGATAGAACGGGATTTATCCGGAGATTCTGCCATGTCCCGGCTGATTCAGGGCGATGTGGGAAGTGGAAAAACCATTCTTGCCTTTCTTGCCATGCTGATGGCAGTTGAAAACGGATATCAAAGTGCGGTTATGGCTCCAACCGAAGTGTTGGCCAGACAACATTACGAATCCCTGCAGAACCTGCTTTCCGACAACGGCCTGCTTGCTTCCTATGCTCCGGTCCTGTTGACAGGATCTTTGACGGCCAGGGAGAAAAAACTGGTATATGAAAAAATTCGGGATGGCAGCGCAAAGCTGATTGTAGGAACACATGCGTTGATTCAGAAAGCCGTTACTTATAAAAATCTGGGCCTGGTAATTACAGACGAACAACACCGGTTTGGCGTCCGCCAGAGAGAAATCCTTTCCCAAAAAGGATTACACCCTCACGTACTGGTTATGAGTGCCACACCAATTCCGCGGACACTCGGCATTATTTTGTATGGAGACCTGGACATTTCTGTGCTTGACGAGATGCCGGCCAAACGATTACCTATCAAAAATTGTGTGGTAGGAACAGCCTATCGTCCAAAAGCATATGCTTTCATGGAGAAACAGATTCGTCTTGGACATCAGGTCTATGTGATCTGTCCCATGGTAGAAGAAAGTGAGGGACTGGAAGCGGAAAATGTTACGGATTATGCCAAAAAGTTAAAACAACAATTTCCGCCGGATGTTCGGATTGGCACACTGCATGGCCGGATGAAGCCTGCAAAGAAAAATGAAATCATGCAGGCATTTCTGGATAATCAAATACAGATTCTTGTATCTACAACGGTAGTTGAGGTAGGCATAAACGTACCAAATGCTACGGTCATGATGATCGAAAATGCAGAACGGTTCGGTCTGGCCCAGCTTCATCAGCTGCGGGGCCGGGTAGGCCGGGGCGCGGAACAATCCTACTGTATTTTTATTAACGGACAGGAGAAGGAAGAGGTTTCACGCCGTTTGCAGATTTTGAATCAATCGAATGACGGATTTTATATAGCCAATGAGGATTTGCGTCTTCGGGGACCGGGCGACCTCTTTGGTTTACGGCAAAGCGGTTTATTAGAGTTTGCCGTGGCAGATATATTCCGGGATGCCCAGCTTTTGCAAAAAGCCAGCTTGTCCGTACAGCGAATTTTGGAATTGGACCCGGAATTATCCCTTCCCCAGCATGAAGCGCTGCGGGAAATGTTGGAGCAGTATCAAAGGCGTAGTCCCAATGGAGCGGGTATATAGGAGAGAACGCATGAGTACGATCGTTGAATTAAAGGATGTAACAAAAATCTATCACATGGGAGAGGTAGAAATCCGGGCTGCCGACGGAATTACTTTTTCGGTGGATGAAGGTGAATTTGCTGTGGTTGTCGGCCCGAGCGGCGCCGGAAAAACCACGGTTCTGAATATACTGGGAGGTATGGATACCTGTGACGGAGGCAGTGTGCTGGTGGCCGGACAGGATATCAGTCATTATAATAACCGGCAGTTGACCGCATACCGCAGAAACGAGATCGGATTTGTTTTCCAGTTTTATAATCTGGTGCAAAATCTGACTGCTTTAGAAAATGTGGAATTGGCAACGCAAATTTGCCAAAATCCCTTAAAAGCGGAAGATGTATTAGCGGAGGTGGGGCTTTCGGAGCGGATGAAAAATTTTCCTGCCCAGTTATCCGGGGGCGAACAGCAACGGGTTGCCATAGCGCGTGCATTGGCCAAAAATCCCAGTTTGCTTCTCTGCGATGAGCCGACAGGTGCCCTGGATTATATGACAGGAAAGGCAATTTTAAAATTATTGCAGGATACCTGCCGTATCAAAGGAATGACTGTCATCGTTATTACACACAACAGCGCCATTACTCCCATGGCCGATCGTATTATCAGAATCAAAAACGGCAAAGTATCGGAAATCGTGCGAAACGAGCATCCCGTTCCGGTTGAGACCATTGAATGGTAAGTAAAGGATCATGCTATGTTATTGAGAGACTTTATTAGAGAAATAAAAAATACGAGAAATCGGTTCCTTTCTATTTTTCTGATTGTATTGCTGGGCGTTATGTTTTTTGCCGGTATCCGTGCCGCGGGCCCGGATATGAAGCTTTCCGCAGATGCCTATTATGATCAGGAGAACTTTATGGATATCCGGGTTCTCTCTACCCTGGGACTGGTAGATGAGGATATCGAGGCCATACGAAAGGTGGAAGGTGTCCAGAATGTGGCGCCGTCATACAGTGCCGACCTGATATGTCATCTGTCTGATTCCCAGCCCGTCATTCATTGTATGGCATTGACAGATCCTGTCAATGTGGTGACGGTTGTGGACGGCCGCCTTCCCCAGTCGGACGATGAGATTTTTCTTGATGAAAAACTGATAAACAATTATGGAATTCAAATCGGCGATACTTTGTCCTTCCTTACGGGATCAGAAAGCGGCGCCGTTACCGATACCCTGGTACATACGGAATTTACGGTTGTGGGTTATGGAAATAGCCCATTTTACATCAGTCTGGATCGCGGAACGACGACGATTGGTAACGGAACGGTCAGTGGGTATGCTTACCTGCTGTCAGACAGTTTTCAGCTGGAAGTTTACACAGAATTGTATCTTACCGTTGAAGGCGCGGATGATGAACTCTGTTTTGGTGACGAATATGAGGACGTGATCGAGACGGTAAAAGACCGCATCTTACTTCTGGAAGAGGAACGGTGTCAGGCCCGTTACGATTCGATTATGGAAGAAGGAAACCAAAAACTGGCGGATGCCCGTCTGGAGATTGCGGATGCAAAAGAAGAGCTGTCGGATGCGCAAAAGACGCTGGATGACGGACGGGTACAGCTGGATGATGGCTGGAAAGAATACGAAGACAGTAAACAGCAGCTGGCAGATGGACGGAAGACGCACGAGGATAGTAAACAACAATTAGCAGACGGCTGGAAAACATATGAAGACAGTAAACAGCAGTTGGCAGATGGACGGGCCGAAATTGATGCCAATCGCACAACCATAGAAAGCGGTCAGTCTCAGATTGCCGCCGCAAAGGCGGAACTGGCCAGTCAAAAACAGCTTCTGGAACAATCAGAGGCCCAATTAAATGCCGCCAACGTACAACTAGAGGAAAAAGAGGCAGAGCTGCTGGCCGGGGAGCAGCAATTAGCGGAAGCCCTGGCACAGTTAGAAGAAGGCCGTTCCCAGTTACAACTTCTAAGAGGGCAGTATGAAGCACTGAAAGCCCAATTGGAAAGCATGCAGCCATCAATACCCGGCCCGGAAGAGCCAGAGCCTGGAGAAGGTGAAACCGGCGAAACCGCGGATCCTTCTGCAAATTCTGCTTATGAAGAACTTCAAAATCAGGTTGCTCAGATGGAAGCACTGTTAAATGAAAAAGAAGCAGAATTAGCTGCTTACGAGGAAGAGTTGGCAAATCAACAGGCTATTTTGGATGCCGGAAAGGAACAGCTTGCGGCCGCCAAAGCAGAGTGGGAAGCTGGTATGGACGAAGTTGAGACGGGCAAAGCTGCCTTGGCCATGGCAGAAGAACAGCTCGCACAAAAGGAGGCGGAACTGTCGGCAGGATTATCAAAGCTTCAGGCTGCCGAAAGCGAACTGCAAAATGGACAGCTGAAACTGCAGGCTGCCGAAGCAGAACTGCAAAGCGGACAGATGAAGCTTCAGGAAGCCGAGGCCAAGCTGCTGGATGGGGAAGCGCAGCTTGCGGATGCCGAAACCACACTTCTTGAAAAAGAACAGGAATGGGCGGATGGCCAGCAAGAGTATCTGGAAAAATCTCAGGAAGCCGATGAAGCAATTGCCGATGCGGAAATGGAAATCGCTGATGGCGAAAAAGAACTGGAAGAATTGGAAGTACCTTCCTGGTATGTGCTGGGAAGAGATACCTTGCAGGTTTATGTGGAATACGGACAGGATACGGAACGGATTGTATCCATTGGCAAGGTCTTTCCGCTGATTTTCTTTTTGGTGGCTGCTCTGATCTGTCTTACCACTATGACGCGTATGGTGGAGGAAAACCGGACCCAAATCGGCACGCTGAAGGCTTTAGGATATGGCAAGGCCGCTATTGCCGGCAAATACTTATGGTATGCGCTTCTGGCTAGTTTCGCCGGCGCCGTGATCGGATTGTTTTTGGGGCAGAAATTGCTGCCTCCCATTATTATCAATGCCTATAAGATCCTATATGCGAATTTGCCGGTGGTACAGACACCGTTATATCTAAGTTATTCTTTATCCTCTTCGCTGGTTGCCATTGGCATTACCGTGGCAGCCGCCGGATTTTCCTGTTATCAGGAATTACGGGAGGTTCCGGCAGCACTCATGCGTCCGGAGGCGCCAAAGGCAGGAAAACGGATTTTGCTGGAATATATTACGCCATTGTGGAATTGTCTCAATTTTTCCAGAAAAGCGGCCCTGAGAAACCTGTTTCGCTATAAGAAACGCTTTTTCATGACCGTACTCGGTATTGGCGGCTGTATGGGACTTCTATTAACCGGATTTGGAATAAAAGATTCGATTATGGCGATTGGAGAAAAACAATTTGGAGAAATCCGTATCTATTCTGCCACCCTGACGCTGGATGAGGAAGCCACGGAAGAAGAACGGCAGGCGCTGTATGAGAAAGTTGCGGCAGATCCCGATGTGAAGCAGCAAATGTGGGCGCTGGAAAATTCCATCGACGTGGGAAGCGGCGAGGCTGAGAAAACGTCTTATCTGATGGTGCCAAAGGATTTGGATGTGTTTTCCGAATTTGTTAAGCTTAAAGACCGGAAGAGCCAGGAAACCTATACTTTAGGTGTTGACGGAGTAATTATTTCCGAAAAACTGGCAACCCTTTTGGATGTGGAAGCCGGCGATACCATCTATCTGAAAGATGGCGATACCAATCGAATTGACGTGACTGTGGATTCGGTGGCCGAAAACTATTTCTATCACTATGTATATATGAGCCCGGCTCTTTATGAAAAACTGTATGGAAAGAGTCCCGAATATTCTGAGATTTTGACTATTAACCAGGAGGATGACGAAGATTTTGAGAATGATTTCCAGGAAACGTATATGGACGAAGATGCGGTTCTGAATGTATCTTTTGTCAGTGAAATGAAAACAAGGGTGGCAAATATGATTAAAAGTATGGATACCGTTATCTATGTAATCGTCATTGCTGCCGGATTACTGGCTTTTGTTGTCCTTTATAATCTGAATAATATCAATATCACGGAACGAAGAAGAGAACTGGCCACCTTGAAAGTCCTTGGCTTTTTTGAGGGAGAAGTATCTATGTATGTTTTCCGCGAAAATGTCATCCTTACCTTTATCGGCGCGCTTTTGGGTATTGTTTTCGGGCTTATTTTACATCGGTTCGTCATTTTGACCGCGGAAATTGATATGATGATGTTTGGCCGTCAAGTGAAAGCCGTTAGTTACTTTTACAGTATTCTGCTGACTTTTGCCTTCTCTTTTCTGGTAAATTTGTTTATGCATTTTAAACTGAAAAAATTAAATATGGTCGAATCCATGAAAAGCGTGGAGTAGTCTTGAAAATACTTTCCGGATAGGGTAAACTTTCATCTGTAACAAAATGACAGAAAGCTTTTCAGATTCTTAGTGATATGAATTGTTTTGATGAAGGAGGATTTGTTATGGCAGCAAAGAAGCAGGAGGTTTACATTCAGTATGCCGGCAAAGAAATTCTGGAAAAGGATCTGCTTGACCGCGTAAAAGAAATTTGGACCAAAGAACTCGGTAATAAAGTAAAAGATATGACCGACGTTAAGGTATATGTAAAACCGGAAGAAAATGCGGCTTACTATGTAATCAACGAGACCACATCTGGCACTATCGAATTATAAAAATAAGATCCAAAAGATTTCAGGGATCCGTTGGCACATGTATGTAGAAAAACAGGCCAGTCTCTTTTTTAGAGGCTGGCCTGTTTGGCAGTAGTATTACAACTGCCTGTTTGATTTACTTACTGCATGTTGCTATATCCGTTTCCCTGGCTCATCTGTTTTTCCTGGGCTTCGATCATCTTTTTAACCATATAACCACCGACAGATCCATTCTGTTTGGAGGTCAGGTTTCCGTTATAACCATCGGTAAGCGGTACACCTAATTCGTTGGCTACTTCGAATTTGAAAC
>CAYRTA010000090.1:0-9549 GCA_964427045.1 uncultured Hoministercoradaptatus sp. | reverse complement strand
TAAAGCGGAACGGTTCCAGTCAATTTTTCCCATCTTCTTTTGTATCATCGCCGCATAGGGTGTGGGACTGGTCTTGGGCTGCTTTTCAAAAACCGCCGTTCCATCCTCCAAAGAGGCCAGTGTCCTGACTAATAAGTCCGCACCCACCATACTCAATTTATCAAATAAACTGCCGCCGGTTTCTTCTTCCTCCAGGGGTACTTCTTCCCTGGCAATCATATCACCGGTGTCCAATCCTTCGTCCATCCGCATAATCGTCACGCCGGATACCGCTTCCCCGTCAATAACCGCCCACTGAATCGGCGCGGCTCCCCTGTATTTGGGAAGAAGGGAGGCATGTACATTGATGCAGCCATATTTCGGAAGTTCCAGGATATCCCTGGGAATGATCTGTCCAAAGGCCACAACAACAATCACTTCCGGTTTCAATTCCCGCAATATTTCAAGAAACTCCGGTTCTCTGACACGGCGGGGCTGATAGACCGGAAGTCCCAGTTCACAGGCAGCCTCTTTTACCGGGGTAGCCTTAAAATTCTTTCCCCGGCCCTTTGGTTTATCCGGCTGGCTTACCACACCCACGATCTCGTGTCCGGCTTCATGAAGTCTGCGCAGTGTGCCCACCTAAAAATCCGGTGTTCCCATAAAAACTACTCTCATACTTACTCGCCCTCTTCTTCCTCATCTTCCTCTTCCGCGTACTGCACATCGCGGATAGGACCTTCCGCCAACTCCACATACATATGGCCATCCAGATGATCACACTCATGGCAAATGGCTCTCGCCAACAGTTCCTCACCGGTCAAGGTAAAGGGCTCCATATTTTTATCGAAAGCTTCCACCGTCACCACATTGGGCCTTGTCACTGTGCCGCATTTTCCCGGCAAGCTCAAACAGCCCTCATCCCCGGTCTGGCTTCCCGAAGTTTCCGTAATCACCGGATTAATCAAAACAATGGGGCCTTCGCCTATGTCGATTACCACAATCCGCTTCAACACCCCTACCTGCGGGGCGGCAAGCCCCACGCCTCCGGCGTCGTACATGGTATCCAGCATATCCTCCACCAATATCTTATTTCGGATATTCATCGAAGTTACCTCCCGGCACTTTTTCGTCAAAATGGAATCCCCCATTTCTCTGATTTTCCGAATTGCCATTCCTATCATCCTCCTTAATGATCAATGTCAAACTGTATTCTGATATTCTTAAATCCACTGTTAATCTCAATATATTGTTCCAGCCGTCCTTTTACTTCCAGTAAAAATTTTAAGTCCCCGTTGCGCAAATATAACACCATCCGGTACATATCGGCAATCTTCGCCACCGTTTCATTTGCCGGTCCGATCATGGATAACCGTCCTTCTCCGTCTACTTTGCGGATGAAACGGCTGATATATTCCATGGCAATACGCAATAGGTTCTCGTCCATACTGGAGGCCCGGATGGCAAATAGATGAGCCGCCGGCGGATAGGACAACAGTTTCCGGTAAGCCATCTCCTCCTGGAAGAAGCCTGGATAATCCTGCCGGATGGCGGCCTGAATACTGTAATGTTCCGGCTGATACGTCTGAATCAGAGCCTCTCCGGGAAGATTTCCCCGGCCAGCCCTGCCAACTGCCTGGCAAAGAAGCTGAAATGTCCGCTCTCCCGCCCGGTAATCACTGCTGTTGAGCGATAAATCCGCAGCCAAAATTCCCACTAAAGTAACGTTCGGAAAGTCATGCCCTTTGACAATCATCTGGGTTCCGATCAGGATATCCGCTTCCCCATGAGCAAAAGCAGATAAAATTTCTCCATGGCCCTCCTTTTTGTGGGTGGTATCATAGTCCATCCGCAGTACGCCGGCCTCTGGAAATTCCTTTCGGATCAGATCCTCGATCTGCTGCGTCCCCGCCCGGAATCCTCCGATATAAGGGGAACCGCAGGTTGGGCATATTTCCGGCTGTATGGTTTCATAACCGCAATAATGGCACACCATCCGCCGGTGTCTGTGAACGGACAAAGACACATCGCAGTGGGGGCATTTCATTACCGCGCCGCAGGAGCGGCAGGAAAGGAAGCCCGCCAGACCCCTACGGTTTAAAAACAACATAATCTGCTCTTTTTTAGAAAGCCGCTCCTTTATGGCCGCTCTCATTTTTCTGCTGAGAATCGACCTGTTTCCTGCTTTTAATTCTTCCCGCATATCCACCGTATATACATCCGGCAGCCGGCTGTTTCCATACCGTTCTTCCAATTCAAAGAGACGGTATTTACCTCTTTTGGCCCGGTCGTAAGCATCCACCGACGGGGTGGCGCTTCCCAATACCACCGGACAATGTTCCAGTTCACTCCGGCGGATCGCCGTTTCTCTGGCGTGATAACAGGGCGTCGTCTCGCTCTGATAAGAAGTCTCATGCTCCTCATCTATTATAATCAGTCCCAAATCGGGAAATGGTGTAAACAGAGCGGAACGGGGGCCAATCATAATCTTAATCTCACCCTTTTTTGCCCGCTCAAATTGATCCGATCGTTCCCCTGGCGACAGGCGGGAATGCAGTACCGACACCTGATCCCCAAAACGGCGGTAAAATCGAATCACTGTCTGATAGGTCAGCGCAATCTCGGGAATCAGTAAAATGACCTGTTTGCCTTCCCGTATTACATGTTCCATCAGTTCCATATAAATCAATGTCTTCCCGCTGCCTGTTATTCCCCGTATCAGGCACGGGCGCATATCTTCTTCTTTCCAACCCCTTCGTATTTCATCTGCAATGTACTTCTGCGCCGCTGATAGTGGTCTTTTGTCTTCCTCTTTGGCTTCCTGTAACACCGGATTCCGGTAAACTCTCTGACTTTCTATCCGCAAAACACCCTGCTCTTCCATAGCCTTTAGTACCGCAGCCGTAGCATTCAGCCGGTGGAGTGCCAGCGAATAGGCGATCTTCCCTTCCTCAAGCAGCGCCTTCAAAATGCGAAGCCGGGCAACCGAATGCTTTTTTTCATAAACGGCCAGCCAGTTTTCCGCTTCATCACCTGAGACGGCTGCCACGATCCACCGTTCCTCTTTCTGCTTCATCTTTTGTTTCACCGGAAGAACGGTTTTTAACGCCTGTATCATTGTAGCGCCGTAGCATTCCCGTATCCAGGCGGCCAGCGCAATCAAACGGGACTCAATCGTATTTCCCATATCTTCGACAGCCAGAAGTTCCTTCATTTTCTCCTCATCGAAAGCAGGGCGGTCTGTGATGCGAATCACATACCCGCGGATTGTACGTCCTCCATTGCCAAACGGTACCCGTACCTGAGTACCAGCCTGCAGATGATCCCTCATGGATTCCGGAATCAGATATTGAAACGTGCGATCCAGCTTATCGCTGGCAATATCAACAATCACATCCGCAAACCATTTTTGCTTTTTCATTATTTATAACTCCGTACCCTCCTTCAATCAACTTACAACATTTTGTTTCTCCTTATCCTCTCTGAGAATTTCCTCTATCAGGACTCTCTCATCCATCGGATATTTCTTCCCCTTTATTTCCTGATAATCCTCATGTCCTTTTCCTGCCAATACCACGATATCTCCCGGCTCCCCATGGTGAATCGCATAGGCTATGGCCTCCTTGCGGTCAATAATTTCTACATACTCACCGCTGGTTTTTCCAATTCCCGTCTTAATATCGTCAATGATTGCCTGGGGTTCTTCATATCTTGGGTTATCTGACGTAATAATGGTCAGATCGGCCAGATTACCGGACACTTCCCCCATCTCAAAGCGACGGTCACGGGAACGATTGCCGCCGCAGCCAAACAGACAAACCAGCCGGTGCGGGTGATATTCTCTTAGTGTTGTCAAAAGGCTTTCCAGACTCATGGCATTATGAGCGTAATCGATCATCAGAGTAAACTCATCGGATACTTTAATCATCTCAATACGCCCTTTTACTTTTGCCACTTTCAATGCCTTCTTAATATCTTCCTCGGATACTTTAAAATGGCGGCAAATAGCAATAGCGGTCAGGGAATTATAGATACTGAACCTTCCTGGCAAATCGATTTCCACCGGAAAATGCAGCAGACCTTCCACTTCATAAGCAATTCCCAGCATACCCTTTTTCGCCACTAACTGGGGATTAACCGCACGCAAATCGGCCTTTGACGAGAAACCATAGGTTTCCAGCCTGCAGGTATGGCCATCTACAATTTTTTCAAAATGTTCATCATCCCGGTTCACAATTCCGATCTTGCACTGGCGAAGCAGCATCTTTTTGCATTCCATATAATGTTCAAAACTGGTATGCTCATTGGGTCCGATATGATCCGGCTCAATGTTGGTAAAAATACCAATCTCAAAGGTAAAGCCTGCCGTCCGCTGCAGCATAAGTCCCTGGGACGATACCTCCATAACCGCACAGGTACAGCCTTCATCCAACATCATGCGGAAATATTTCTGTACCAGAAGAGATTCCGGCGTGGTATTGGCCGAGGGAATCACCGTATCCCCGATAATGGTCTCGATCGTTCCAATCAGCCCCACCTTATATCCGGCATTTTCCAAAATAGATTTTACCATATATGTGGTGGTCGTTTTGCCTTTTGTTCCGGTAATACCAATCACTTTTAACTGATCCCCCGGATAACCGTAATAAGCAGCAGCCAGCACGGCCATCGCATAACGGGTATCCTTCACCAAAATCACCGTCACATCTTCCGGCGCATCTACCGCTTCCTCAGCCACAATGGCTTTCGCACCCTGGGCGATAACGGCCGGAACAAAGGTATGACCATCCACAACGGCACCTCGGATACAGATAAATAAGGAACCGGACTTCGCCTTACGGGAATCCGATATGACTTCTTCAATTTCCAGTTCCAAACTTCCCTGGGATATCGTATATTCCAAACGCTCTAATAATGAACTTAATTTCATAAGATGCCTCCCAATCTCAATCGATATATGTAGAATATCATATTTCCAATAAAAAAAGAAGCGTCGATTTTATTCTTTCGATCTGTTCAGTATTTCTTAAGAGATTTTCGAATTCTTTTAGAATTTGTACACATTTTTCTCATATTTTTTGTCTATACTATATCACAGATAGTTGATTAACCACTCACTATCTCCCCCCTCATTAAAATAAAGAAAAAAGACCAGCCCTCGCGGTTGGTCTTTTTTCGTCCCTTCTATTCGGACTCCGGTAAAAAGGAAGGCGCATAGGTTAAAAATCGGTAGTAACCGGCACCTTCCTCCTCACACAATCACACGTTCTATTGTTCTATTTTGTAATAATGGTACCCGTTTTTCCCAGATATCCTTCCACGGCCTTGTCAATAGACGTAATAATAGCCCGCCGGTTTTCTCCCTGCTGCACAAATTCCACAGAGGCCTGTACCTTAGGCAGCATAGTTGTATAGCCAAATTCTTCCTGTTCCATATAGGCTATGGCTTCCGAAGCAGTCATCGCATCCAACAGTTTTTCCTGCGGTGTGTGATAATGAATCGCCACCTTTTCCACACCTGATAAAAACATCAGTTCATCGGCATCCAAAAGCTGCGCCAGTTTGCCGCTGGCATAATCTTTCTCAATGATCGCGCTGGCACCTTTCAATTCTGTCTTCTGTTCCAGCACCGGAATACCGCCGCCTCCACAGGCAATTACAATCTGACCTGCGTCCCAGAGGGTACGAATCGATTCCAGTTCAACCACGGACTGCGGTTTTGGCGCTGCCACAATACGGCGGTAACCGCCTTCCACTTTCATTACATAATTTCCGCGTTCTTCCTCTTCCATCGCCTCTTTTTCTGTCAGAACACGTCCGATTACCTTAACCGGATCATTGAAGGCTTCATCATAAGGGTCCACAATAACCTGTGTCAAAACCGTACACACTGGCTTATAGACGCCTTCTTTGATTAGTTCAGAACGGATGGCATTCTGTAAATCGTAGCCGATATAGCCCTGACTCATGGCTGAACAAACAGACATAGGGGCAAATGTGTAATCGGGATGATATTTTCCAAACTCATTCATCGCCGTATGAATCATTCCAACCTGGGGCGCGTTGCTGTGAGAGATGACAATATCCGCACCTTCTTTTACCAGACGGGCAATGATCTTAGCTGTTTCTTTTGTTGCTTTCTTCTGCTCCGGCAGAGTATTTCCCAGCGCCTTATGTCCCAGCGCAATAACAACTCTTCGTTTTACCATAATTTATTCCTTTCCCTTTGTACTTGAGCGGTCTTTATGCCGCCAGAAGGAAGTAGACCAATACCAGCAAACCAAGGACAATGCGATACCAGCCAAACACCTTGAAATCATGTTTCTTTATATATCCCATCAGGAATTTAATCGCCAGTATGGACACGGCAAATGCCACCACCATGCCGACTATCAAAATCAATATTTCATTGGACGTAAAATGCAGTCCGTGTTTTACTACCTTTAAAAGACTGGCCCCGAACATAACCGGAATGGCAAGGAAAAATGTGTATTCCGCCGCCAGCTTCCGGCTCATACCAATCAATATTCCGCCCACAATCGTCGCACCGGAACGTGAAGTGCCCGGAATGACAGCCAATAACTGGAAAATTCCAATCAGTAAAGCGTCCCGAAATGTGATTTCACTGAGTTTACGTCTCGTGGGCTTACGCTGCTTATTATTGTTCTCAATAAGAATAAACAAAACGCCATATACAATCAGCATTACCGAAACCACAACATAATTGTTTAAGTGAGCCTCAATCCAGTCATTAAAAGGAAGTGCCACCACGATTGCCGGTATACAGGAAACCAGAATCTTAAGCCAGAGTATTATTTTACTCATATTGATGTACTTATCCGTAAATGTCTGTATGCCCGCCAGCTTTGGATTTTCACTGATATAGTTCCAGTTGCTGTCCCGGCTGGGGTCATTTAAGTGGAAGGGCCATAACTTCTTAAAATCCAGTACCACTACGGCCATGACGGCTCCCAACTGAATCACAACCAAAAACATTTCCCAGAAAGCTTCTGAAACATTCAGCGATATGAATTCATCCACAAGGATCATATGTCCGGTGCTGCTGATGGGAAGCCACTCGGTAATGCCCTCCACAATTCCCAAAAAAATTACCTTTAAAAGTTCTATTATACTCATGACTGGCGTACCTTTCCTGCCATACCTGGCCTTATACATTTTTCTTTATATCGTATTGCAAGAAAACCCGCCTTATGCACGGGGACATGCACATGGACAGTATAACTATAACGGCCCTATAGTTCTATACAGAAACTGTATAATGATAGTGCTTATAGAGTGCCCATATATCATGACCACATTTTCTTGCTAAAGTGATTATATCATTAAAATGCATAAACAACAAGACGGCTCCATTCCATTCTTCCACTCACTGGCTACTATTGAGACAGACTCCATTCTTCTACTCACTGGCTACTATCGAGACAGACTCCATTCTTCTACTCACTGGCTACTATCGAGACAGACTCCATTCAGTTCTATACCGCAGACACGTCGCTCCCTCGAAAATGCTCCGCCGCCTATAGAAGCTGCCTTCGCCAATTCACTGCGTTCAGGGCTCCGGCAGCTTCTCTATGCTCGCATTTTCATCGTCCGCTTCCTATCGTCTGCTTGCATAGAACTGCCTGAGTCGTCTCGGCGTTGCTCCAGCCGAACCGGAATAATCTCCCGCTCTTTGCTTTGGCTGCGCCGGAATGGACTCTCGCGGTCTGTATCGGCCCCGCCGGATGGACTCTCGTTCTTTGCTTCGGCTTCGCCGAAATGGACTCTCGTTCTTTCCTGCGGCTTCGCCGAAATGGACTCGCTCTTTCCTGCGGCTGCAGCGGAATGAACGTTTCTGCTTTGTTGCGACAGCCCCAGAATGGATCGCTTTTCTGTACAGGACCGTCCGAAGGGCGCCGGGCCTTAGCTGGCAGAGGGCCTTCGGTCCTCTGGCTGCTTAGTCCCGCTGCAGCCCTGAGCGTACCCGAAGGGCATCCACAGGAAGCGGAAGCGTGTCCTGGGAAGAAAACCGAGCCATTTGGGGCGTTCGTCATATATTCAGAACAGTTTATCCAATATTTGAGGCAGTTTTGTCCATCTTTGAGATGATTCCGTCCCATGTTTAAGACGGTTTCGTCCATGTCCGGGGCAGTCCGAACATTTTTACAGGTTTGCGATGTCAATCAGGGTCAGTTTATTTAAGTCTGTGTTTTCCAGGCTGGTGATCAGGGCTTTTGCCGTATCCATGGCGGTCAGTACGTTGACGCCGGTTTCGATGGCGTTACGGCGGATCAGGAAGCCATCCATGGCATGTTCCACACCCTGAGACGGCGTATCGATGATCAAGTCGATCTTGTGGCCGAGAATCAAATCCAGCATATTGGGTGAGGACTGTTCCAGTTTATTGGTGCGGATCGCCTTTACGCCTGCTGCCTTTAGGGCTCTTGCCGTATTCAGTGTAGCGTAAATGCGGTAGCCGATGGCCTCAAATCGCTTCGCGATTTCGATGGCATCCGGTTTGTCCTCATCTCTTACGGTGATGATCATATTCTTGTGTTTCGGCAAATTGATGCCGGCTCCCAAAAAGGCCTTATATAAAGCTTCGTTGAAGTTATCGGCAATGCCCAGGCACTCGCCGGTGGATTTCATTTCCGGTCCCAGGCTGATATCGGCGCCCTGAATCTTTTCGAAGGAGAATACCGGCATCTTGATCGCGAAATATTTTGCTTCCGGCTGCAGGCCCGGTGTGTAACCCATATCACGCAGCTTATGTCCCATGATGGCTTTTGCTGCCAGCGGTACAATCGGAATACCGGTAACCTTGCTGATATACGGCACCGTGCGGCTGGAACGGGGATTTACCTCGATGACATAGACTTTCTCGCCGCACACGATGAACTGAATATTGATCATACCCACCACATGCAGAGCCTTTGCCAGACGTCTCGTGTATTCGCCGATGGTTTCCTTTGCCTTGGCGCTGATAGTCTGGGCCGGATATACGGAAATACTGTCGCCGGAGTGAATACCGGCACGCTCAATATGCTCCATAATTCCCGGAATCACAATGTCCTCGCCGTCGCATACCGCGTCAACCTCGATTTCCTTACCCTGCAGGTACTTATCTACCAGAATCGGATGTTCCTGGGCGATACGGTTAATAATACCGATATACTGCTCCACATCCTCGTCGTTGATGGCAATCTGCATACCCTGTCCGCCCAGCACGTAGGAAGGACGAACCAGCACCGGATAGCCCAGCTCATTGGCAATCTGCTTTGCCTCCTCGGCGGTATAAACGGTGCCTCCCTTTGGTCTCGGAATCTGGCACTGTTCCAAAATACCGTCAAACAATTCACGGTCCTCGGCTGCATCCACATTTTCCGCTGAGGTTCCCAGAATCGGCACGCCCATCTTCATCAGGGCTTCCGTCAATTTGATGGCGGTCTGGCCGCCAAACTGTACGACTGCACCGTCCGGCTTTTCAATATTTACAATATTTTCCACATCCTCCGGCGTCAGCGGCTCAAAATACAGCTTGTCGGCAATATCAAAGTCCGTACTTACGGT
>CAYRTA010000089.1:0-9591 GCA_964427045.1 uncultured Hoministercoradaptatus sp. | reverse complement strand
CATTTGGCCCAAATGTCGTTTTCCCGTTTCGCATTTCTTCCCAGGTGCCAAAATAGACCGCAGCCAGTCGGAGCCCTTCTGCGCCAAAAAGACGCTGGACGCCCAGGGCCTGTATATGCTTCCGGGACTCATTGATGTGCATATGCACATCGAAAGTTCCATGATGACGCCCGGACCTTTCGGGCGCCGTCTGGCATCCTGCGGGGTCACCACCGTCGTATCGGAACCCCATGAGATGGCCAATGTCAAAGGTATCCGGGGCATACTGGAAATGATTCGGGCTGCGGAGAATGCGCCGGTAGATATCTACTACGGTATTCCCAGCAGCGTTCCGTCAACCAGTGAGAAGCTGGAAACCACCGGAGGAATCATAGACTGCCAGGCCATGAAACACCTGATGACAGAAAAAGATGTGGTCTGTGTCGGTGAGATTATGAATTACCGTCAGATCATCAAGGAAGGAAACGATCTGGAAATCACAAAATTTCTGGATTATCTGCACCAGGAACATCCCGGCTATGTCATTGAGGGCCACTGCCCTTCCCTGGTGGGATTGGAACTGGCCAAATTCCTCTATCTGGGTATCGACGGAGACCACACGGAGCACACGCTGGAAGAAGTGAAGCAGCGAATTGAAAACGGCATGTATATGGAATTACAGGATAAGATGCTGAAGCGGGAAGTGCTGGACTACATTCAGACCCATCAGCTCTATGAATACTGTGGTTTTGTCACAGATGATACCATGGCCGATGTTTTGTATACGGAGGGACAGCTTAACCGCGTGGTAGAAAAAGCTATCCAGATGGGCTTTCCTCTCAAGCAGGCCATATACTGTGCCACTTACACGCCCAGCCGCCGGATGCATCTATACGACCGCGGCGTGATTGCCCCCGGCAAGCTGGCGGATTTTATGCTGGTAAAGGACCCGGCCGTTTTATCGCCGGAGCTGGTATATAAAAACGGGCTGGAAATTTTTAACCGGCAAAACCCGGCAGATGAAGATGCGAAAGATCATTTCCCTGCCGATTTTTACCAGAGCATCCAGCTTCCTCTGCTTTCGGAAGAGGACTTTCGAATGCCCGTCACCCGTTTTCTCCCGCCCGGCGCGCCCATCCCTTCCCAGGTAACCATCCGGGCCATCGAGGTACATAAGGACCGCACCCAGACCACAGAAAAACATGTTACTATGCCTGTGGAAAATGGTTATATCCAGTGGCACGCAAGCGGCTGTCTTCTCGCCATGGTGCTTGAGCGGCATGGAAAAAACGGTAATATCGGATACGGATTTTTAACCGGAGACTTCATAAAAGAAGGTACGGCTGCCACCACCTATTTCCACGATCACCACAATCTGTTCGTGGCGGGAGATAATGAAAAAGATATGGAACTGGCCGTACGGCGCATCCTGAAACTGCAGGGCGGTATGCTGACCGTCCATAAGGGAGAAGTGCTGGCAGAACTGGCCCTGCCTGTATGCGGGATCTTATCTGACCACCCACTTTCCGAAATCGGTACGCGCCTTTGCCAGATACGAGAAAGCTTATATGATCTGGGATACGAACACACCAATCCCATCATGTCTCTGGGGACTCTGGGACTGCCCGTCAGTCCGGCCCTGAAACTGACCGATCACGGACTGGTGGATGTGAAGCAGGGCGCCCTGGTAAATTTGCTTGTATGATGTAACGATTCGGCCATAATCAGCTTTAGCGGCGGCCAGCCTTTGAAAAAGGCGGGCTGTGGCCGGATGGCCGAATTGCTGGGCAGTTAAGCGGCTGAATCGCTACTGTATCACACAAATTTCCTTTGTTTTCTATTTCTTTTGCGGACAACTTATTATATAATAAACAAAAGAATGACAGAAGCATATGGAGGAACCAATGAAAAAGGAATTTACTTACACCAACTTCTATTCCCATGAGACCAATGTATACTCCATGGATGGTTTTGAGCCGCAGCTGATTGACCAGGAATATCTGAAACGTCTGGGGGTGGACGTGGAACCCTCGCCGCAGACAATGGCCGGTTTGACCAACGGTTCCCGGATTTTCATGGAACGGGTAAAAAACAAAACGGTTATCCCGGTATCCCGCCTGGTTTTGGAGGATATCGATCCCGAACAGGTGGAGACGGAAATCCACAACTACACCGGTCGATGTCCAACCCTCACCTTTGAAATTAATCCCGTAAAGGGTTGTAATGTGGGTTGCCAGTATTGTCTTGTGACCGACGGCGTACATGAGCAGACACTGACCGCCTATAGCAATTACCATTTGTATGTACGGAAATTATTGAAAGAAATGAACGGGACGCCTCAGGAGAACATTTCCCAGGAGGATATCCGCCGCAAAAATCAGTTATTAAAAGATCTGGCCAATGCCATCGAGACACAACCGGAACGGAAAAAAGAGATTGAACGGCAAATTACGGAAATCAGCAAGGGGAAGAACTGGAACCACTATTACTATTTTTCTCCCAAGACAGAGGCACTGCAGGAGCCCACATTAAAGACGGGAATTGCTCATAAAATTCTCAGAGAGTTTATTGCGCATTTTGAAGAATATCCCGATTCCAATGCCCGGCTTTTCATTGCTTCGAAGGCAGGTATCCGGCATCTGATGTGTGAATACGAAGGGGAAACCATTCTGGATCTTTTCATTAAATTAAAGGACCGGATGCAGTTTAACACCAGTGTCTCCATTATGCCGACTGCTTTTCGTAATATCCTGGAGCCATATGCGGCGCCCATCGAAGAGCGCTTAAAGGCTGTGCGTCTCTGTCAGGAAAATGGAATTATGGCAAATTCCGCTTTGGTTCAGCCTATTTTCACCCCGTATCTGACAGAGGAACACATCAAAGAGTTTTTTGATGCCCTGCATGATGCTGGTATCATCAATTACAAGCCGGAATTTCTGACTGCCTGTATGGAAAACCTTTCCATGCTGGGTCAATGGCTGGGATATTTTGATAAATCGCTGGAGAAGAAACTCTACGAAGATTACATTATGCCATCCAACGCGGACCATAAAAAGCAAAGAGGCCGGACCGCTCCGGACCGCGCGCTCAGCATCGACAACATCCGCAAGATGATGGACTATACCCAATCCCTGGGAATGACTACCAGCATTTGCTACTGGGTAAGAAAGCAGCTGCAGATAGACAACAAATTCATTCCGATCATCAATGAAAACGGATTCCAATGCCTGGGTTATCAGTCCAACTTATTCAAATGCTGTGACTGATCCTTCCTTTCGCATTTGCATACATCCTTCGGAATATTTCCGATTCTGACAGGGAAAAGTCCTGGACTTTCCCGTATTACAACAATATAAGCAGGGGAACTGCCTACAGACGTATGCAGTTCCCCTGAAATTTTTCTATCTCATCAGTCAGCACGATGCCGACTTTGCGGTCATCCCCTTTATTCAATACCGGGAGGGATGAGGAACGGAACAGCCCGGTTCCGTAATATTGGTCATCCACACACAAGATGGTCCCGGATATGTACTCCGTATAGGATTGCCCTTCCCAGTGATTTCCGTGGGTTCTCTGGGTGATGAAAGGCTGCAGAATCATTTCCCGGATATCGGATGAGGTCCAGAGTTTCTCCCATTCTTCCTGGCTGGTCATGCATCCCGCATAGACTTTCTCACTCTTTCCCAGACAATAATGTTTGACAATATAGTGATCCTTATTCTTTCTGGCGTCCTCCCATTTTTCTTCGTCCCGTCCATAAATAAAGGTGGGAATCACATGCTTTCGCAGAAAATCAGTTTCCTCCCCGGTCAAAAAGCGCCCGGTAAACGAATCCATAAAAAACAGTTTAAATAACCGTTTATCGTGGGCCAGAAATACGCTTCGAAAATCGTTATAATGCATGCCCGCAATCATCTTCTTTAAAATGCGGTCAGGAAGCCTGCGGATATCCTTCTGGTTCAGAGCACTGAGAATCCACGCATCCGAAAGCTGTTCTTCCTGGCTGACAATCTCTTCGGCTTCTATCACCGTCACCTCTTTTCCAAGAGCCCGGTAAAAAGGAACATACAACTTGATGGAATCGGAGCGGTCGGCACTCTTTACCACGCAAATGCGCTTATGAGACCCGGCCAGGGAAGCAAAATAAGCCAACATTTCTTCCATTCTCTGATCCGGCACCGGGACACCTGCTGCCCTGGCCAGCTGCCGTCCTCTTTTATCCGCAAAGAAGGAAAGAAAATAACCGTTTCCAAAGAAACGGGATGTAATTTCACACACCTGAATCTCGTCCCGTTCACTGATAATATAATCCGGACGGAAGGTACCCAGCCGGTACTCCTTATCCTTTGTCAGTTCCAAAATTTCCAGGGCCCGCTCATCATAAGGCAGGATATCCAGATACTCCTCATAATGAAGGCCGTAGAAATGAAGGCACTTCGCCAGTAACTGCTGTATCTTATGCAGTTCTTCATCCCTCTCGGGCGTAATGACCATGGGACGGTCAAAATACCAGCGAAAATAATAGTCGGATAACTCTTTGTGAACCTGGTCAAATATATTCCAATATGTCTCGTTCATCTATCTCTCCATTCCGCCGCCCAACCGGCGGCATACATAGTAAATTTCTCCGGATTGCAGGTTACAAATCACTTCGTTTTATGCAGATAATTCTTTGTCTGTTCCCAGCCATTAAACATCAAAACATCGAGAATAGAAAGATTGGGAACAAACGGATTGCTAAATTGAGGATACCGGATATCCATGGGCTCCACAAACCGCAGTTCCAGACCCTTCTGCCTGAAATGATCCGGGCAATACAGTTTTTTTCCGCCCACCGCATTATAATATACATCACCGTCAAGAGCATGGCAAATGGCTATCACCCGTTCCTCTCCATGCAGCTGCAGTCCGCAGGAAAGTTCTGACGATACGATAAACTCCGTCTCTATATCCAGAAATTCCGCCATTTTCTTCATCAGGAAAATCAAATATGTACTGAGGTTATCTGTGGGATAATCCAGGATATCCATTACACGGGAAAAAACTTCCCCAAAATACGGCGCTCTTTTATATGCGCCGGACAGCTTCCGGGCAGTTTTATCGATGAACCGCTCTGATATCTCTGTTCCCACCTCATTGATTTTCCTGTTGGGGCTGGCCCCAAGGGTGGGCGCCTGGAAATAAGCGGCCTGTCCGTTTATCAGGATCCGGTTTCGATTGACCCATCCGCCCTTAATATAATTCACATCATCGTAGATCACATAGCGATCCGTCAAATTCATCAACTGCCAGTAACCGATATAAGGGAAAAAATACGGCTGCATAATTCCGATCTTCATCTTCCGTAACCACCTGTCCTTTCACCGCCAACGCTATTTCCAGTCAATACTATTTCCAGTCAATACTATTTCCAGTCAATGCTATTTCCGGCCAACGCTATTTCCGGCCAATGCTTCGAAGTTCTGCGCATATTTGCATCACCGTTTCCGGTTTCAACTGGGGATATAACGGCAGCGTCATCACCTGCTTTGACAATTCCTCCGCCACCGGCGTATAGCCAGGATTGAGCCGATCTGTATAACAGGAAAAGGCGCTGGTCAGCGGATAGAAATATTTTCGCACCATGATTCCCTTTTGACTCAGCTGCTCGGCCGCCGCATCTCGACTGCAGCCAAACCGCTGCGCATCCACAAGTACCGGAAAATAAGCATGATTATAGCGGACCTCTTTGGGCGGCAAGGCCGGCAGACGAAGTCCTCTGACATCCGATAGCTGTTCCTGATAAAGTTCCCATAAGCGTTTGCGCTTTTCGATATTTTCATCCACATACTTCAGGTTGCACAGCCCCATGGCCGCCTGAAATTCATTCATTTTAGCGTTGGCGCCGATGCCTTCCACTTCCTCCGGCCCCATAATACCAAAGTTTTTCAGATGATACAGCGTCGTACCCAGCCCCTCATTGGAAAAGGTAACGGCTCCGCCTTCAATGGTATTATACACCTTCGTCGCGTGAAAACTGAACACAGAAGCGTCCCCAAAGGTTCCGATGCCCTGTCCGGCGATTTCCACGCCAAAGGCATGGGCCGCATCGTAAATCACCTTCAGCTGATGCCGGGAGGCGATTTCCTGGATTTTCTTTACGTCACATACATTTCCATAGACATGCACCGGAACGATCGCCGTCGTTTTCTCCGTGATCAAAGACTCGATCCGCTCCACATCCATGGTATACGTTTGGGGATCCACATCGCAAAAAACCGGCGTAAGCCCATTTCTCACAATGGCATGGGTAGTAGAAGCGAAGGTAAAGGGTGTGGTAATGACTTCCCCCGTTAAGGAAAAGGCCTGCAGACACAGTTCCAGCGCCATATGACCGTTGCACATAAGGGACAGCCGGTCTGTTTTCAGATAGGTCCTTAGTTTTTCTTCCAGCAATTCATGTTTACTCCCCATATTGGTCAGCCAGCTGCTGTCCCATATATCCCGGATTTCTTCTATATATTCCTCCAAAGGCGGCAGAACCGCCTTCGTCACAAAAATATTATCGTTCATTTTTCTTTACTCTCATTTGTCTGATGGTTTCTTTTATATAAGTCAGACTATCCACATGTCCAAACGCTGCTCCCAGGAAATAAATCAGGATGCCGCAGATGACCTGCACCACCAGTTTCCCAATCATACTCTCAATAAACAGGCCGATACCAAAAATAACTCCGGCCATCAACAGAGAAAGCAGACTGGCCGGCGCGATGTCCCGCAGCAGTTCTCCCATGGAATAATCCAGCAGTTTCCTGTTCGGCGCCGCGTTTAAACACAGGCCAATCACCGCATTGACACAGCAGCCTGCCATCATAGCCCGTATGCCAAAAGGCAGCGTAAGGATAAGCAGCAGAATACCGGTTCCCTTTTTCATCAGTTCCAGTTTTAAATAAATATCACTTCTTCCCAGGGCATTGATGGCCTGCAGATTTGCCGTATGAATGGGCCAGAGTGCATAGATAAAACAATAGCACTGTAAAAATCCCGCCGCCATCAGCCATTTTTCTGTAAGAAGCAGCACCAGCAGCGGCTTTGCCACCACAGCAAGACCCGCCATGCAGGGAAAAATCAGGAAAGTACTGGTCTGAATAGCCCTCCGGGTCATGGCCTTTAGCGTTCTTTTATCCCCCTGCTGACTGGATAACGCCGGAAACATCACCGATTGAATCGTTGCATTAATATTTACAATAATCAATGCCGGAAATTGTCTGCCCTTATCGTAATATCCCACCTGTGCCGAGGGGAAGCGTTTACCGATAATCAATGTGTACAGATTGCTGTAAACCGTATCCAGAAGACTGGAACATAGTAATTTCCAGCCATAGGCATATATTTTTTTCATGGAAGCGACTGAAAATTCCCATCTGGGCCGCCATCCCACCGTAAACCAGAGAATCAGCGTATCCAAAAACTGGTTGGTCAGCTGCTGAACGACCAGCGCCCAGATCCCCCATCCGGCCAGGGCCGCCCAAATACCGAAAAATGCCGAGGCCAGGCTGCCTACCGCCGTGGACAGGAAAAACTTTCGAAACTGCATGGAGCGGGAAACATAGGCCTGCTGTACATTATTGACGCCAGCCAATAATAAAGACAGGGATAGCACCCGAAGCACCGGCGTTAAGATTTCATATCCATAAAAAGCGCTGATCAAAGGGGCAAGCAAAAACATCATGCCATACAGAAGAGCGCCCAGTAATACACTAAAATAGAAAACCGTGGAAAAATCTCTGTGGTCCGCTTCCTTTTTCTGAATCAGCGCATTTCCGAAACCGCTCTGTACAAAAATCAGCGCCACATTAATAAATACCGTCACCAGACTTATGATTCCGTACTCTTGAGGAAGAAGCAGTCTTGCCAGAACAATCGAAACCACCATTTGAATAACCTGGGCCAGGGTTCTCTCCATGTACCGCCAGAAAAGTCCGTGTATGACTTTTTCCTTCATATTATTAGCCTGCATCATATGCCTCTTGCCTTCCGTATTGTTCGTATCAACAACGTATACACCGCGCCGGGCAGCACCGAAGCCAGAAAGCCCGCAAAATGGAAAATACTTTTATGCTCTCCCAATACCAGGTCCCATTGCTCTTTATTATCCTTATCCGCCTTTTTTATGTAGCGCAGCATGGCCATCAAAGCGGTTCCCAAAAGCACGTAATCATTTCGAAGCCGCACTCCATACTGCTGCCATGCGAACTTCCTGAAATCCCGCTCCTGCACATAGTACCTGCCTGATAGATTTTTGCCATGTGTACGGGCATTCCAACTGGACTTACCAACCGTCACATAGCGGTATGCACTCATGGTGCGGGCCATACAATAGACCGGACCATGCAAAAGAATCAACAACGTTCTTCTCCTGTCGCCGACGCAATACCGTAGCTGTTCATAAGCGGTTCTCTGGGATGGGGACATATCTTTCCATATACAATACCGGTACATGACGGTGGCCGTCTGGCCCGGCATTCGGTCCTCCAAAATCAAATCCTTTAACGTGTAGATATAGGGTCTTTTATATGGATAAAACTTTCTCACCGGTCTTTGCCTTCTGCCATCCGCGTCCACGACCCCGCAATTATGACAGACGGCCGCGTACTCCTTATGATGTTCCAAAAACGCTGCCTGGGTTTTCAATTTATCCTTTTTGGTCCAATAATCGTCACCCTCTAAAAACGCAAGATATTTTCCTCTCACCAGCGGCATCATATAGGTATCCACAAAGGAAATCCCCTGCTGCATCTGATTTTCTGTCTGCAAAATGGGAATGATCCGGTCCGGATATCTTCGCGCGTACTCCCGAATGATTTCCGGCGACCCATCTGTGGAAGCATCATCGTGAATGATAATCTCATAAGCAAAATCCGTTTCCTGCCGGATCACACTCTCGATAGCTTTTCTAACATATTGCTCTTGATTGTAGACAAACATCAATACACTGACTACAATCTCATCTGGCGCAAATTTCATAACCCTGTCCTGCCCGCTTGTCCATTTTCATTTTCTTACCTTTTTATATTAGACAACCCCCTCTTCCTTGTCAAGTAAAGAGAAATAAGAGAACTTCTGACGCAGTTTCTTTTTCATGCCTGGTAATATAAAAACTGCGGCAATCTGTTTACGCAACAGCCGCCGCAGTTCTCTTTCCGGTTTTATAATACTTCCAGTACTTTATGTTTCATGGCTACCGCCAGTTTGTAATGATTTTCCGCATTCATGTGCATACAGTCTTCCTTGCAGGGCGCCGCGTAATCCGAGGCCGCCAAAAAGGCGAATCCCTGTCTCCTGGCAGCTTCCTCATAATAGAAGGGAAATTGCCGGGAGCGCTCTGCGGCCGACTTTTTGCCCATGTAGATGCCGTACGGTTTCTCATCGATCCCCTCGCCGACTTCGATAGGCGAGACCAGCAGAATCTGCGGTTCCCGGTCCTGCTTTCGGCGCAGGTAGTCCCTGGCCATGACAGCCAGCGATTCCGCACCCGCCGCGATATCATGGGCCGCAAGTCCATACCGGGTCTTTAAATCATTGGTGCCCAGCATAAGGATCAGAAGATCCACCGGCTCGTGGCTCATCAGG
>CAYRTA010000088.1:0-9702 GCA_964427045.1 uncultured Hoministercoradaptatus sp. | reverse complement strand
ATGTTATATTTAAAAAAGCTAAATGCTGTGGTTCGGCAAAAGCTTGATACGGCATAGCAGAGATAGAGGTTGCATCTTTTATGAGTAGCGCGTCGGATGTTCCAGTGACAGTAGATGACGGAGGAAAGGAAAAGATGCCGAAAGAGAAAAGTGACTGGGGCCTTTTTCTTGGGCATGCAGTGAATAACTGTATGACTGTCATCGCAAGATGGAGAGCTATCCTGGGAAAACATATGAACATTTCATGATGAATTCTTTGGAGGTGGGCTTCTATCCGTGGCGCACCTCTGTTTTATATCAGGAAAGGAGAATAGTACTATGGCAATTTTTACAGGAGCAGGTGTTGCGATTGTTACCCCTATGAAAGAAAATCTGGAAGTGAATTATGATAAATTAGATGAGCTTCTGGAGGATCAGATTGCCGGCGGGACCGATGCGATTATCATCTGCGGAACGACGGGAGAGTCAGCGACTCTTACGGAGGAAGAACATTTAAGAACGATCAAATTCACGATCGAACGAGTGAATCACCGGATTCCGGTGATTGCAGGAACCGGTTCCAATTCTACCGCTACGGCAGTTGAGATGTCTGCGGAGGCTGCGCAGTATGGAGCGGATGGACTTTTGCTGGTGACCCCATATTATAATAAAGGTACCCAGAACGGCTTAATCGCCCATTACACAAAGATTACGGAGACGGCCAAACTTCCGTCTATTTTATATAATGTTCCCAGCCGTACCGGTTCTAACCTGCAGCCGGCTACAGTTGCTTATCTGGCAAAACATGCACAGTATGTAACCGGTATTAAAGAGGCCTCCGGTGACATCAGCCAGGTAGCGGATGTGATGGATTTGTGTGACGGCCAAATTGATCTGTATTCCGGAAATGATGACCAGATTGTACCAATTATGTCTCTGGGCGGCAAGGGTGTTATTTCCGTACTTTCCAATATCGCCCCGAAAGAGACCCATGATATCGTGGACCTATTTTTACAGGGTAAAGTTCAGGAAAGCTGCGCGCTGCAGTTAAAAGCTTTGAAATTGGTACATGCGCTGTTTTGTGAAGTTAATCCGATTCCAGTAAAGGCAGCCCTGAATATGATGGGTAAAGAAGTGGGTCCTCTTCGTATGCCATTGTCTGAGATGGAAGAGGCACATAAAGCAATTCTGAGACGGGAAATGGAAAATTTTGGAATCAAACTGGCGTAAAAGCTGCTATCAGGGAATGCATGAGAGAGGATAACATGGTAAAAGTAATTATGCATGGCTGTAATGGCCATATGGGACAGGTCATCAGTAATCTGATCAAAGATGACCCGGAGATTGAAATTGTGGCAGGAATTGATCTGGTAGACAATCGGGACAATGGTTACCCGGTATTTACTGATATTATGGCCTGTCAGGCTGAGGCAGACGCAGTGATCGATTTCTGTTCGGCAAAAGCGACGGATAACTTGCTGGATTATTGTGTCGCCCGTCAGATTCCGGTGGTTTTGTGTACTACAGGATTGGATGAGGAACAGATTCGGAAAGTGGAAGCGGCAAGTAAGAAGGTGGCCGTACTGAAATCCGCCAATATGTCATTGGGTATTAACCTGCTTTTGAAATTAGTAAAAGAAGCGGCCCAGACTTTGGCAGCGGCTGGTTTTGATATGGAAATCGTAGAAAAACATCATAATTTAAAGGTGGACGCACCAAGCGGAACCGCTCTGGCTCTGGCGGATAGTCTCAATGAAGGTATGGATAACGCATATCATTATGTATATGACAGAAGCCAGGTCCGCAGGAAGAGGGATCCGAAGGAAATTGGAATTTCCGCGGTTCGCGGCGGAACCATCGTGGGAGATCACGATGTGATCTTTGCCGGCGCCGATGAGGTGGTAACCTTCCAGCACACCGCTTATTCAAAAACGGTATTTGCAAAGGGCGCAATTCAGGCGGCCAAGTATCTGGCCGGAAAGGGCCCGGGCTGGTATCAGATGAGTGATGTGATTGGCTAACCGGAAAATAAGTAAAATAAGATTAATTGAGAAATATATTGGAAAATTTCCCCACGGCAGGATAAATCTGCCGTGGGTTTTTCTTTTTGCCGTGCATAATTTCATTTTGTTTCGAGCATATTATCAGTACCAAGTAAAAAGGAGATGGAATTATGAGAAAGCAATGGAAAAAATGGCTGTCCGTTTGTACATTGACAGCAATGCTTATGCTGCTGGCAGCTTGTGGAACAGACGATGCTAACAATACAGACGTTGAGAATGGTACCACCCAGGAGGGTATTAATGAGGGCGAGATGGATGATTTCGTCGATGATTATGATAATGCCCAGGATGGTGTCAGTAATGGGGACGTCAACGATAATGTCAATGATGTGACCAGCGGACAGGATGATAACGGTACTATAAGGGACAATACTACCGGAGATAATGTGGTTGAAGAACTCGGTGAGGATGTCGGCCAGGGAATTGAAGATGTGGGAGACGGCCTCGGAGAGGGCGTAGAAGATCTGACCGGCGGCGGAACCAACGGAAATAACGGAAATAATACCACTACCAATAATAGATAAAACGTGTTATCATCAATGCATGGAAAGGAGAAATGATATGAAATTTCGACCATGCATTGATATACATAATGGAAAAGTAAAGCAGATTGTGGGAAGCAGCCTGCGGGATGTAAAGGACCAGGCAAGGGAAAATTTCGTGGCCGAACAGGATGCTTCTTTTTATGCGGATTTTTACAGGTCCTATGGCATATATGGCGGACATATAATTTTATTAAATCCGGAGAGCTCACCTTACTATGAAGCGACAAAGAGACAGGCAATGGGCGCCCTGAAAGCTTATCCGGGCGGAATGCAGATCGGCGGCGGAATCCGGGAGGATAATGCTTCCGTTTTTTTGGATGCAGGGGCCAGCCATGTAATTGTTACTTCTTATGTCTTCCGTGATGGAAAGGTTTCCTGGGAAAATCTGGAGAAACTAAAGCGCGCCGTGGGAAAAGAACATTTGGTATTGGATTTAAGCTGCCGCAAAAAGGATGGCGCCTATTATATTGTAACGGATCGCTGGCAGACTTTTACAGATGTTGTATTGAATGAAGAAACACTGCGGGAATTCGCTTCTCATTGCAGCGAATTCCTGATTCATGCCGTGGATGTGGAGGGGAAAGCTTCTGGTATTGAAACGGAGCTGGTGTCCCTTCTGGCAAAAGAGACGGCAATTCCGGTAACGTATGCAGGAGGTGTGGGCAGTTTTTCTGATCTAAAGCTGTTGGCTGAAAAAGGTTGTAACCGCCTGGATGTAACAGTGGGCAGTGCCCTGAATCTGTTTGGCGGTCCCATGGATTTTCTGGAAATACTGCGGTTTTGCGGCCAGGATAATAAAAAACCTACAAAATGAGTTGCATTTCAAATCTTGCTTTTTTGCCATTTTTTTACATGATTTATAAAAAAAATCTGAGTTAAATAATAAAAAAAACTAAATAGTCACAGAAAGCAATTGACTTTATTCACAAAACGGGATTATCATGTAAAAGGTTCTATGGTAACTATTACCGAACAGCAGTGAGGATTAGGGGAATGGTTATGATAGGAACCAAGAGCAAGAAAGACAAGGAGGATAATAGAATGAAAAGAAAGTATCTTGCAATGTTACTGGCGATGACAATGGGAGTTACAACTTTGTTAGCCGGCTGCGGCAGCAGCAGTGATTCATCCGATTCCAGCGATGATGCAGCAACAGAAGAAGATGCTGCAACGGAAGATGAGAGCGAAGATGCGGAGGCTGATTCAGAATCAACTGGTGAAAAGACCGTAATCACCTGGTTTAAGAGTGATGGTGGTTCAGGCGGAGAGCAGGCTCTGATCGATTCTTTCAATGAATCTCACGATGACATCGAAGTAGAATGGGTTATGGCACCAAAGGAAAGTGATGATGTTAGAAAACAGATGATCACGGCCCTGGCTGCTGGTTCTTCTGAATATGATGTACTTCAGCTGGATGTATGCTGGGTAGCAGACCTTGCTGGTGCTGGTTATCTGGAATCTATCGATGACAGAATGATGGAAGCCGGTCTTACCAGTGCGGACTTCAACCCTGGCGCAATGCAGGCTTGTACATATAGTGCGAAAGTATATGCACTGCCGTTGTTCCCTGATTTTGCAGGAATTTTCTTCAGAAGTGATATCGTATCCGAAGAAGATGCTGAGAAATTGGTCTCTGGTGATTATGAATTTACCGATTTGATGGAAATGGCTGAGAAATATGCCGGTGAAGGCGGAACAACTTATGGTCTTGCAGTACAGGCCAGCCAGTATGAAGGTCTGATCTGTAACGTAAATGAATGGACCGCTAACTTCTCCAATATCGAAGAAGGTCTGCGGTTGTTCAAAGAAGCACTTGACTCTGATTATACTTCCGACAAACAGCTTTCCATGGTTGAGGCAGACGGTATTGATCTGTTTACTTCCGGACAGGTTGTAATGTACAGAGGATGGTCTTCTACTTATGGTAACGTAACTGATGAAACCGTAGTTCATACCGATCAGGTTGGCGTAGGTACTATGCCGGCAAGCGCAGGCGGCACCGTAGGTGGCTGGGAGATGGGTATCAACACCTATTCCGAGAACAAAGATGCAGCTTGGGAATTTGTTAGATATGCATGCGCAGATGAAGGTAACATCGCATTCTGTTCTACCGCTGGTAACGTACCTGGATATACTCCATATCTGACTGACGAAACCATGCTTGCTTCTCATCCGACTCTGTCTATGGAAGGAACTCAGAACTCCATCAACAACACCATTTCCAGACCGGCTGTAGCAAACTACTCCGAACTGTCCGATAAACTGCAGGTATCCATCCACTCTTATCTGTCTGGTTCACAGGAGCTGGATGCAACAGTAGAAGAAGTACAGAGTCTGTTAGACGAATATGGATTTGTATCAGCTAAATAGTAACGGATAAAGATTGATTTGCTATTTCACCAATACGAATAATAACGAATCGAAAAAAGGCGGGCATCGATTTTGATGCCCGTTTTTAATATTCTTATTGTGAATCAGGCAGTTGTGTGGACTCACGAATAATTAATTTGGATGGATAAACAATTTCAACGGGGGGTTCGGCATAACCGCGGATTCTCTTTAGGAGAAGATCAACAACCGTTTTAACGATACGTTCCTGGGGTACTTCAAAAGTTGTGAGTGCTGGCGTTAGAAATTCCGAAATAGGTAATTCTGAGCCGCTCATAACGATTATATCCTCGGGAATGTGAAATCCCTTCTCATAGATTGCCCGGTATACGGAAAATGCAATATTATCACTGCCGCAGATGATGGCATCCGGCCGGGGCGACAACTCTAATAATTCTTTTGTTTTGGTATAGCATTGCTCCACAAGCCACCGGCAATTCTTTACATATTGCTCATCATATAATTGGTATTTTTCCAGCGTGTTTTTGTATCCCGTAAAAGTTCGGGAGGTAAAAAGATTCCCATCGTATTTTCCGGGGCCGCCAATATAGGCGATCTGTTTTCTGCCCAGGCTCAGTAAGTAATTGACAGCCTGTTCCATGGTACGTTCTTTCCCATATGTAACATTGTCAATATCAGGGTAATAACTGTTTAATCCTACCCCATAGGGTACGATGCTTCGAATTTTCTCATATAAATCATCATTTGTCCGTGCCATAAAAATGATACCGTCCGGTGGATTTTCGGAAAATTTTTTGAATTGCGCAGGATTTTCGATTTTATGCTCCGACATGGTAAAGGATAAAGAAACATTTTCTTTGTTAAGGTATTTTTCTGTCAAGCTGATCATTCGGTTATAGTTGAGATCCACTTGTTCATTTCCATACATGGAACTGAATATGCAACCGACTGTTAATACAGTATTGGCTTTTTTATTGTTGTTTTTCCGACGATTCATATAGGGCACATACCCCAATTCTTTTACTGCATGAAAAACTGCCTGGCGTGTTTCTTCTGTGACATTGAATTCTGTGTCGCCGGATAGAACACGGGAGACAGTAGAAGCAGATACATTTGCAAATCTTGCGACTTCTCGAATGCTTGCCAAGATATTTTCCTCCAAAATTTAGTAATTAATCTATGTATACAATATCATAATATATTTAATAAGTCAATATGTTTAGGAAACAAAAATTAATATTGACAAAACAAAGTAAACATGATATATATAAAATAATAAAGAAAACGTGAATAATTTAGTAAATGAAAAGGAGGAAACAAATGAAACAAACAGGGAAACGAAGGACATTGAGTTTATGCTTAGCTGTTATGATGGCTTCCATCATATGGACAGGCTGCGGATCGGCAAACCAGGAAGATGCTGCCGCCAATGAAGGGGAAAAGAAGGTTATAAAGCTGGCCCACATGTTTACAGAAGGAGAAGGCACGACAACATTCATGAGTGATCCGTATCAATGGGTGTTGGATTCCGTGGAAAAATTTGAAAAAGATAATCCGGAATACAAAGTAGAACTGGAGTATATATCCAGTACGGATTACTCTGCAAAAATTTTAACGGATCATGCTTCCGGTATCCAACACGATGTGGTTATGTTGCAGTCCACTTACAATGCACAGGCCATTGCTGAAGATGCGTTGGTTGATATTTCTTCTTATTTTTCACAGTGGCCGCAGGAGGAGCAGGATGATTTTACATGGAATCCTACCTGGGATAGCTATACGGATGGGGATGGTTTGTATGGGCTGCCGTTGGGACTGCATACGCGTACGATTGCATACAGAAAAGATATGTTTGAAGCGGCGGGCCTGGATCCGGATACACCGCCAAAGGATTGGGATGAGTTGATTGAATATGCTCAAAAATTGACCACGGATGATGTCTGGGGACTGGGTATCTACATGGGGCCTCATGCGGCCTCCACAGAAGTATTTATTATGCCGGCCACGTGGTCAAGAGGAGGAAGCATTTTTGATGAGGAAACGCAGATGGCAACATTCAATTCTCCCGAAGTTGTAGATACGATCCAGTGGATGTATGACTGTATATATAAATACAAGGTAACACCGACCTGGACCCTGGAAGGCCTTCAGGATGAATCGCTGTTAAAACCGTTTTTGAATGGTCAGTTTGCTATGGCCTTTGGAATTGGAAATTATTGGTTGAGTGATTTACAGGATGCGGGATTACTTTCCGGAGCTTATCCGGCCAGCGCCGACGTGGATGACAGTAAGGTTGGATGGTTTGTAATTCCAGATGAGAATGGTAAAACTTTTGCAAATTCCTGGGGCGCAGGTATCAGTTCGGATACCACAGATCCGGAAGGTGCGTTTAAACTATTATCCTGTATGGCGGATAAAGAAATATTAAAAGAGTTTATCGCCTATGGCGGATTTCCAGCGAGACTTTCTGAGTTTAGCGAACCGGAATATCAGGGCGCTTTTTGGCAGAATTGGCTGGAAATTTCAAAGACAGGCGTAACACTTACTTCTACAAATTATAGTGCGATTTTGGAAAATTTGTCTGCAGCTATGCAGGAAATTATTACAAGCCAGGATGATTCTAATATAGAAGAGGTATTACAGAAATATCAGGATGAATTTAATAACCGTTATGGAGGACAATAAAGCAATAGGGGAGGAGAACAAATGATCAGGAGAAATAAGCATAATAAAAAAGTGTGGAAAGATTCAATTGCCGCATATTTGTTTTTACTTCCCATTACAGCGATTTTACTGGCTTTTATGTTTACCCCTATTTTACAAAGTCTTGCGAGAAGTGTACAGGGACGAAGCGGAGACTTTGTGGGATTGCAGAATTTTCGGCTGTTTCTTACGGAAACAAGATTTGGAAATAATGTTAGGAATACAGTAGTATATGTAGTTTCATCTGTGGCATTGATTATTCCCGTAGGACTTTTGGCGGCCCATCTGATTACAGATGAATCAAGGATTGTCAGCATAATCCGGCCCATGTACTTAATTCCCTGGGTAATCCCGTATATTTGCAGTTCGATTCTGTTTCGTTCCATGTTTAACGGACAGGGGCCAATTTCGAAGATCATTATGCTTTTGACGGGAAAACAGGTGCTGTTTTTAAGTAATCCGAAGTATGCCATCGTTGTCATCATTTTGCATCAGTTTTGGCGTGCCGTACCCTTCGCCATGTTATTTATAGCCGCGGGATTGACTACCATCCCGCGGGGGCTTTACGAGGCAGCCAGTATAGATGGCGCCAATGGGTGGAAACAGTTTCTTTATATAACGCTTCCCATTTTAAAGCCGCATATTTTTATTGTGACATTAATGGTAACCAATGGCGCCCTGCAAGATGCGGAATCCATCTGGACAATAACAGGCGGCGGTCCCGGAACGGCCACAGAAACGCTGGCATTGCGGTTATTTAAGGATTCTTATAAAAATTTTGATATGAACAGTGCTGCGGTATTGGGTGTGGTGCTGCTGATGATTGCCTGTGTATTTATCTTCATTTATAGCCGCATTATGAAAAATATGGAGGAGGATATCTATGAATAAAAAACGTACATTATTTAAAACCTTCTTCCGCATATTGCTTTTACTATTTGTTTTTTTGCCCATTTTATGGGGCATACGTACCTCTATATTGTTTGATCACAATGATAGCAGTCTGATTCCGTCCAGAATATCTTTTCGGACTTATATTGCATTTCTGACCCCGGGCAGTGTGTTTTGGACAGCCTTTAAGAATAGTCTGATTGTGGCATTATCCACCATATGCGTCATGCTTCCCCTTGTGATTATGGGAAGTTACGCGCTGGGACGTCTGAATTTTAAAGGAAAGAGTCTGGGAAAAGTCTTTCTGTATCTGCCCCTGGTGCCGGCTTTGGTACTGCTGATTCCGCTGGGTGGAATGATTAATCGTATGGGATTGTTTAATCATCTGGCCGGGGTAGTATTGTTAAATACCATTTTCTTGTCGCCTTTTTGTATGTGGTTATTGAGAAATTTTATGGTTACGATTCCCAGTTCCATAGAAGAGGCGGCAACGATTGATGGGTGTGGCCGATTGAAAACGTTATTGTATATTGTGATTCCCAATGCATTTCCGGGAATTATTACCATCGTTGTATATATCTTTATTCAATCCTGGCTGATCTTCCTGTATTCCTACATTGTGATTAACAATCAAATGAAGATGGTAGTCACTCAGTTGGTACAAAGTTTTATAGGGATTTATTCAACGGATTATACCACACTTTGTACATTTTCCATTATTGCCCTGGTTCCGCCGCTGATTTTCTTTGTATTCTTTCAAAAATGGTTTATCGCGGGACTCTTTGGCAATATGTCGAAGTAAAGAGAGGAGAAGCATATGATGAATGCAACTGTTACGAGATTTATGGATGAGAAAGCAGGGGTGTTTCAAAATGGAAACCTGAAAGCTTTTGATTTGGTTCCGGAAGAAAAGGAACTTGACCTGGTCTTTCATGCGGTAAGACTGAAGGCCCAGGCTATTACAGAACCGGAAGAAAATGATGTGGACAAAACCTTCCTGATTATGAAGGGCTCAGGGCTGGTGAAAGTGGGAGAACATAGCCTGCACATACAACCGGGTGATGCGGTATGGTTTCCGAAAGGGTCCGTACACGTTATTGAAAATGGGCCGGAAGAATTACAGTTTGTTGTTGTAAAAACGAAAGGAGACCAGCTATGAAAAGTCAAGCATA
>CAYRTA010000087.1:0-9972 GCA_964427045.1 uncultured Hoministercoradaptatus sp. | reverse complement strand
TGGTCTGGATGGCCGAATAGTTATCATTTACTGTAACAGTTCAGCCCTTCGGGCTATTCTGTTTATTCCTCTGCATTGGTAAGCTTGCTTGCTCTTGCCGCAATCTCTTTCTCCTGCACATCATTCGGCGCCTGCTCATATCTGGCAAAGGTAAAGGAGAAGTCACCGGCTCCGCCTGTCATAGAACGAAGTACTGTAGAATAACCGTAAATCTCAAGCTGCGGAACATCCGCCTCGATCACGGTATATCCCGTGTGATCCGGATTCATACCCAGCACACGGCCTCTTCTCTTATTCAAATCACCCATAACGTCACCGGTAAACTTATCCGGAACACGAACCTTCATATTTACGATAGGCTCCAAAAGAACCGGGGAAGCTTTCAGGAAACCATCCTTAAAGGCCATCTTCGTAGCGGTTTTAAAGGCCATCTCGGAGGAATCCACCGGATGATAAGAACCATCATAGAGAACTGCTTTCACGCCAACTACCGGATAAGCAGCCAGAGGACCGGAAAGTACGGATTCCTGCAGACCCTTCTCCACTGCCGGGAAGTAGTTCTTCGGTACGGCGCCGCCTACAACGATCTGTTCGAAAACGTACGGCTCTTCCAGATCGCCGGATGGCTCAAAGGTCATCTTAACGTGACCATACTGACCATGGCCGCCGGACTGTTTCTTATATTTCTTGTCAATATCGGATTTCTTGCGGATTGTCTCGCGGAAAGCCACCTTTGGCTGGGAAATCTCAATATTGACTTTGTATTTTTCCTGCAGTTTGCTGACAATGATATCCAAATGCTGGTCACCCATACCATACAGAAGTGTCTGGCGGTTTGCGGAATCATTGACAACCCGCATCGTCAGATCTTCCTGACACATCTTGGCCAGCGCCTGGGAAATCTTATCCACATCTCCTTTGTTGACCGCTTTATACCGTTTACAGGTATATGGTACGGAAATAGACGGTTTTCCATACATTACCGGGACAGCCTTCGTCGCCAGGCTATCGCCGGTGCGAAGATCATTTAATTTTGCAACGGCGCCGATATCACCGGCGTGCAGTTCTGAAACCTCCACGGATTTCGATCCTTCCATGACATATAATTTGCCAAGCTTTACATCCACATCCTGATCTACATTGTACATGGTGTCCCCGGACTTAATCACACCGGAGCAAACCTTAATCAAAGAATATTTTCCTAAGAACGGGTCTACGATCGTCTTAAATACAACAGCCGATTTGGATACCGTAAAATCATAATCCGCCGCAAAAATTTCGCTGGTATCCTTAATGATACCGGCTCTCTCTCTCAAATTCGGGCTTGGGAAGTATCCGCAGATATCATCCAAAAGAATCTTAACGCCCTGCAGATTCACCGGAGAACCCATGCAAACCGGAACCAGACTTCCATCGCCCACGCACATAGACAATGCGGCGGAAATCTCTGCCACAGAGAACTCATCGCCCTCAAAATAGCGGTCCATAAACTCTTCGCTGGTCTCAGCAACTGCTTCTATCAAAAATTCTCTGTACTCTTCCAGATATTTCTTGGAATATTCAGGAACCGGGCATTCTTCTTTCAGATTCTTGTCAACATAGCGGCGGCCCTTGTTCTTCACGATATTAATATATCCAACAAATTTCTCATTCTCACGAATCGGCATGTGAAGCGGGGCAATCCGTTTTCCATACAATTCAGTCAGTTCTTCCACAACCTTACGATAGCTGACGTTATCGATATCCATCTGTGTAACAAAGATCATACGGGGCAGATTGTATTTCTCACAAAGATCCCATGCTTTCTGGGTACCTACCTGTACGCCGTCTTTACCGGAAATCACGATCACCGCTGCATCCGCTGCGGCCACAGCTTCTTCCACTTCTCCGACAAAGTCAAAGAAACCAGGTGTATCCAGAATATTTACCTTTACCTTATTCCACTGAACGGGAACGATGGATGTGCTGATAGAAAATTTACGTTTGATTTCTTCTTTATCGTAATCACTGATTGTGTTACCATCGGAAACTTTACCCAAACGATTAGTAATACCAGAAAGATAAGCCATTGCTTCCGTAAGTGTAGTTTTACCTGCTCCGCCATGGCCCAGCAATACTACATTTCTAATTCGTTCGCTTCTGTAAATGTCCATATGTAATACCTCCCAAATATAATATGTTTATATTCTACTAAAAAAATGGATATATAGCAAGTAATTTATCAAAATTGACCATTTAACGGCTTCTTAATTTTCAATTCATTCGGTTATTTTGACTTTTCGCGCTTTAAAGCAACAAAGTGTTGACTTTTCACTTCACCTGCTTTAAAATGAAATTTGTATGTAAAGAAGAACGAAAACGCAAGAAAGGATTACCAGACGATTATGGAACAGGAACTACGCATAGGTTTTATCGGACTTGGTCTGATCGGCGGCTCCATCGCCAAATCCATCAAACGATTCCATCCGAGGACCCGTATCTATGCTTATACACGAACCGATGCCACATTGGAAGCTGCTATTGCAGACGGCATCGTTGATGTGAAATGTAAAAAAGAAGACGAAGCATTTTTCCAATGTAACTATATATTTTTATGTGCTCCGGTCAATGATAATATTTCCTATCTGGAATGGCTTTGCCACCGGATTCCCCCCACCTGCATCATAACAGACGTGGGCAGCGTGAAAGGGGAAATCCATGAGGCGGTCCGCCGCCTGGGTCTGGAGGCTCATTTTATCGGCGGTCATCCCATGGCCGGTTCAGAGAAAACAGGTTACCATAACTCCACCGATTTTCTTTTGGAGAATGCCTATTATCTGCTGACGGACGGCGATGCCATTGAACCTACGATTCTTGCCGAATTTAAGGAACTGATATCGTCCCTGGGCGCTATTCCCCTCTGTATCAGCAGCAAAGAGCATGATTTTATTACCGGCGCGGTCAGCCATTTGCCTCACATCATTGCATCGACGCTGGTCAATACCGTAAAACAGCTTGACGGTCCAAACGAGCATATGAAGCTGATTGCGGCAGGCGGATTTAAGGATATCACGCGTATTGCTTCTTCCTCCCCGGTCATGTGGCAGCAAATCTGCGCGGAAAATAAGACAATGATTTTGAAAGTATTGGATTCCTATATAGATAATATTCGCCAGGCCAGAGATTGGATAGCCGAAGAAAATGCGGATCAGATTTATGATATGTTCCAGAATGCCCGTGCTTACCGTAACTCCGTGCCGGATCACGCCAAGGGCGCCGTCACAAAAATTTATATTATTTACTGTGATATATATGACGAACCCGGCGGCATCGCCACCATCGCTTTCCTTCTGGGCATGAGCGGTATCAACATCAAAAATATCAGCATCGTCAACAACCGGGAATTTGAAGAAGGGGTTCTTCGCATCGAATTTTCCGATGAGAAGGACTACCGGAAGGCCAGCGAGGTGCTGGCAGCCAGAAATTACAAATTTAAATGCCTGAAGTAAACAAAATCTGTGATCAATGGAAATAAGCGAAATCTAAAGCCAATCAAAGTAAGCGAAGCCTACAGGCAAGTAATGTAAGCGAAATCTATGATCAATGATAGAAAGGAATTTATCATCCGATGAAAATAACAAAAGCTATTAACCCCCTGCGGGGAGAAATCACCGTACCCGGCGATAAATCCATCTCCCACCGTGCCATCATGTTTGGCGCATTGGCAAAAGGAACAACCCGGGTTACCAACTTTCTCCAGGGTGCTGATTGTCTCTCTACGATCTCCTGTTTTCGCAAAATGGGAATCACAATCGAAAATCCGCTGGAATATGGCCATGAGCCGGCAGATGGGGAAATTATCATCCACGGGAAGGGACTCCATGGACTCAGCGCGCCAACGGAAATTCTGGATACGGGAAACAGCGGAACTACCACCCGGTTAATTTCCGGTATCCTGGCAGGACAGAATTTTTCATCTACCCTGACCGGTGATGCTTCTATTCAGAGCCGCCCCATGGGACGTATTATAAAACCGTTAACACAGATGGGCGCTTCCATAAAAAGTGTCAAAGGAAATCAATGCGCGCCTCTGGCTATTGACGGGCATCCGCTGAAAGCCATTGCTTATCAGTCGCCTGTCGCATCGGCCCAGGTAAAATCCTGTGTCCTTTTGGCCGGCTTGTACGCGGACGGTATTACCTCTGTAACCGAACCCTATGTATCCCGCAATCATACGGAATTGATGTTAGCCCATTTTGGCGCCAGAATACATACGGAAGGCACTACTGCCTCCGTTGAAGCCAATCCGTCCCTGGCTGGCCTGGAAATCGAAGTACCCGGCGATATTTCATCCGCCGCTTACTTTATTGCCGCCGCCCTCATGGTACCTGACTCACAGATATTGATTAGAAACGTGGGCATCAATCCCACACGGGACGGCATTCTGCGGGTTTGTAAAGCCATGGGCGCCGACATCCAGCTGCTTCATGAACGGAGCGCTGCCGGTGAGCCGGTAGCCGATCTTCTGGTCACCTACTGCCCGCTTCACGGAACCGTTATCGAGGGAGAACTGATTCCCACCTTGATCGATGAACTTCCCGTAATCGCCGTATTGGCAGCTACGGCCCAGGGAACAACCGTCATCCGCAATGCCGAAGAGCTTAAGGTAAAGGAATCCAACCGCCTGGATATTCTGGTCAAAGAACTGGATGCCATGGGCTGTGATATCGAAGGAACCGATGATGGCATGATCATAAATGGCGGCAAACCGCTCCAGGGCGCCACCATTGACAGCCGTCTGGATCACCGGATCGCCATGTCCTTCTATGTGGCCGGTCTGGCTGCCGAAGGGGAAACGGTCGTCGAACGAAGCAATTGCGTCGATATTTCCTATCCTGGATTCTATGAGGATTTCAGAAAGCTGCAGAAATAGTAGAAATAATAGAAAGTCATAAAAATGACGGATATATCACATTCCTATGATATACCCGTCATTTTTATCATCATCTCATTATACAGTCAGTTCTTTTGTTTCATCGTTTGGCCGTTATCGTATTCAGCATTCGTATATCAGCCCTTTTTGATTTGATTCAGCTGTGCGTTCAGCCCCAGAAGCTGTTCTTTCGTCACCTGCACATTGGCGGTACCAGCCATGTTGAAGAGCCGCAAAACAGTAAAGCTTCCCAACATCTGCAGCATTCCATCATTCATTTTCATTTCCGAGTCTCCCGGCTGTGCCATTTTGCTCATCAAGCTGCCAAACAGAGCGGCTCCTGCCGGCACAGCTAAGATATCACTGATTTTATCGTTCAGTGAGAAGTAGCCTTCCGGTTCGGTAATATCAAACCAATTGAGGATGGCTCCCTTTTCTTTCAGGCGGTATGCTTCATTGAACACTTCCACTTTACGGATCTGGCTTTCGTCCGTACAATCACCAGCTACTGCTTTCAGCGTGCTCTCTCCGGCATTGGGAACATCAAAATAGAAGAAATGCTCCGCGCTCTCCTGGGTTCCAAGACTCTGGCCATTTACAAACAATTCTACCCTGGGAAGGTTGGAATAAACGGTAACCCTCGTCACATCTTCCACCCGGTTTACATAGCGTTTTCCGCAAATATGCACAAAGGGTTCATCGCTTAACCATGCCTTGTACGCATAGAATGCGTCTTTTTTATACTTACGGTCAAAGGTCACCAAGCCCTTATGGTTCTGTCCGTTTTCTCCTCCCTCATTACGGGCATCCGCTCCGAAGTCAAACATATTCCATACATGCGTAGCCCACAAATACGGACGGGTATAGAGTTGTTTGATCAATTCCTCGTGGTAATATGCCTGATATTCTTCCGTATAATCTCCCTGGGACGGGTTGGACGTATGCCAGTTGAGAGCCTCACATCCATATTCACTGACGCCAATCGGAATATTGGGGAAGGTCTCGTGGAAGCGGTCAAACCATGGACCATTCATGGAGGTATCTCCGCCATACCATCCAAAATAATGATTATAAGAAACCACATCCGGTATCTGGATATACGGATCATGAATATCACACATGGAAACCACTGCCGCTGTCGATAAGCGGGTCCGATCCATCTCATGAACCAGATCATTCAAAACACGGTGGTTATCAAGAAGATCCCCATCCGTAGTTCCGCCCATGGAAATTTCATTGCTAAGTCCCCATACCACAATACTGGGGTGGTTATAGTTCTGCGTAATTAATTCCTTCATCTGGGAAATCGTATTCTCCCGGCCTTCTGGCATATGCTTGGAAATATAAGGAATTTCCGCCCAGATAACCAGACCACGCTCATCACACAGATCATAGAAGTACTGGTCATGCTGGTAATGCGCCAGCCGGATCGTTGTTGCTCCCAATTCACAAATCAGATCCATATCCTCTTTATGATGTTCCGGCAGCAGGGCATTTCCCAGACCCCAACGGTCCTGATGACGGCTGACACCCCGCAGAGGATAAGCCTGTCCATTCAGTATAAATCCTTCATTGGGATCAATAGAGAAGCTTCTGCAGCCAAACCGTGCAGAAACCCGGTCCAAAATGGTCTCTCCCTCATACAGTTCTGCCTCAGCAGTATACAAATAGGGATCTTTTCTGCCGTTCCAGAGATGTACCTTGGGAATATCCATCACCACATGATTTTCAGAAACAGCCGTCTCCCTGCTGTCAACCACAGCGCCGTCTCCGTCCTTAATCTTATAAGAAAGCCGCTGTCCCTCTTTTGCTCCGGTCAGATATACCGTTACTTCTACAGCCGCATCCGCACCTTCTATTTTCGGTGTAACCTGAATACCAGGACCTCCGTAATAATCCAAATCAAAATGGGAATCGGAAACCGCAATCAGATTTACATCCCGATAGAGTCCGCCATAAAACGTAAAATCTGCCATCTGCGGATATACGCTATCGTTGATTCCGTTATTCACAGCAACCACGATCAGATTCTCAACGGTAAGCGCATCCGTAATATCCACTCTCCAGGTGGAATAACCGCCGTCATGACTGGCAAGCTTTTGGCCATTTACATATACCTGGGCGGAAGCATTCGCACCGCGAAATTCCAGATAATACCGGTCTGCCTTTGGCATATCCGACTGCTGCAGCGTTTTTGCATAGTAACAGGTTCCCCGGTAATAATCGTTATTACCATCCTGCCCATCAATGGCATTCCACGTATGGGGAAGATTTACCCAATACCATTTTTCAGGCATCACAGCCGGAACCTCTGTGGCCTCCTTTGAAAAAGCCCATTTGGAATTCAAATTCACAACTTGTCTCATGTTCTTTCTCCTTTCGATTCATATTTCTATTATATAGTACTTTTAAAAAGAAATACAATAGTATAAAATTACATCTGCGAATTTAACGAAAACAGCTTCCTGTGTTTTCGCCGGTATGCCATACACCCGCTGTCTTCCACAGGAAGCTGCATTTTTCTAATGACTATATTTTATGACTATATTTTACTGACGCAATTGAATACCCATGCTCTGCAGACCATTTAAGATTTTCTTCATGGCGCTGGTTACCTCGGCTTCCTCCAGGGTCTTTTCCTTGGAACGGAAGGTAATGGAATAAGCTACGGACTTATAACCAGCCTCAATCTGGCTTCCCTCATAGATATCAAACAGTTCATAATGCTCCAGTATCTTGCCGCCGCGCTGAGCGATCATATGCTCGATGTCACCGACCAGAATATGTTTCGGAACAACCATGGAAATGTCACGGTTTACAGCCGGGTATTTTGCGATACCCTCGAACTTGCGGTCAAAGGTAGCATGGGCTACCACCTTCCTGATATCAAGAACCGCCACATAAGCACGGGTTCCGATACCGTAGGTATTGGCAACCAGCGGATGCACCTCACCCAGATAACCAATCTCGCCGCCCTCATATTTGATCAGCGCCTGACGGCCTGGATGCAGGAAAGTTTTTCCGGCCTTCGGATCATATTCCACTTTCTTGTGCATACCAACCTGGTCAAAAAATTCCTCCACAACACCTTTCATATCAAAGAAATCGCCATCGCCATACATACCCAGCGTGAACATCATACGTTCATCCGGCAGGTCTTTCAAAGGCAGCTCTTTCGGCAGATAGATATTTCCCAATTCGTAAAGACGAACATTTTTGTTTCTTCTATTATAATTGGTGGCCAGAGAGGTCAGCATACCATTTAAAGAAATCGTTCTCATGATGCTGAAATCTTCACCCAACGGATTGGAAAGGGTGATTGCCTGGCGAATGGGATCGCCGTCAGGAATCAGCAATTTATCAAATACCTTCGGGCTTTCGAAGGAGTAGCAATAGCCCTGTGAGAATCCACAGTACTCTGCCACGTCTCTGGCAACCTGCTCGATTCGCAGTTTAAAGGGCAGTTTACCGGTGGTTGCTTCACCGCTTGGCAGGGTGGTAGGAATATTGTCATAACCGAAGAAACGGGCCACTTCCTCAGCCACATCACAACGGCGGAGAATATCCTGGCGGAAGGTCGGCGCTACGATTTCATTGGTTTCCTCGTCATAAGTCAGTTCTACTCTTGCCAGATAGGCCAGCATCTCTTCTTTCGTAAGATTGGTTCCCAGAAGATTATTAATATATTCCGGATCAAATTTCACACGGGAAGGTTCTCTGGTTTCGGCACACACATCCACAATGCCGCCAACAACTTCCCCCGCGCCCAACTCTTCCATTAACTGGCAGGCACGGTCGATGGCCGCCTGGGCATTATTGGGATCCAAGCCTTTCTCGAATTTGCCGGAAGCGTCGGTTCGCAGGCCGATACGCTTAGAGGACAGGCGGATATTGGTTCCGTCAAAGCAGGCGGCCTCGAAAAGAACCGTCTGTACCTTATCGGTAATCATGGAATTTTCTCCGCCCATGATTCCGGCAATGCCTACCGCTTTCTCACCGTCACAGATCATCAGCACATTCTCATCCATGGTACGAACCTGGCCATCCAGTGTGGTAAATGTTTCATCGGCCGATGCTCTGCGGACAACAATCTCCCGGCCTGCAATGGTATCCAGGTCATAGGCATGCATGGGCTGACCATATTCTTCCATCACATAGTTGGTAATATCAACCAGATTATTAATCGGGCGAATGCCATTAGCCGCCAGGCATCTCTGCATCCACTTCGGCGAAGGACCAATCTTTACATTTTTTACCACACGGGCACAGTAACGAGGGCAAAGTTCCTTATCTTCCACCGTTACTTTCACATAATCATGCACATCTTCTTCATTTCCGGTCTCTTTTACCACCGGAGGAATGAATTTTTTATTGAAGGTGGCTGCTGCCTCTCTGGCAATGCCCAGCACACTGTAGCAATCTACACGGTTAGAGGTAATCTCGTATTCAAAGATCACATCATCCAGGCCCAATGCATGAATTGCGCTTTCACCTACTACCGCATCTTCCGGGAAAATATAGATACCGAATTCCGGCGCTTCCGGATACATCTCACGGGAAGAACCCAGTTCTTCAATGGAGCACATCATACCGTGGGACTCAATTCCACGCAGCTTACCGGATTTGATCTTAATTCCGCCTGCTGTCATTTTTCCGTCATGATTGCCAGCCACTTTACCACCCGGCAAAACTACGGGAATCTTATCTCCCTCTTTCACATTCGGCGCACCGGTTACAATCTGAATCACTTCCGAACCGATATTCACCTGGCAAACAATCAATTTATCTGCATTTGGATGACCCTCAATCTTTTCAATCTGGCCGATAACAATTTTATCAAGATCCGCATCCAGTCTTTCATATCCTTCTACCTTCGTTCCGGAGAGTGTCATCGCATCAAAATATTCCTGCGGGGTCACATCCAAATCCGGAACAAACATCTTAATCCATGATAATGATGTATTCATAATTTTTCTCCTCCTAGAACTGTTTTAAGAAACGATAGTCATTTTCATACAAAAGACGCATATCGTCAATTTCATATTTTAACAAAGCAATAC
>CAYRTA010000086.1:0-10029 GCA_964427045.1 uncultured Hoministercoradaptatus sp. | reverse complement strand
GATGGGTCTTATCATCCTCCGGCATGGTCAGAATCGGAATCATGGTAATACTGCCGTTCTTTCCTTTTTGACGTCCGGCACGTTCATACATGGTAGCCAGGTCCGTGTACATGTAACCCGGATAACCACGGCGTCCGGGAACCTCTTTCCGGGCGGCGGACACTTCACGCAAAGCATCGGCATAGTTTGTAATATCCGTCAGGATAACCAGTACGTGCATACCCTTTTCAAACGCCAGGAATTCCGCTGCGGTAAGGGCCATCTTCGGTGTGGCAATACGTTCTACCGCCGGGTCATTGGCCAGGTTGATAAACAGAACGGTACGGTCAATTGCACCTGTTTCCTTAAAACTCTCAATAAAGAAGTTGGACTCTTCAAAGGTAATACCCATAGCCGCAAATACTACGGCGAACTGTTCATCGGTTCCGCGTACCTTTGCCTGTCTCGCAATCTGAGCGGCAAGGTTTGCATGAGGCAGACCGGAAGCTGAGAAAATCGGAAGCTTCTGACCACGAACCAATGTATTCAAACCGTCGATAGCAGAAACACCGGTCTGAATAAACTCCTCAGGATAACTTCTGGCCGCCGGGTTCATCGGCAAACCATTGACATCACGTCTCTCCTCCGGGAGAATTTCCGGACCATCATCAATGGGACGGCCAAGACCGTCGAATACACGGCCAAGCATATCTTCGGATACGCCAAGTTCCATGCTTCGTCCCAGAAAACGTACTTTACTATTAGAAAGGTTAATACCGGTAGAACTTTCGAAAAGCTGTACCAGCGCATCTTTACCATTAATCTCCAATACACGGCAGCGGCGTTTCTCACCGGAAGCCAGTTCGATTTCACCCAGTTCATCATAAGCTACATCGTCTACACCGCGTACCAGCATCAAAGGACCGGCAACCTCCTGTATGGTTCTATATTCCTTTGGCATTTTACAGGTCCTCCTTTCCCAGCAGATTTGAAATTTCGGATGCCAATGCTTCCGATACCGCATTATACTGAGTATCCAGATCGGTCTCTAAGGTATATTTGTAACGGCCAATCTTTTCTCTGACATCCATTTTCAATAAATCATTAATATTGGCACCCTGCTCTAACGCGGCAAGTGATTCCGTATAGAATGCCATAACCAGTTTCATCATATAGTGCTGTTTTTTCAGCGACGTATAGGTATCTACTTCGTGGAAGGAGTTCTGATGCAGGAAGTCCTCACGGATGGAGCGGGCAGCTTCCATTTTCAGACGGTCAGACGGTGAAAGGGCATCCATACCTACCATCTTAACGATCTCTTCCAATTCCGCCTCGTCCTGCAAAAGACTCATCATGCTCTGTCTCAAAGCCATCCAGTCTTCAGCCACATGCTGGTTAAACCATGGGCCCATATCGTCCAGATACAAAGAATAACTGGTCAGCCAGTTAATGGCCGGGAAATGACGTTTGTAAGCAAGGTTGGAATCCAGTCCCCAGAACACCTTAACGATACGCAGCGTTGCCTGAGATACCGGTTCGGAAATATCTCCGCCTGGCGGGGAAACGGCTCCGATTGCGGAAAGCGCGCCTTCTCTTCCATCCTTTCCAAGGGCAATGACATGTCCCGCACGTTCATAGAACTGAGCCAAACGGCTTCCCAGATAAGCCGGGTAACCTTCTTCACCTGGCATCTCTTCCAGACGTCCGGACATTTCTCGAAGCGCCTCTGCCCAACGGGAAGTAGAATCAGCCATCAGCGCCACGGAATAACCCATATCGCGGAAATATTCCGCAATGGTAATACCGGTATAAATAGAAGCCTCACGGGCAGCAACCGGCATATCGGAGGTATTGGCAATCAGAACGGTTCTCTCCATCAGGGACTCACCAGTTTTCGGGTCCTTCAATTCCGGGAACTCGTTCAGAACGTCCGTCATTTCATTTCCACGCTCGCCACAGCCGATATAAACTACGATATCCGCCTCAGCCCATTTAGCCAGCTGATGCTGGATAACAGTCTTGCCGCTTCCAAACGGTCCGGGAACAGCAGCCACACCACCTTTGGCGATAGGGAACATACAGTCTACAACTCGCTGACCGGTAACCAGCGGCTGCTTCGGCGGCAGCTTCTTCTGATAAGGACGGCCTACTCGTACCGGCCATTTCTGTACCATGGTCAACTCTTTATCGCCGCCTTCCGTTTCCAGTACACAAATCACTTCATCTACCGTAAACGTTCCGGCTTTGATCTCTTTTACTTTACCTTTTACATTTGGCGGAACCATAATTTTCTGCTGAACTACAATGGTCTCCTGTACGGTACCCAGCACATCTCCGCCTGCTACTTCGTCACCGGCTTTAGCCACCGGAACAAATTCCCATTTCTTATCTCTCTTGAGGGCAGGAACCTCTACGCCTCGTTTCAGGTTATTGCCGCCGGTAACTTTCATAATATCATCCAGCGGTCTTTGAATACCGTCATAAATACTGGTAATCAGTCCAGGTCCCAACTCTACGGAAAGCGGTACTTCCGTGGACTCTACCGGTTCTCCCGGTTTCAGACCGGAAGTCTCCTCATATACCTGGACAGAAGCCTCATCACCGTGCATCTCGATGATTTCACCGATCAGTCGCTGATCACTTACACGAACCACGTCAAACATATTGGCGTCTCTCATGCCTTCGGCGATAACCAGCGGTCCTGCCACCTTCTTTATCGTTCCTCTACTCATTTTGATCCATCACACACCTTTCACCTATGAAAACAGAATATCCGAACCAACGGCCTGTTCCACAAACTTCTTCACGCTTTCCACTCCTGCGCCGGTATTGCCGGAAATGCCGGGTATCGGAAGAATCACCGGTACGACCTGTTCTTTATATTTGTCTATTACATGTGTTAATTTTGCGGCCCAGTCCTCTGTAATATATATTACGGCATAACCGGAACCAGCCAAACGGTGCAGTTGTTTCTCCGCATCATGAATATCCGACAGAGAAAAAGTATCCAGGCCAACTGCAGCAAATCCATAAATACTGTCATAATCACCCATTACTGCAATCTTATACATACATTTCCCTTACCCTTTCCCGGATAAACTCCTCAGAAAGGCCGTTAGCCTTACCACAGAGAATAATTCGAACCGTCTTAATCTCATTTTCACGCGCCAATACGTAAGCCACCAGTGGTCCCACAGAAAATGCATTGTATTTCTGCGGCTGGATCGTATGAATGATCCGGTTATCACACCAGCGCTCAAAAGCGGATGATGACTCTGCCAGTGCTCTTGCGCCCTCTGCATATGCAGTACCCGATAAGTACTCACAGATGGCATCCATGCTGCTTAATGCCGCTTTGGAAAGCAAGTCCACACTCAGGCTGTCACATTCCACCATAGCCCGTTTCATAAATTCTATTGTCTTTGCAGTTTTCTGTGAACGCACTGCAATCTTAATATCCGCTATCGCTACGGTATCCTCTGCGTAATCCCTTAAAATGGCATCTTTCGCTTTCTTTCCCGCAGCATAAATAGCCTCCAGAGTTGCTTTGTCAATGATCACATCACACAACTGTCCGTCACGGGTGTGAAGAAGCGTATCATACGCTTCCTGGGCAGCAGCCGCCATATAAGGCGGTAATTTGGAAAAATTCTTTTCCCGGACAATGCTAAGCATTTCCTCTCCGGAAATCGCGCAATCCTCAAAGAATATTCCCGGATGTGACTCCGATGAACACACTTCTTTAACAGCAGCCTTCAAATTATGAAAGAGATTTGGATAGGATAACACATCGAAAATACTCATATCGATATGCATCTCTTTGATCACTTCCCAAATCTTCTCTGTCTCTCTGGTAAGCATTGCTTCTGCATTCAGTGGAGTATCACTGTCTCCCCAGCCTTTTTCCGACAAAAGCTGCAGGCACGCCGTTTCCGTCTGGCAGGCAATCAGCTGCTCAATCGTAGCGGCAGAAAACAACGACACCTCCAAAGCACGTATCCGCGCAACCGCATAGGTATAATCCATATCAGACATGATAAATCCTCCTCCATCAGGTTACGCTGTTATGAAAATAATATTTTCTGAACCCTATCCTGTAATTCATCCCGTTTTGCATCAAACAAAGATGTAAACGAACAATTCTCCTCAATACCACCGTAAGACAAGACAAATCCCTTTCCGATATTTCTGCCTTCTTCGGAAATCGTCAGTGCGCCGCCGCGTTTCGCAGCGATGACAGCCGCGTCCGTCTTAAAATCTGCCGGCAGCACCGCCAGATCTTCCGGTGAAAGATACAAAATTCCTTCCTCAGGCTGCACAAACTTCTCCAACATATCTTTCAATGTCTGGAAATACTCTGCTTCCTCTTTCGCTGAAAATTTCGCGCAGGCCTTATCAATAACCTCGGAAATCATCTGCTGTTTTGCTGTGAGCAGGGCCGTTCTGCGTCTTAAATCAGAAGAGGATTTCACGCGTTCTTTGTAATTCGCAATATCCGCCTCCGACTTTTTCTGTATCTCTGCCACCAGTTTATCGGCTTCGGCCTGGGCATCGGCCTCGATCTTCGCCGCCTGCTTGTTGGCCTCTTCTATCTTTGCTTTTGCGGAGTTGTTCGCTTCTTCCAGAATCTGGCTTACCATTTTATCTAATCCAGTCATTCCTGAACTCTCCTTGAATTTTATTATTTTACTTTAATCATAGAAAATATCATCCTTTCGGGCCTTTGTGTATCCACTGGCCCTCCGGCTGCTATTTTCTGCTTCTTTTCCCGCAGTGCCACCTCACGTCCTCCGGACGTTCGGTCCCGTGCTTCGCACTATAGAAAATATCATCCTTCCGGGCCTTTGTGCCAGCACAGGCCCTCTGGCTGCTATTTTCTGCACTGCTCATGCTAAACTGGGATGTTTGTGACGGCGAGAATTGAGATCAGCAGTGCGAGGATCGCATATGTCTCAACCATGGCCGGGAACAGCATGGCTTTACCGAACTGATCTGGTTTTTTCGCTACGATTCCGATAGCTGCTGCTGCGGTTTTTCCCTGATATTTTCCGGAGATCAGACCTACGATACCGATCGGCAGACAAGCTGCCAAAATCATAAGACCCGTTTGCGGATCAAGGCTGGCTACATTGCCGCCCAGCAGACCGATTTTAGAAAGTGTGATAAATCCAACCAGCAGACCATAGATACCCTGTGTACCTGGCAGAAGCTGCATGATCAAAACTTTCGCGAATTTACTTGGATCTTCTGTTACAACTCCGGAAGCTGCCTGACCGGCAATACCTACACCAATAGATGAACCTGCTCCGGCAAGAAGCACTGCAATGGCTGCTCCTAATAATGCATAAACAATTCCTAATTGACTCATGAGTTAATTCTCCTCCTTAATATCTACATATTTTGTATTTTGTTTAAATGGCTCAAATGGTTTTCCGCCGCCCTCATAGAATTTACCGAAGAATTCTACAAATTCCAGACGATTGGAATGTACATAGGCACCCAACAGGTTAATTGCCAGGTTCAATGTATGACCAATAATAAATACAATGATAAATCCGATTATTCCCAGTATACCGGTTCCAAACATACTGCCCATCTGGTTTACAACCGAGGCAATAACGCCGGTAGCAAGACCCAGGGCCAGCAAACGGGAATAGGATAATACATCGCTGAGCCAGCTTGTGATACCGTATAATTCATAAGCACCCAGGGCCAGACGAAGTCCGAAATTCTTATTATCCCGCGCCGCGAAGAACAAAAGTCCCAGCGCGCCTATAATAGCCAGCGCTTTGGCCAGCGTATTTAAGAATGCCGGAAATACAATCTGTGTCTGTGCGATAGAAGCAAACAAGCTGGACGGAATCAGCATCAAAAGCAACCCAACCAGAAGCATATACCAGAAAATCACATCGCACAAAAGTCCCATATAATCCTTCTGCTTGATATAGCCGTATCCTTTCAGGCCAAGTCCCATGAACAAATGGATAATACCAAAGCCCAGAGAGAAAATCAGAAGTTTCATCGGGTTATTCAGAGGTACAAACCAGAGCGCCGGAATCGTCACCGTATGTCCAAAGTAAACCTCTGATACAATATCTACAATATTTCCAAAATATCCGCCAAACAATATACCCCACACCAAAGTGGAAATTCCGCAGTACATAAATAGTTTCAGGGATTTTGCAAGCCCTTCTCCCATCCTGGGGAACTTCTTAAGCGCAATAAAACAAGCTAAAAATACCAGCAAACCATAGGCTGCATCAGAGAGCATCATACCAAACAATATAATATAGAAGAAAGACATAATCCTGGTAGGATCCACCTCGCCTTTGTGCGGCAGACCATAGGACTCCAAAACGCCTTCTACAGAAGAAGAAATTTTTCCATTCCTTAAAATTACTGGCGGTTCCTCTTCTTCTTTGATATCCTCTGTTTCTACCATACATTGGTAAACATCACCGATTTTCTTCTGCAGCAGATTCACTGCCTCTTCCGGCACATAGCCGCTGACAAAGAATGCATTCTTCGATTGTGGAAGCTGGCCCAAAACCTGATATTTATCAGCCCGGATTCGATAATAATCGGCTACCATGCGAAGTTCTTTCCGGTAATCTTTCAACTCATTAATCTTCGCAACCGTCCGGTCTGTCTCGTCTTTCAGTTTTTGAATCTCATTTTCCAGATCCGCCTTCTGTACGGAAGGCACCTTCTGGGATATCTGAGACGGCCGGGCAAATCCTGCCGCTCGAAATGCAGCTTCTAACTGTTCCGCATCCTCCTTTAAACAGGTTACCGCAATATACGTCAAATCCCTGTCCGTAGATAAGATATCCACATCATACGCATCCAAATCCGGCTCCTGCTCTCCCACAGCCGTCCGAATTTCCTCCAATGTCATCGGTTTCGACATCGTACCAATCCAGACTTCTGTCTTCTGTGTTCCCTTATAAGACATGGGAACCGTCAGCGACATCCAGGGCGTAAGCGCCTCGATCTGTCCTTCCATCTTTGCAATAGCTGCAGTATTCTCTGAGATCAGCTTATTAAGATTCGTCAGCAAATTTACCTTCCGCATCAACACATCCCGGTTATTTGCGATTTGGTCATATTCCGCCTTCTCAATCAATGGCTTCCCCGCCAGTGAACTCAGTATTGATGTTTTCTCTGGAGCATATTTTTGCAGTACATCGAGCGCATGTTCCGCCATCCCTGCATGTTTTTCAAAAATCTGCCTGGATTCCAGCGTATTCATTTTCTGAAGACCTTCTTCTTCGATCACAGAAGTATCAATTTCCGTCACACCGAGAGCCTGAAGTTCTTCCAAAATGGCCTTACGGTCTTTTTTCAGCGCGCAGATACTGAATCGCCGCATCTGCAATACTGCCATATCCGCATCCCTCCTTTTCCGTTAAAAAAAAAGCACGTCAAAACAAGTGACGGATTACCTCGTCAACTGCCTGCGCCCCTTTGCCAGATGCTTCCCTCTTTAATGAAGCAATTTCCTCTTGAATCTTTGCATCAACAGAAACGAATTCTTCATTGGCATCTGCTTCCGCACGCTTTTTTGCTGCTTTGGCCTGCTCTTTTGCCTCCTGTATTTTCGTCTCCTTCAACTGTGCAGCGGCCTTCTTTGCCGCATCCACAATCACAGCGCTCTGTGCTGCCGCGTCTTTTATGATCTGATCGGCCTCGGCCTCCGCACGCTGCACTGCTTTAATGGTCTCTTCTAACACTCTATCACCACCTTCTATATTTTTACAATATTACCACAAAGTAACCAACTTAGCAAACCCCTGACAACCATTTTGTTAAATTTGTCGTCACCGTTTGGCCCGCGGCTATCCCACGAGACAAACCATGTAAACGACAGCCAATACGCAAAACCGGAGTTTCTAATACAAATAGCCAGCGTTTTCCTCTAACTCAATGGTATCGGCATCTAACCAGCAAAAACCGGTGTCAATTTTTTCATCCATATCCAAATAACGAATGGCGCGCGCTGCCGCCACCACGGAAACATAACCCATGGTATAAGGATTCTGTCCAATCAGCCCCAACATCGTTCCGTCTTTCACCGCATTCACCTGGGTTGTTCCTCCGCCGAAGCTTACCAGCTGCACATTCTTATTCGTATGATTCGCCAGCACGCTCAATGCTTCCGCACCGCTTTCCTCATCCGTGGTAAGATAACCTTTCAGATCCGGATAAAGTGTCAGCACTGCTTCCATAAGATCCGTACCGCTGGGACTGTCCGCCTTTGCACTTTCATAAGAAATGTCCACAATCTCAACATCCGGATGATTTTCTGTCACTTCATCTTCAAATCCCTGCAGACGTTCCGCACAGCTTTGGCTCAATTCCGAAAAACCAAGTGCTGCTATCTGTCCCTCATCGCCGATGGCCTCGCACAGGCGAATCGCCGCTTCCTTACCTGCCGCATAATTATCCATCATACAGGTAATATCATATAAATTCGTATCATCCACACCGGAATCCAGAATGATTACGGGAATCTCATTTTCATCGGCCGCCTCTAACTGGGCCACGCAGGAGTTCCGGTCCACTGCCGCCAGACAAATAGCCGCCGGATTTTCTGTAATTACTGCGTCCAATATATTGACCTGTTCATCGACGCCCAGTTCATCCTTTGGACCCTCAAAGGTCACAAACACCTTATCGCTGCCGGTATAACCCAGCACTTCATTCAGATCACTGATTGCCTGTTCCACTCCTGATCTTAATTCTTTCCAATATTCGCTCTTTGTATCCTTCACAACAAAAGCAATCTGTGCACCGGGATCCAGCAGCATTCCTTCTACCGATGTATAATCCGCCTTCAGATCTTGTCCATCCGGAAGACTAAGCAAGGGTACTTCCTCATCTGGTTCCTGCTCCTCTTCCGTATCCGGTTCCGGTTCCTCTTCTTCCCCTTCCGGTTCCTGGGTAGGTTCCTCTGTCACTTCCGTATCACTCTCTGTATCGGCTGCATTTTCCGTTTTATCTTGATCCTGCGATGAATCACCGCAGCCAGTCATAAGCATTCCCATTAATCCCAAAGTTATCAATAATCCAGCAATTTTTTTCATAATATCTACCTGCCTTACAACCTTATACTTCTGTTATCCTTCTGCTGTCCTTTTTCATTTGTTATCCTTCTGCTGTCCTTTTTCATTATACATGAAATCATAAAATAGTCCAGAAAACAAATCTTAATTTATCATAAGACCTGTCATCTAAGGCGCACATGTTCCGGTTTGATCTGAAAATCCATCTTCTGCTGCGTCCGCGGATGTAAAAATTCCAACCGATATGCGCACAAACCAAGCGTTTCTGATAATTCCGCCTGACATAGGTCCGTATGATATTTCCGGTCCGCCCACAACGGCATACCGTGATGAGCCATCTGCACCCGAATCTGGTGGTGCCGGCCGGTTTCCAACTGTATTTTCGCCACTCCCGGTTCCTGTTCCGTTGCCGGACGCAGCACCTGATAAGTCAGCGCCGCCCGTTTGGCGCCGGGCGTTTTCTTATCGACCACCCGGGAACAGTTTGTCCTGCTATCTTTCATCAGATAATCTTCCAGGTAACCCTCCTGCTCTTTGCCGCCCTGGCAAAATGCGGCCAAATACCATTTTTTCATTACATGATTTTGCTGCTGCCGGTTCAGCGCTGCTGTGGCCTTGGGTGTCTTTCCGAATACCAATACTCCCTCAACCGGCTGATCTAACCGCTGCACAATGCCTACGTAAGCGCCCCGCAGATAATTTCTCAGAGCACTTTCCAGATCCATTTGGCCAACTCTGGCGTTTTGCACTGCTATACCCGCATGCTTCCTGCATACCAAAATATCCCTGTCCTCATATAAAATATCCTGATTCTGGATATATTCCTTTTTCCATGTATTCATATATATTCAATACCTTTGCCCAAGATATCTCTATTGTGCGTACTAACGATTCCAATGTCAAGTCTAAAAATTGTAAGACACAAAATATACTGTAGGTTTACAATACATGTGTTACAACTGAATAATTAAAAGACGGAAATACC
>CAYRTA010000085.1:0-10112 GCA_964427045.1 uncultured Hoministercoradaptatus sp. | reverse complement strand
ACAGGAATATAAAAAGTCCAGCAGTCAGATTTATACTATGTTGAACCGTTATGGTAATGTAACAGAAGCCATTAAAATAGCGGAATCCCGTCTCGCACAATATTTGAGAGACGGGATAGATAAACCATCAGAAATGTGTCCGTGTACAACGGTACATAGATTGATAAGCGAAATACGGGAAAAGGTAGAACCATACCAACAGAAATGAAATGCTCACAAAAGTATAAGATCTTTCATCGGCGGTCAGCTCGTTGGAAGGTTTGTAGTATGTATAATGTTATCCATAAGCAATGATTTACCTTTCGTATTTTATTGAGTTTGGTCACTTGTATTATACGCGAAAAAGTAGTCATTGCTTTTTTATTTGCAAAAAGTGGTGTAACCTTTGGAAATATAAGCTTTCATCAAAAATAGGGCCGTAAAACTTTATAGTACCAAAATGCATAGGGAGGATAAATTATGGATGTGAGTATGACATGTGGAGATATAGTAATTAGTGTAATTATAAGTATAGTTACTGGAATTTTTAGTGGATGTATTACCGGAATTGTTGTAACAAAATACTACCGTAAAAAGGATGAGTGTATAGAGGTGAGCAAATACGTAGCATTACTGATTGAATATGTGGATGCATTGAGAAAAGAGACTTTTTTCAGTGGTGGAAATATATCAGATGAGTATATTATTAAGATACATCAATTTATGAAAGATAATGCTGTACCTTTAAAATATGAGTGGATCAGTTTAAAAAGCAATGAAGAAAGTATTGTGAATAAGGCTATACAGATCTGTGATTTTATAAAAATTAATTCATTTGGTACTCAAATGAAAATTGGGTGGCTAAGCAGAGATAATTATCCAGAAAATGCAAAGATTGATTTGCGTAAAGATATTGATGAGTGGAAAATTAAAATTTTTCTGGAAAGTCAAAAGTTAGATGATATTTATATAAGTTTGAAGGATATATTAAAAAAATATATTAATACTTAAATGAGAATGTGCTGGATGAGCGTATCAAAAGTATGGCAATGCCAGGGAATGGAAGAAGAAAAGGGTATGAAAAAGAGCTGATTGTGAGGAAACATGGAATATACACACGTAAACGTTAGCCAAATAAAAAAGAATCCTGCGTGTGAAAAGGAAAAGCAGCTACTCGAAAGTAACTGCTTTTCTTTTTCCCTATTTTAAGGGCTTTATTGACGTGCGTTAGAGGATTCGAACCCCCGGCCTTTTGGTCCGTAGCCAAACGCTCTATCCAGCTGAGCTAAACGCACACATCGTGATTGTCTCACAACAAAAGACATTATAAGATAGGTTTTTGGTTTTGTCAATAGTGTTTTGAAAATTTCTTGAAATGTGTGGAGAGGTATGTTATGGTTATTAAGTACGACTGTCTCTTTTTGAAGTGCTCCGCGCAGGATCGCGCTGCGGCGGGAAGGAGTGATGTCGCTGATGCGACCCGCCGAAGACGGAGATTCCTTCGGAGCAGGATTCTTTTGTTTGTCGTATACAGAACTATGATACCGGGGAGGTTTTTATGAGAGCAAGTGGTGTATTGATGCCGATTTCTTCTTTGCCGTCAAAGTATGGAATTGGTTGCTTTTCTAAAGAAGCGTTGGAGTTTGTAGATCAATTGGTAAAGGCGGGACAGGCCAAGTGGCAGGTATTGCCTTTGGGGCCAACCGGATATGGGGATTCTCCCTATCAGCCGTTTTCTACTTTTGCGGGTAACCCGTATTTTATTGATTTAGTTACTCTGACGGAAGAGGGGCTTCTTGAAAAATGGGAGTGTGAATCCAGTGACTGGGGCGGAAGTGAACAGTATGTAGATTATGAAAAAATGTATCTGTCCCGTTATCCCTTGCTGCGCAAGGCTTTTTCCCGCTTTAAGCCGGATGAAGAATTTGAAGCATTTTGTGAAGCTGAACAAGAATGGTTAGATGACTATTGTTTGTTTATGGCTATCAAAAATAGCCAGGGCGGTGCGCTTTGGACCGGTTGGAGTGAGGAATTGCGTACCAGAGATCCGAAGGCTATAGAAGCGGCCAGAGAGGATTTAAAGGAAGAAATTCAATTTTATTGTTTTATGCAGTATGAATTTGACAAACAGTGGAAAAAGGTCAAGGCATATGCAAATAAAAAGGGAATTACGATTATTGGAGATTTGCCGATTTATGTGGCGCTTGACAGTGCGGATGCCTGGGCAAATCCGAAATTATTTCAGGTAGATGAGGATCATATTCCTACGGCCGTGGCAGGTTGTCCGCCGGATGCCTTTTCAGATTCCGGCCAGTTATGGGGAAATCCCCTTTATGCATGGGAATATCATAAGAAAACGGGGTATCGCTGGTGGGTTCAAAGAATGAAACGTTGTTTTGAATTATATGATACGGTTCGTTTGGATCATTTCCGTGGATTCTCAGATTATTTTTCGATTCCGGCAGGGGACAAGACGGCGAAGAATGGACATTGGGAGCCAGGTCCAGGTATGGATTTGTTCCGGGTTTTGCAGGCCGAACTGGGTGAGAAGGATGTGATTGCCGAGGATTTGGGAACGCTGGATGAGCGGGTTTTTGAATTGCTGGAAGAAAGCGGTTATCCGGGAATGAAGGTTCTGCAGTTCGCTTTTGATTCCGGTTCGAAGAATTTTTATCTGCCGCATCATTATAAGAGAAATTGTGTTGTGTATACGGGTACCCATGATAATGACACAACCAAATCCTGGTATTATGGTTTGCAGGATTGGGTAAGAGAGTATACAAAGGCATATTTGAATAATTACGACCGGCCATGGGAGGATATTTCCTGGGATTTCATTCGTGCGGCATTGGCCAGTGTAGCTGATTTGGCGATCATTCCCATATGGGATTTGTTGTGCCGCGGAAACGAGGCACGTATGAATCATCCGTCTACGGTAGGGAATAACTGGAAGTGGCGTATGCTGCCGGGAGAGTTCCGGGAGGATATTATTGGCGGGCTGCGCTGGCTTTGCGATACGTTCCAGAGGACGCCGGAGGAGCCCAAAAAGGATTCCGAATCAGCAGATGAGAAAAAGGAAACATTGAAAGAAGACGAAGAACTGGAAACGGTAAAAGAAAAATAGAAAAGGCTAAAGCTTCCTTTCGTATGCCTGGCAGCGAAAAAGAGGGCGTAAGCGGGCATATGTATTAACGATTGCCCGGCCGCTCTCTTTTTTAATGTTTAATGCCGTTTGTTGTTCTGGCGTCCGGAAGGGCCAGATTTTCGTTTGCGCCGCCGGGAGCCGTGGGTGAAGAAGGTCCAGCCCAATATGCGGGTAATGTAAATACCAATGAAAACACCGACGCTGTCGATAAGCACATCTTTTTTGGATGGAGTCCGGCCGCCTACCATAGATTGGTGGTATTCATCAGAGGCTGCAAAGCCGCAGCAGATGAAGCCGGCAAAGAGTACCAGCCAGAATCCCCGTAAACCGTAAGTGTACAGAGGGATGGCAATGGAAATGGCCAGAATACAGTATTCGGTCATATGAGCCAGCTTGCGGATATAATAATGATATTTTTCTATGTAATAATTGATTTCGTCTTCCGTTAAATCCTTGTCCAGAATCTCGGCGCCGGTTTGTACGATGATCCGGCTGACCTGATAGCTTAGCTGGCTGGATTGGTCACCTGTCTGTGCGGAAAAAGAATAAATCATGTACATAATACAAATTGCCGGCAAGAAGGATAATGGCTTTAAAAGCGCTATTATAATACGTTTCATAAGACTCACCTCCCGGCCACTATAACATGATTTAGAGGGATTGTCAAAAATAAGCATTACCGGCAGGATTGTCAAAAATAAACATTGCCGCACTTGAATCCGTGGGGTGGCTATATTATAATATAAAGTGAGTGCATAAAAAAGTTGTGTGCGGACAAAGGAGATTTCAATATATGAGTTATGCAGATACTCTGTTTATCAAGATGTGCCGGGATATTATAGAAAACGGTTACAGCACGGAAGGCGAAAAGGTTCGTCCGGTTTGGGAGGATACGGGAGAGAAGGCATATACGATCAAGCGCTTCGGCGTTGTTAATCGTTATGATTTGTCTAAGGAATTTCCGGCTATTACCCTGCGCCGTACGGCATTGAAGAGTGCCTTTGATGAGATTCTCTGGATTTGGCAAAAAAAATCCAATAACATTCATGATTTGAAGCCTCATATCTGGGACAGTTGGGCAGATGCGGATGGTTCCATCGGAAAGGCCTATGGGTATCAGATGGGCGTGAAGCATCAGTATAAGGAAGGCATGATGGATCAGGTGGACCGGGTATTGTATGATTTGAAACACAATCCTTACAGCCGGCGTATTATGACGAATTTATACGTGCATCAGGATCTGCATGAAATGAATTTGTATCCCTGTGCTTATTCCATGACTTTCAATGTGACGAAGGAACGGGACAGCGAACAATTGGTGCTGAACGCGGTGCTGAATCAGCGGTCGAATGACGTGCTGGCGGCCAACAATTGGAATGTATGTCAGTATGCGCTGCTGCTGATGATGTTTGCCCAGGTATGCCATATGAAAGCCGGCGAACTGCTTCATGTCATAGCGGATGCCCATATTTATGACCGGCATATTCCGTTGGTGCAGGAATTGATCAGCCGTCCGACTTTCGATGCGCCGACGGTTAAGTTAAACCCGGATATCGATGATTTCTATGCATTTACTTCTGATGATTTGATTGTGGAAAATTATGTAACAGGTCCGCAGATAAAAAATATTCCCATAGCGGTTTAAGGAGAAAATGATGAATCTGATAGTTGCAGTAGATAAAAATTGGGGAATCGGAAAGAATAATAAGCTTCTGGTCAGTATTCCCTCGGACATGAAATTTTTCCGGCAGGAGACTTCCGGCAAAGTGGTGGTCATGGGAAGAAAGACCCTGGAGAGTTTTCCCAATGGAATGCCGCTGAAAAACAGGACTAACATTGTGCTGACCTCCGATCCTGATTATCAGGTCAAGGGTGGAATTGTGGTGCACGGCATTCCGGAATTATTGGAGACATTGAAAGCGTATGAGGATGACCAGATCTATGTTATCGGCGGCGGAGCCGTTTATGCGGAATTGCTGCCTTACGTTTCCGTCGCCCATGTGACGAAAATTGATTATGCGTTTGAGGCAGATACGTTTTTCCCTGATTTAGACCAGGCGCCGGAATGGCAGATTGCTGAAAGCAGCGAAGAACAGACGTATTTTGATTTGGAATATGCCTTTTTAAAGTATGTAAGAAAAGCATAAGTAATATGGAACTATACATGGAAACTATACATGGAAACCAGTATGAATGGGTGAGTATTTATGGAAAACAAGGATTATGATAATCGGTCAGATGATTTTTGGAATGTGGTGCAGGACGCCATTACGACCGGAGATTTTCGCCAGTTAAATGATAAAGTAAAGGATACGATTGCCGATTCGGTGGAAGCTGTGAAGGAAGGGGTACGTACGGGGACTCAGACGGCCCGGGATTTTCATGCTTCCGGTACATCGGTGAATGAATGGCGCGCAAACCGTTTGCGCCGCACGTATACGACTACACAGTACCGGAGAGAAGGTCCGCTCTATCAGCCCAATGGACAGGTACAGCGAAAGCAGCAGACCGTGGTGAACCCTGCCCCCCAGCTGCCTGCGGTCTATCGGCAGAATCCGCCGGGACAGGTTTCCGGCCTTCTGATGGAAATCGCCGGCTACGGTATGACCGGATTATTTGGCATTTTGGCATTTAGTTTCGGTATCACCATGTTGGTGGATAATTCTGTGGCCTGGCCAATTACTACTGGTGTGATGAGTGTTTTGACAGCTGCTTCCGCAGTTTTCGGCATTGCGGGAAGTAAAATCCGCGGCAGAGTGAAACGGTTTCGTTCTTATGTGCGGCAAATTGGCAGCAGGGCGTACTGTTCCATTGAAGAATTGGCTGGCCGGGTAGGGAAAGATAAGGATTATGTTATCCGTGATCTGGAAAAGATGATTGATAAACGGATGTTTTTGCAGGGCCATCTGGATGAGCAGTGCACCTGCCTGATCGTCACCAATGAAATGTATAAGCAGTATCTGGAAGTGCAGAAACAGGCGAGAGATCAGAAAGCCCGTCAGGAGCTGGAGGAATCCAGGCAGGCCCAGCTTCCGGAAGAATGTCAGAAGGTACTGACGGAGGGACGAAATTATATCCGTTATATCCGGGAATGCAACGATGATATTCCGGGGGAAGAGATTTCCGCCAAATTATCCCGTCTGGAACTGATTATTAGCCGGATTTTTGATGAGGTGGAAAAAAATCCGTCTCTTGCGGGGGATTTAAGGAAATTTATGAATTATTATCTGCCCACGGTGCGAAAGTTATTGGATGCGTACCGGGAAGTGGAGAAAGACCCGGTTCCCAGCGAAAGTATGCAAAAGACCAAGCAGGAGATTGAGGCGACGCTGGATACCATTAACCAGGCCTTTGAGAACTTGCTTTCCAGCTTTTTTGATGAAAGGGCTATGGATATTTCTTCCGATATTACGGTCCTGCATTCCATGTTTGCTCAGGAAGGATTAATTGGAAAGGATTTTACTATAAATACAAATACAGAACATAAGGAGGAGAACCATGAGTGAAGTGAAAGATTTTGTTGCAGCCCCCGTATTAACATTTGATCCGATGCCGGAGACGAAGGAAGAAGTAACTCCTGTTGAGCAGCAGGCGCCGGATATGGATGATAGTATGCTTTCCGAGCAGGAAAAGAAAATGGTGGAGGATTTTTCCAAGCAGATAGATATTCGAAACAGTAATGGAATCCTGCAGTATGGCTCAGGTACGCAAAAGAAGATGGCTGATTTTTCGGAAACGGCATTGGAGAATGTGAGAACCAAAGATCTGGGCGAAGTGGGAAATATGCTGGCCGGTGTGGTAACAGAATTAAAAAGCTTTGATGCCGACGAAGAGGAAAAAGGGTTCTTTTCCTTTTTGAGAAAACCGGCGGACAAAATCAGTGTCATAAAGACCAAATACGCCAAAGCCGAAGTCAATGTGGATAAAATCTGCGAGGCTTTGGAAGGTCATCAGATACAGTTGATGAAGGACGTGGCACTGCTGGATAAAATGTATGAGCAAAATCTGGTCTATTTTAAAGAATTGACCATGTATATACTGGCGGGCAAGAAGAAACTGACTGAGGTGCGGGAGACTGAACTCCCCCAGCTGCTGGATAAGGCAAAGAGAACCGGGCTTCCGGAAGATGCCCAGGCGGCCAGGGATTTAAGTTCCATGTGCGAGCGGTTTGAGAAGAAAATCCATGATCTGGAGCTGACCCGTATGGTGTCTATTCAGACTGCGCCGCAGATTCGCCTGGTACAGAACAGCGATACCCTGATGGTGGAAAAAATACAGTCCACGGTTGTCAATACGATTCCGCTGTGGAAGAGCCAGATGGTACTGGCATTAGGTGTGGAACATGCCAATCAGGCAGCCCAGGCCCAGCGTGCCGTATCAGATATGACTAATGAATTATTGAGAAAGAATGCGGACAAGCTGAAAATGGCAGCCGTAGAAACAGCCAAGGAATCCGAACGTGGTATCGTGGATCTGGAAACGCTGAAGCATACCAATGAGACGTTAATTTCCACGCTGGATGAAGTTATGCAGATTCAGGCAGATGGACGTGCGAAACGTGCAAGTGCAGAAGTGGAATTGCGTAAGATGGAAGATGAATTAAAGAATAAACTTCTGGAGGTTCGATAATCTGGTTATGTATCGAGATCATACGAAAACAGTTACGATTGGCAGCCGCGTCATCGGCGGGGGAAATCCCATTCTGATTCAGTCGATGACGAATACGAAGACGGAAGATGTGAAAGCGACGGTGGCCCAGATTCAGGCGCTGGAAGCTGCCGGCTGTGAGATTATCCGCTGCGCGGTGCCCACATCCGAGGCCGCCGCGGCGCTGGGAGAGATCAAGAAGCAGATTCGAATACCGCTGGTGGCTGACATTCATTTTGACTACCGGCTTGCCATTGCGGCTATGGAACATGGCGCAGATAAGATTCGCATCAATCCTGGCAATATCGGCAGCAGGGAACGGATCCGGGCAGTCATCGATGTGGCGAAAGAACGGCAGATACCCATCCGGGTGGGCGTGAATAGTGGTTCCCTGGAAAAGGAACTGGTAGAGAAATACCATGGAGTGACAGCCGAAGGTCTGGTGGAAAGTGCGCTGGATAAGGTGAAGATCATTGAGGATATGGGATATGACAACCTGGTCATCAGCATCAAGTCATCGGATGTGATGATGTGTGCCAGGGCACATGAGTTGATAGCAGAACAGACGGATCACCCGCTGCATGTGGGGATTACGGAGGCAGGAACGTTGTTCTCCGGAAATATAAAATCGGCGGTGGGCCTTGGTATTATTTTGTATCAGGGAATCGGTGATACGATTCGGGTGTCCTTAACCGGCGATCCGCTGGAGGAAGTGAAATCCGCCAAACGTATTTTGAAAACTCTGAATTTGAGAAAGGGCGGTATTGAAGTCGTATCCTGTCCCACCTGCGGAAGAACGCAGATCGATTTGATCGGGCTGGCCAATCAGGTGGAGACCATGGTACAGGATATTCCGTTAGATCTTAAAGTAGCCGTTATGGGCTGTGTGGTCAATGGTCCCGGAGAAGCGAAAGAAGCGGATATCGGGATTGCCGGGGGAAAAGGCGTCGGCATGTTGATCAAAAAAGGTGAAATTGTACGGAAAATGCCGGAGGGAGAACTTCTGGACGCGCTGCGTCAGGAATTGCTTCACTGGCAGCAATAGAACGTGAGGGATTTATGGCAGAAAAAGAGTTTCTGGACGTATTCCCACAACTGCAAGTTAATATGGAACTGGAGCAGTTACTTCATACTGTGAAGGTTAGAAAAGTAGCGATAAACCCGCAGAAGGATTGCCTGCGGGTTTATCTTATCAGCAGTCAGTGGATACAGAAAAAGTACATATATGATTTGGAGAGAGCCATTGCCGGACAGTTTTTTTCCGATGCGCCGCTGAAAGTGAAAATTATTGAAAAATTCCAATTATCCGGTCAATATACGCCGGAGAATTTTCTTTCGGTATATAAACCCAGCATTTTGTTGGAATTAAAGCATTATAGCGTACTGGAGTACAATCTGTTTGCTACGGCGAAGATTGCGTTTTCCCAGCCGCACGTCATGGAACTGGCACTGTTGGATTCGGTGATCAGCCGGCAAAAAAAAGAGGAATTGCTGCAGATTCTGGAAAAGATTTTCTGTGAGCGCTGTGGTTTTGATTTGGTGATCCATACGGAATTTTACCGGCCGGAAGAAAGTAAAACACGAAAAAACAGTGAATTACTGATTCAGCAGGAGGCCCGCCAGATTCTAATCCATTCGAAGATCGGCAAAAAGCAGATGCGGGAGGAAAATCCGGCCTGGGATGAGGCTGTTTCGGGTAAGGAAAATGTAGCGGTGGAGTCTGCGGGGACGCCGGATACTGCCGCTGCCGTGAAAAAGGCTGAAAAGACAGAAACGGCCGCAAAAACTACCCAGATGAAAGGCCAGAGAGCAGGCGGGGGCGAAAAGTCCGAATCTTCCTTTGGAAGCAAGGGCAGTTTCAGGCGTGCGGACCGGGGCGATTTTCGCAGAAACCGGGGCTTTGAGCCTTCCGGTCCCAGACCGCTGAAACGCTCCGACAATCCGGATGTGATCTATGGAAGAGATTTTAACGATGAGGCAATTGCCATTGATTCCATCGCCGGAGAAATCGGTGAGGTGACCATTCGGGGAAAAGTGACGTCTGTGGATACCAGAGAAATCCGGAATGAAAAGACTATTTTTATCTTCAATATCACAGATTTTACCGATACGATTTCGGTCAAACTATTTTTACATAATGAGCAGGTTCCGGAGATCAAGGGAGCAATTAAGCCGGGCAGCTTTTTGAAATTGAAAGGTGTTACCACCATTGATAAATTTGATCATGAAATCACCATTGGTTCCCTGCAGGGGATGAAAAAAATTGCCAATTTTCAGAAAACCCGCATGGATAACAGTCCGCAGAAGCGGGTGGAACTGCATTGCCATACGAAGATGAGTG
>CAYRTA010000084.1:0-10206 GCA_964427045.1 uncultured Hoministercoradaptatus sp. | reverse complement strand
ATCTACCCTATTCCGTAAGAGTAAATGCCACTTTTCTCTATTGATTCAAAGTGGAAATAATCTTTTCGCCTCAATTGAAATCTTATGACTTCCAACTTTATTCTTCAATTTCGATAATATCTACCATATAGCCCCAATCTGCAGACACACCGCAAATTTGGCCCTTGATCGTTACTGTGTCACCGACTTCTATTCCCTGGACAGCTTCCTCCAGCGTATCATAAGGAAGTTCATATACTAAATGATAACATTTGATCTCACCGTCCGAACCATCGGTAGAATTTAACGTAAACCATTCCATCGTTACTTCGCTGGATGTATCAGCCTGATATCCTCCATAGATACCCGTTAATTCAACATGCTGGTTCATATAAGTTTCGTTCGCGGCCTCTTCTCCATCGGCCAGACCGGCTATCAGATCCTCCACGCTGCAAGTAAGATACTTGATATTTTCCATACCCGTATCGTCCTCAGCCTTAACACTTTCTTCGATAACCCCTTCAGCAGAATCCTCAGTCTGATCCTCTGCAGACTGTCCGTCCTGAGTATTAGCTTCGCTGTTTGCACCACAAGCACCCATAGACATTGCCAGCGTTAATAACAACATAATCGTCAATAATTTGTTCTTCATATGCTCTCCTCTTAGTTTCTCATACCATTTAATTTTATCTAAGACAAGGTCTATTTTATAGCCTGCGTAATTAAATGTCAACCATACAATCTATTCTCATCTTTGTGTTTCTTTACACTGCTCTGGTGCCAGTCCAATCTCTCATACCACACAATTCTCTTCTTAAACAGGAAAAGACATTACGTTGGTGTAATGCCTTCTCTTCTCGTCATCTGATCCAAATGTCTAAATTTCAAATACTTTATTTATCAAATCTGCAGACCTTTGTCCCCTCTTACTTTCAATTTACCAAATACAATAAAAGGGCGGATCAGGTTCTCCTTCTTAAAAGTACTCCTATACCCAGCACGGTTCCGAAGAACAGATACAGGTAGCTGCTCCTGATTTTTTGCAGATAGAGTTCCTCTATGCAGCTTTTGGGGGTGGTTTCCAAAAGCCAGAGTGCTTTTTGATAAGCGGCGATTTTGTCTTTCCAGCCGGCAAAGTCAGACCACTTTCCCGGGACGAGTTCCCAAAGGGGCAGCGGATTAAGATAATAGTCGTAGCGGACTGCCGTGGATGATATGCCATAGTAGCTCATGAACGCGGCGGCTAAGGAAGCTGCATCTTTGTCATCCGGCATGGCGATGCTGATGTGGTCCGGTGTGTACGACGCGCCGGCCGTATCGGTCTCGCAGATTATGATCTGCTCCGGGGTCTGTACTACGCCACGGACAGTTAATATTCTGTTGTCCGCCAAAAGTTGTTGTCCTTCTGCTTGTTCTGAACCAAACAGGTCTTTTGCCAGGGCGGCTCCGATGAGACACCCCTCTGTATCCTGCCGCAAAAGATTTTTTCCGTAGGGGAGTAACAGGCGGGACTGGCCATAAATTTTCAGCAAGTCGGCCTGGGCGGTTTTTCCTAATATAACAGAACTGATGGAAACATCGTCTTGTTGTTCCCATAACGTAAAGGTGTAAGGCGTTTCGGTCTCTGAATCTGACAGGAAATTTTTCACTGAAAAACCTTCCTCCTGGGATCGCAGTATGACACAGGGAAGTATTTCTTTGGCTGCATTTCGATAAAAACATCCCATAAAAAGCAGCAATGCTGCCGCAGCCAGTCCAATCCATCTTACTATCTTCATTGCTCTTTCAGACGGATTCTATCCCCTGCCTCCACGTAACGGTCCTGCTCCGTTATAATTAAGGTATCTTCTGATAAGGATTCGCTTTCTATAGCGGCATACACTGCATTTTTATCGAGAAGATCCACCTCGACCTTACGTGCAATGTACTGAGAGCCAAGTACAGTTTCTTCTGTATCCACGACCATCACATAAGTTTTGTTGTCCTCCTGCAAAAGGGCAGACGCCGGGACGGTGTAAGGATATTGTTCCGAAGTCCGGCCGGCCTCCATCGTGGCGGTTTCTCCGGCTGTAAACGTACCGGATTTCAGTTCCGCCGTCACAGTCACCTGTTCTCCGGTTTCATCTGCTTTCAGGGAAATGACCGGGCAATCTTCCGCAGTCTTTCCCACTCCTTTGACGGATACCATATCTCCGACCGACACATATTCCACGTCGTCTTTGTCAATCAGCGCAGTAAATAAAAATCCGGAAGTGATATCGCCCAGCATGACGGCCGCCGTATCGGTGGTTTTTTGTCCTGCTTCCACATAAAGCTTCGTAACAATACCGCTCTGTGATGCGTTTACAACGCCTCCTGTGTCCTGAAGGGTTTTCAGTTTGTCCAGTTTCTTTTGCCATTCTTCAATGGACAGCTCATTAATCTCCTGGCTGGCATCCGCACTGCCGCCCATGGCAGCATCTTCTACCGCCCTGGCAGCCGATTTTTCTTCCTCCTTTGCCGTATCCTGTGTGTCGGAAAGGGTGCTTTCCTGGCCCCGGACATCTGCCTGATCCTGTGAAACCTGCTGTTTTGCGGCGGTTACGGTTTCTTTCAGTGTTTCCAGTTTCGCCGCGGCTGCTTCGTAAGCTGCTTCGGTATTTTTCACTGCCTCCGCGGCCTCTGAGAGTGCCTCCTGCTTAGCGGAAAGCACGCCGCTTAGCGCCGAAAGTTTCTCTTCCGCCTGCTGAATGGCCTGGGGATCCGGGCTTGCAGCTGACTGCAGTTCTTTTAATACTGCCTCCTGGGAATCTACGTCTTTCTTCGCCTGCTCCACCTCTGCTTCTGCCTGGCTCTGTGCGGCAGTACAGGCAGCAAGCTGCTTTTCCAGATTTTCCACAACAATCTGTTGGCTGGCAGCTGCTTTTTCCGCTTCTGATAAAGCGGAAGCAGATTCATTCAACGCCTGATTGGCCTCTGACAGTGCCTGATTAGCTGAAGCTACGGATTTTTGATTTTTGGCTGTCGTATCCGCATAGTCCTCTCTGGCTCTGTTCAGATTGGTTTGTCTTTGACTGGCATCCAGGGATTCATTTTGTGCCAGCGCATCGTTCTGCAGTTCCAGTGATTCGATTTCTTTCTCTATTTCTTCCATTTTCTCCGCCAAACTTTCCAGATCAACCCGAAACAATTCCGTACCTGCCTCCACGCTTTCACCTTCTCTGACACTTACGCTTTTTACCAGCAAATCAGCCTGCGTAACTTCTGCCGCCTCTCTTCTTACTTCTACTTGTCCCTGGGCTTCGACCGGATGGGTAAGCGCCTTTGCCGAAGGATTTTCCGCGCTTACTCTCGCCACTGTCATGGAGGCGGATACCCGTGACAAAATGGTAAATAAAAGGGCAATGCCCAATACGCCGGCCAGCATACGTACCCAAAAACGTCTGTCTGTTTTTCCTGGTTTCCACTGTGTTTTTATCATTCTCTATATTCCTTTCCTTCCTCTGTCTTTACTCTTTCACTGCGGCAAAGCCTATGCCCTGTTCCAGGTATTCCTGGCCTGCCAAAAAGACAAGCATGGCGGGCAGAACAATGAAAAAGGAGGCGCAGAGGGCAAATCCGGCGTTTTCTTTCGTGATTTCGGGCAAAAAAAGAGACAACGGCCACAAATTCTTCGTTTTTAAAAAAGTCATGGGTTGCTCGATCATACTCCAACATTCCAAAAAGGACAGTACCATGGCAGACAAAATTCCGGATGAACCCAGCGGTATGCCGATACGAAAGAAAATCTGGCCTTCCTTCGCGCCGTCTATTCGCGCGGCTTCCAGAATGCTCACCGGAATGCCCTGAAAGAAACGAATCATCAAAAATACGGGAAACGTAGAAAACATCCCCGGCAGGATAACCGCCATGTGGGTATCCATCAGATTCAGCCTGTTTAATACCAGATATTCCGAAAGCTGCACGACCTGAAAGGGCAGCATCATAAGAAGAATATATAGATTGTAAATAAGTTTTTTCCCCGTAAAAGAGAATCTGGCCAGTGCCCACGCCGCCGGAAGGCCAAAGAGAAGCTGTCCTGCCATACTGAAACCTGTAATCTTTACGGAGTTCCAGAACATTTGAAAAAAATCCGGTGAATCCAGAAGTATCTGTACCAGGTTCTGTAATGTAGGATACGCAGGGAACAGCTGCCACCGGGCATAGCCGGAAGTACCGGCAAATACCGGTTTTAAATAGGTATAAATCTCTTCTCCATCCATGAAAAGCCCGGCAAACAAAAAAACAACCGGCAAAACAGTCAATATGGCAAAACTAAGCAATATCGTATATTGGATACACCGTTTCATGTCTCTTCCTCCCAGCTTTTCTTTAATAATCCGACGAACACAGAAGAAACCAACGCCAGTAATACGGAACCGGCGGCCATTTTATCAACGGAAAGATTCACAAACCAATTATTAAATACATGCTGCAGCATGTAAATGCTATCCTGGGGATAATTTCCTGCCACCAGATAGGCCTCCCGGAACACCTTAAAGGAATTCAGAAACGAAAGTACCACAATGGTAAAGGCAGCCGATTTCAGGTTTGGCAGGGTAATATTTAAAAACAATCTTCCCTCCCCGGCACCGTCAACACGTGCCGCTTCATAAATACTGTCCGGTATGGCCGCCATGCTGGCCATCCACAGCATGACGTCATAACCGAGATTCTTCCATATATAAGTAAAGATCAGGACCCCAAACGCACCCTCTGTATTCATCCAGTCCATGCCGGCAATGCCTGCCTTCTGCAGCAGGGCATTTAGAAAGCCATGATTATCAAACAGAACCTGCCACAAAAGCACAATACCCGCCGCCGGAATAGCCTGTGGTATCAGATAGGCGCTTCGGATTATGCCTTCTGGCGGCTGTCCTTCTGCCGCTTTTCGTTTCGCCCCCTCCCTAAGCCGCTGACTTAAGATGGCTGCAAAGAGCAGGGATAAAAGCAGCAGAAGCGGCAGACAAATCAGGACGAACCGGGTGGTATTGGCGGCCGCCAGCCGAAAGGCGCGGTTTGTCAATACCTGCCGGTAATTCTCCCATCCGGCAAAACCCGTTCCCATAGATTTCGTAAAAGATCTGCGAACCACATCCAGAAAGGGAATCAGATAGAAGATCAGAACCCCGGTCAGACTGGGAAGCAGAAAGCAGCATAGGGTCAGATTGATTCCGGAATGTTTCCTTCGCGCCATCATGCACCTTACTCCGCCAGATACAGGCTTACTTTCTTATTTACCTGTTCCAGTGTATCCTCCAGTGATTGTTCACCGGATAAATAGCGTTCTCCCTGCTCCAGTACAAGATTTCGAACGACGCCGTCGGTAAGGACTGGTATCTGCAAGCTTTCCAGGATCTTCGTGCAGGCATCGATCTGTTCCTGGGTAAGGGTGACATAATCCAGTTCAATCATGTCCCTCGCGTCATCCGAACCTTGCAGGGATACACCTAATGAATAGTCATTATCTTCTTCCAGTTTTTTCTGAGCCAGTTCCTCATAGGCCGCCCGGTTTACCGGAAAGCCGTTACTATCTTCCTGTGCCTCTTTTTTAAGCAGGGTCTGGACAAACGCTTTTGCATTGTCCACATTACCGGATGCATTTACTCCCAACTGCAAGTAGGGAATATAGGACTGGGTATCGCCCCCATTCAGTAAACCATATGTATCGCCGGTTCGTGCCATCACACTGTAGACTAACTGCAAATCATCCAGGCCGACGAGCGTACCGTATTCCAGCATATTATTTTTCGCAAGTGTTCCCAGGGTAGAAAGCGTACCGCCTAACCATCCGTCGATAGTTCCGTAGTTATAGACATTGATGGACAAATTCTGCTGTCCCGGACCATCGATATCGTATAGCTGCTTCGCCAGCGTAAAATAGGCTTCCATTTTATCCATATCGATTTCACCGTTTTCTTTCAGCCAGCTTGCGCTGTCGGCCTGGTATAATTCATATAGCAGGGTTTCGATACTTTTCTCCGGAAGTACGCGGTCACAGTCGCCTGTCTGTTTTAACTGCTTGGCTCTGTCCGCCAGGGAGGAAAGGCTGGATGCCGCTTCTACCGTTTGGGCATCTCCCAGGACAAATTCGGCGAAAAAGCGCATCGGCATTGCATAGATATTTCCATCTGCAGCTCTGCTGCCTTCCACAATATTGGTAAACAGATTTTCCTGTCCGTCTGTCTCTTCCACCAGATCGGAAAGATCTGTCAAAATGCCTTTTTCTATATAGCTGGTAACCGGCATATCATCGAGAACCAGTACATCAGGTCCTTGTCCCGCTAAAATCTCCGTACTGAGGGCCTTCAGGGCATCCTCAAGAGTCACGCCGGAATCATCCGACAGGCCAATCTCCAGATTGACATAGATATCCGGATTCGCTTTCTGAAAAACGGTGATGCCCTGGTGAAGGGCCGCGGAATCATACAGTGAATATACCGTCAATTCCGTTTCGGGAACCGCCGAGGCCGTTTCATCGTATGTATAGCAAAGTAACCGGTTTTCTCCGTCAGCCACCGTTAAAAACAAATGATCTTCATCCGCCATGGCAAGGGAAGTAAAGAGTAACCCGGCGGCAGACAGTGAGTTCATCGAACCGTCCACCAGCTGCTCTTTGACACTTCCGCCAGCTGTCATATGAAAGATTCCGTCACCATATGCCATTAGGATTCCATTTTCCTGGGTACTGGCGGCAAAAACAGACGGAAATCCCGCATCGGAACTGACATCCCGCAAGCTTGCATCGGAAGCAATCAAATCGTTTAATACCGTCTCATCCTCTAATCGATTGCCCGTTTCCGTATCAAACAGAAAAACTCCCTGCGCACACACGGCCAAAAGCGTATTCCCCGCTATCCCAAAGTAGGATAGAAAGTTCTCTTCCAAATCAAAAGGCTGGGTAAAGGAACCGTCTGCCAGATCAATCTTTAAAAGCGCTCCATTATAATCCGTCGCGAAAAGCGTACCATTTTTATCAAATTGCATCTGCCAGATTCCATTGTAATCGCTATCCGCACCCAGTTCCAAATTCAGTTGATGCAAACTTCCTTCGGCATCGGCATAATACAGCAAAGCATCGGTACCTTCGCCGTACATGGCAAAAGCCGCGCCTCCGTCCGGCGCAATTGCCGTTGTCTGCATCATATTCATATCTACGCCATCTATGTCGGCTGTTTCCCAGCTTTTACACAGATCATTACTTTTTAGTAACGCAAATGCCTGATCCTTTTCGGCAAGCACGCAAATCGTTCCATCAGAGAGTAACCGCACTTCTCTTGGCTGAGAATAGCCGTCGGGAAGAGCTACCTCTTCCTCCATAAACCGTCCTACGGCATTATTTTCCGAACTGGCTGCATTCGAACCGTTCGTATTTGCCGTACTTATGCCGCTATCGCTTTGGCATCCGGCCAGTGTCGTCATGGCCATCACTCCGGCCAAAATAATACTGCTTACTTTTTTCCACATCATTCCTGTCATCTCCTTTTTGCTGCGGCCCAGGGTCTGAAACCATGAGCTGTAACGTTTTCTTTCCCTATTGTATCTGGAGAATCTTTAAAAAACCTTTAAAGAAATCTTTATTTCAAAAGGTTCCTTTTATAGGAAGCCAAATGCGAAAGCAGCTGCCGCCTCCCGGTGCATCCGTAACCAGTATTTCTCCTCCATGGGCTTCGACGATCTCTTTGGCTATGCAAAGTCCCAGCCCAAAATGCTCTTTATCGGTCCGGGACTGGTCACACCGGTAAAAACGCTCAAAAATTTTTGTTTTCTCCCGGTCGGGAATACCGCACCCCGTATCGGAAACCATAAAGCAAAGCCTCTGCCTTTCCTGATAGAGAGAAAGACGCACCTGGCCCTGTGCGGGGGTGTAAGAAAGGGCGTTGCTAATCAGAATTTCCAGTGCCTGGGTCATCCGCTGCATATCAAGAAACGCATCCTCCATCAATTCCTCCGGCAGTTCTATGGAAAGATGAATGCTTTTTTTAGCCGCGACGGGCTCTGATTTTTCGTAAACATCCAAAAGCAGACTGTCTGGCTGGCACCTTTGCCGGTTCAGCTGCAGTTTCCGGGAATCGGACCTGGCCAGCATAAGCAGTTCATCCACCAGATGCTTCATACGAACTCCCTCATCCACCAGCAAATGGGTAAAATGCTGCCGTTCTTCTCTGTCATCCGTTTTAGAAAGAACTTCCAGGCCTGACATCCACACGGCCAGTGGCGCCCGCAGTTCATGGGAGGCCGACGCAATAAAAAGGGTCTGCTTTTCCTGGGCTTCTTTTAACGGCCTGATCATTTTTGCCGTAAAATACCAGAAAAACAAAAAAAGCAGACCGATAGAAATCACATCCAGAATGCAGACCATGAGTAAAATCTGCGCACTTTTTTCCTGCTGGGCAGCCAAAGGATAGAGGATGACAAAACCAAACTGCCCGTTTTCTTTCGGTATCCGCCCCACCGATGCGTAAAACTGTTCTCCTGCCTTTGATTGAAAGGAAAATTCCACATGTTCTGTCAGCTGGCCTTTCACGGAAAGCCGGATGTCCAGGGCATACTGATTTGCGGCATAATCCATCACTTCCTCTGGCAGTTCGTCCTGAATGGATGCCGCAGATTCCTCGTCCTGGGACCGGCTGATATAATTTTGTACATACAGGGGATTTTGATTATCATATAGAAAGAACAGAAGATTGCTGTTTTCCTGAAGCTGCCCAATCCAGCGCAGAGAAAGGCTCTCCTGCTCCTGCAGATGAAGAATATCCGTATTCATTTCAGAAAGAAAGGACTGGTAGCTTGTGGATTTCAGATTGTCCCGAATCAGATGGAAACAGAAAACAGAAAAAGACACCAGTATAAGACTGGTTATGCAGGCGCCGAAAAGTGTCATCTGTATCTGCAATTTTTTAAACATGCGGTTTCTCCTCTTCTTTCTCCTGCTCCAACTTATATCCCATGCCGCGGATTGTTTTGATTTTCAGTGTGCTTCTTACATAAAGAAGACGCTTGCGAAGGTAATGGATATAGGTATCAAGATTTCCTTCCTCCACATCGGCATCCGTTCCCCAGATGCGAGATAGCAGCACCATCCGGCGCAGCACCACGTTGGGACTTCGCAGAAATACCTCCAGCATCCTCCCTTCTCTCCCGGAAAGAAGCAGCGAGCCCTCCGGCCCGGACAGGATTCTCTGGCTGCAGTCATACTGTACATCCAGATACGTAAGGAGCCCGTCGTCTTCCCATTTTCCGCTGCGCCTTCCCAGGGAACGGATTCTGGCAGACAGTTCCTCAAAAGCAAAGGGTTTCACAATATAATCATCGGCGCCGCCATCCAGTCCTTCGATGCGATCGTATAATTCTCCCAGCGCCGTTATTAAAATTACCGGTGTCTGTAAACCGGCACTTCTGGCTTTTTTTAAGACAAGCAGACCATTCATAGACGGAAGCATGCGGTCAAGCAAAACTAAATCCGCACCATCCTGTAAAAGGAGGTCCAGGCCGTCCCTCCCATCGTGACAGGCCTGTACCGTATGTCCTTCTTTTTCTAATTGAAATTTCAGCATCTCACATAGATTTTTGTCATCTTCAATCAACAAAATATGCATGTTGATCCCCTCCCGTTTTGAAAGTATCAACAGTATAGCACAAAAATCTTTATTTTTTCTTTAAAGATGCTTTCTATTTACTTTTATCACAGCCGGCACACTTATTCCAGAGTCTGTCAGCCGTTTCTTTCCAGTTTTCAGCGTATGGCACCGTCTTATCGCACAGATGCTCCGCGCTCTCCGGACTTTGATAATCGGTATTGACGGCGCCTGTCGTCTTTACCATAGCTCGAAGTTTTTCCGGATTTTCCAGCATGGGGCAGGGACGCAGCATATTCTCATTAAAGGGCTGGCCATCATGATAAGCCATAAACAGCGGGCTCTTAAGAGCCTCCAGCAGTGTCGTGTCATGGATATTGCAGTTAGAATAATGGATAAATACACAGGGCTCCACATCCCCCTTCGCGTTGATGTGCAGATAATTCCGTCCGCCTGCAATGCAGCCGCCGACATATTCTGCATCATTCTGGAAATCCATGCTGAAAATAGGCTTCGTCTGCCGGTATTCACGAATTCGGCGGTACACCAGTTCACGCTGCCTGGGCGTCGGCAGCAGCTCTAAGGCAGCATCGTTGCCAACCGGCATATAATGGAAGAACCATACAAATAA
>CAYRTA010000083.1:0-10395 GCA_964427045.1 uncultured Hoministercoradaptatus sp. | reverse complement strand
CATACCTTAGTATACTCCTTCGAGCACCCCTTCATACATACCCTTCGGGTGGGCGTGCTATGCACGGCAAGGTATACTCCTTCGAGCACCCCTTCATACATACCCTTCGGGTGGGCGCGCTGCGCACGGCAAGGTATACTCCTTCGAGCACCCCTTCATACATGCCAGAACAGCGGTACACCCAGTCCGGTATACCGCTGCTATTTTCAATCCATACTTCTGCTCTTTCTCATTTTGGGCAGTCATCTTAGTTTTTCTTATAATTTGCAGAAAGAGAACTGGCAACTTCACACTGGTATTCAGGAATATCTTTGTGCATAGCCAGCGCCTCATTAATATCGAAGTCTACATATTCACCATTTCTGTAGCCAACAACACGTTTTGTCTTACCAGCTGCCAGTAAATCCACTGCATAAGCACCCATGATAGAAGCATATACACGGTCTTTACAGGTGGGGCTTCCTCCACGCTGCATGTGTCCCAGAATCGTAGCACGGGTCTCGAGACCGGTAGCTGCTTCGATTCGTCTTGCCATGCTGGTGGAATGTCCGATACCTTCCGCATTAATAATAATGTGGTGTTTCTTTCCTTTTTTTCTGTTTTCAATAATATTATTGATGATCTTCTGCTCATCATAATCATATTTTTCAGGAAGAAGGATATCTTCCGCACCGTTGGCGATACCACACCACAGAGCGATATATCCGGCATTTCTGCCCATAACCTCAATGATACTGCAGCGTTCATGTGAAGTAGAGGTATCACGTACTTTATCAATAGCTTCCATAGCCGTATTTACAGCAGTGTCAAATCCGATGGTATACTCTGTACAGGCAATGTCCAAATCGATGGTTCCCGGAATACCTACGGTATTGATGCCCAGATTTGCCAATTTCTGTGCGCCTGCGAAAGAACCGTCTCCACCGATAACAACCAGACCGTCGATACCATGTTTTCTGCAGATATCTGCGGCCTTCTGCTGTCCATCCTCCGTACGCATCTCCGCGCAGCGGGCTGTATAAAGAACGGTACCGCCGCGTCCGATAATATCCGATACGTCACGGGCGGTCATGTCAAAAATCTCTTCATTCAGCAGGCCATCATAACCCTTCATGATACCCTTCATAGCAATTCCTTTACTGAGTCCACGACGAACAACGGCACGAATCGCTGCATTCATTCCAGGAGCGTCCCCTCCACTGGTCATTACGCCGATGGTTTTGACTTTGCTTTCCATAATGATTTCCTCCACTATTTCTCTATTTGCTTCATCTATGTGCATAGCCATCCGTAGATGACGCAGTCCTGCACCCTCAATTACGTCTTATATTTTAATGCATACGCCTGTTTTTTTCAATACTCTTTTCCACAACTTTGACATTCTCCGGACCATATTCCTTCGTCAAAACTGCCAGAAGATTCTCATCAATATGAATACTCCGGGATGCCGGAAGGCGCTTCATGGCTCTTTCAGCCCGCAGATAAATCACCACCTGATCATTTCCGTCAGAAGAAGCCAGCAGCTGATACAAAGCGTGTACCTGCTTTTCATATGCTGCCTTACCAGGAAACTGAATCCAAAGTTCCCGCGGAATCGCCTGAAAATCCGTGATCTTTTCACAAATCAGCTTACTCGGTTTATCATCTTCCGCAGACACGCGTCCCTGGATAAATACTTTCTGATCCTCTTCCATCATGTGCGCATTCTTTTCATAATCTCTGGGAAAAACTACGATTTCCACCGTGCCTACCAAATCCTCCAGGGTTAAAAATGCCATTATCTTATTGTTCTTCGTGTATTTGATGGTTTTCTCCGTAATCATTCCGCCAAGAATCTGTGTGGAACCGTCCGGTACTTTCGGCTGTCCGCTCTCCTCATCCGGATAAAAATCGGTCGTCACCGCCGTAATATTTTTCCGCCAGACCTGCTCATATTCCTCCAGCGGATGGCCGCTGATATAGATACCCATCATTTCCTTTTCAAAGGCCAGCAGTGTTTCTTTGTCATACTCGCCCACGTTGGGAAGCTGTATTTCAAAGCTCTTCTTTTCCTCCGCTCCCATCAGATCAAACAAAGACATCTGTCCCGTCATAGAGGACTTCTTCTCCATAATCACTTGATCGATTACCTGGGGATATACCATCATAAACTGCCGGCGTGTACCGCCCAGCTGATCAAAGGCGCCTGCTTTAATAAAGTTTTCTATGGTACGCTTATTCACTTCCTTAGCAGTCATGCGCATACAAAAATCTTTCAGAGAAGTAAAAGCGCCGCCCCGTTTTCTCTCTGCCGCCACGGCTTCCATAACCGGCTTTCCAATACCCTTTACAGCTGAGAGACCATAGCGGATGCCTTCCGGCTCCACAGAAAAACTACCTTCACTTTTATTAATATCCGGCGGCAGAATTTGTATACCCATCTGACGGCAATTCAAAATATACTCAGAAACCTTATAGGAATTTTCTACCACGGACGTCATCAAAGCCGCCATAAATTCTACGGGATAATAATATTTTAACCAGGCGGTCTGATAAGAAACCACCGCATAGGCCGCCGCATGAGACTTATTAAAGGCATATTTGGCAAAATCTGTCATTTCATCATAAATTTTATTGGCGATCTCCTCGGAAATTCCGTTGGCAATACAGCCCGGTACTCCTTCCTCCGCATTGCCGTAGACAAAATTCTGCCGTTCTCTGGCCATAACGGCAGCCTTCTTCTTGGACATGGCACGACGTACCAGGTCGCTTCGTCCCAGTGTATATCCGGCCAGATCACGAACAATCTGCATAACCTGCTCCTGATACACAATACAGCCGTAAGTGGCTTCCAGAATCGGCTCAAGCTGAGGGCAGTCATAGGTAATCTGATCCGGATGGTTTTTTCCTTTAATATACTGGGGAATAAAATCCATCGGACCGGGACGGTACAGGGAAATACCGGCGATAATATCCTCCAGCGACCGGGGCTGCAGTTCCTTCATGAAGCTTTTCATCCCGGCGCTTTCCAGCTGGAACACACCCTCACATTTTCCGCTGCCAATCATCCGCAGCACGTCCGGGTCATTATAATCAATCTTTGACAAATCAATGGTTTTTTTGCCGCTTTTCTCCGCCATATGCACCGCATTCTGAATCACCGTTAAGGTACGAAGCCCCAGAAAGTCCATTTTCAAAAGGCCCAGTTCTTCCAGGGTCGTCATGGTAAACTGAGTGGTAATGGAACCGTCGGAGGCCCTGGATAAGGGCACATATTCAACCACCGCCTTCTGGCTGATCACCACTCCGGCCGCGTGCATGGACGTATGCCGGGGCAATCCCTCCAGACGCTTAGACATATCAATCAGCTGGCGAATCTCCTCACGCTCTTCATACTGGCTTCGCAGTTCCGGGTTCATGGTCAGCGCTTTATCAATAGTAATATTCAATTCATTGGGGATCATCTTCGCGATGGTGTCCACCTGGGCATAGGACATATCCAGCACACGGCCCACATCCCGGATTACAGCCCGGGCCTGCATGGTACCAAAGGTGACGATCTGTACGACTCTGTCTTTTCCATACTTTCGCACCACATAGTCAATGACTTCCTGGCGCCGCTCAAAACAGAAATCCACGTCAATATCCGGCATGGACACACGTTCCGGATTCAAAAAACGCTCAAACAGCAATTGATAACGAATCGGATCAAGCTGGGTAATCCCCAGCGTATAAGCAACCAGGCTTCCGGCCGCGGAACCACGGCCAGGACCTACCATAATATCCTGTGAACGGGCATAATGGATAAAATCCCACACGATCAGGAAATAATCCACATATCCCATGGTTTTTATGGTGCCCAATTCGTATTCCAGCCTTGACCGCAGTTCATCCGTCACCGGATTGTATAACTGCTCCAGTCCTTCATAACAGAGCTTATTTAAATATTCCCATGAGGTGTAACCCTCCGGCACATCATAACGGGGCAGCTTCGTCACCCCAAACTCGATATCGATATGGCAGCGATCCGCTATCTTCTGGGTATTTGAAAGTGCCTGGGGCGCATAGGGAAACAGTTCCGCCATTTGTTTCGGGGATTTTACAAAATACTGACCGCCCTCATAGCGCATACGGTCCTCATCCTGTACCTTTTTGCCTGTTTGGATACAAAGCAGGATATCGTGAGCCGCTGCGTCTTCCTCATAAGTATAATGAATATCATTGGTGCAAACCAGTTCGATGCCCGTCTCCTGGCTCATCCGCACTAACTGCTGATTGACAAGCTGCTGGGTGGGAATACCATGATCCTGCAATTCCAGAAAGAAATTTCCCTTCCCAAAAATGGCCTCATACCGGAGCGCGGCCTTTTTACCTTCTTCATACATACCACGGGCCAGATTACGGGCCACTTCTCCTGCCAGGCAGGCACTTAGCCCGATGATACCCTCATGATATTTCTCTAAAACTTCCAGGTCCACACGCGGTTTATAATAATAACCTTCCACAAAACCGGCGGAAACAATTTTCATCAGGTTACTGTAACCCTGATTATTTTCCGCCAGCAATACCAGATGGTAATAGCGGTCATCCCCATGAGAAGCCTCTTTATCAAAGCGGGAGCCAGGAGCCACATAGACCTCGCAGCCCATGATCGGATTAATTCCGGCCGCCAGCGCCGCCCGGTAAAACTCAATGCAGCCAAACATCACCCCATGATCGGTGATGGCCGCGCTGTTCATTCCCAATTCCTTCACCCGGGCAACATATTCTTTGATCTTATTGGAACCATCCAACAAACTATATTCCGTATGCACATGCAGATGCGCAAAAGGGATTCGATCCTGTTTTTCTTCTTTCCACTCTGCCAATTTTCACACCTGTTCTTTCGCCGCCAGTTCCTATGTCCGGGGCATTTGTGACTGAAAATAGCATCTGCCAAAATGACAAATGCTATTTATGTTTCTGTTTCTTATTTTTCTTTTTTTGCCAGTACATTTAACCATGCTTTCTCTTTATGAGAACGCACATCCTGTGTTGTCCAAATATCCAGAACTCTGAGTCCGGTATGCTTCTCCAGAAGCTCCAGAAGTTCTCGCTTTGTATAATCGTGGAAATACCGTTCGCCATAAATCCCATCACGGTCACCTTTTCCTACCGAGAAATAAAGAATGCCGTCCTCTTTTAATGCCCGTTCCAATTTACCGAGAACAGACTTCATCTCTCTGGGAGTCAGATGAACCAAAGCGGCACAGGCCCATATCCCGTCGAAAACATCATCGAAATCCATCTCTTCATAAGTCATATGAAGAATCTCTTTATCAGTATTGACCTCTGCCAGTTTACACATTTCCAGAGAGCCATCCAGCGGGGTAACATAATAACCTTTCTCTTCCAGTGCAATCGTATCACGGCCTGAACCACAACCCAAATCCAAAATCTCAGCATTCTCCGGGAGCAGTTCTATAAACGGCTCCATCACATCCTCCATGCTGACATCAACAGTGTCCTCATAATATGGCACCGCGTATCGGTTATAATAGTCTATCGGGTCCACGAATATCCTCCTTATTATTCTTCTCAAAACTCTTAAAATCCGTAATGATTTCTACCCTCTTCACGGCCCAAATCACTACACAAATTCACCTTTAAGTATAGCAACAGCTAACCGAAAAATCAAGCTTTATCTGGTCCGATAGATATGTCCGTCCCGAATCTCAATCTGCCCTTCTTTCAGCAGGCGGCCTACCGCCCTCTTAAAGGCAGACTTACTAAGGCCAAACTCCCTGCGGATAATCTCCGGGGATACCCGGTCATCAAAAGGAAGTACTCCCGCATATTCATCGATGCCCTCCAGCACCATCTTGGCATCCTCATCCATCTGTGCATACGCCTTTTTACGTGCCGACAGATTCAGCTTGCCATCCTCACGTACGCCGGTTACCCGGCAGTGAATCACCTGGCCGGGCTGGTAATCCCCCTGCGCCTCTTTCTTAGGAATCAATCCCGAATACCGGTTGTCCACAGCCACAAATACACCGAAGTTATCACTGATTTCATAAATACGTCCTTCCACTTCATCTCCCTGTGCATAAGGAGAAGCGGTTTCCAGATAGGGATACAGCTTCATAGTCGCACAAAGGCGGGAACTTTTATCAATATACAGTCCTACCAATACCTGCTGTCCCTTCTTCACCCGGACGGTCTGTTCCCGGAAGGGAAGCAGTAAATCCTTCTCAAGGCCCCAATCCAAAAATGCTCCGATTCTGGCCACATCAACCACCTTTAAAAGCGCTGTCTCTCCTACCGTCAAAAGCGGCATATTGGTAGTCGCAATCGGGCGGTCCTGAGAATCCCGGTAAACGAACACTTCCAGCTCCTGTCCGATTTCCGTACCTTCCGGAACCTGCTTCCTTGGAAGTAAGATACGCTCCCCGGCCTTCGCATCTTCCTGCTCCGCCAGATATACACCAAACTCCACCTTTTTGACCACCTGAAGGGTCTGCTTCTTTCCTAATTCTATCATTGTAATTCCGTCCTTCCTTCTACATTCAAATACACGATACAATACTCCTATTAAAAACTATACTACTTAAATTCCACAAGCGCATACGGATGCTGTTGTTCATTTTCCAGCGCTACCGTATAGACACCGTCCTGTACGGCAACTTTAGGAATCATCAAATCCTCTAATACGGCCTGGGCTTTATATTCAACCCGAAGCTGATGTACGCAGAAATCACCGGGTATATAATCCTGGGCCATTCTGACATACTGCGCATTGTTTACATGATGATTCGTATCCAAATGATGTTTCTTCACCGTAAAGGATTCTTTTTCTTCCATAATCGCTGGAAGGGCAATTCTTCTCGGCGCATATTCCATATCCAGTTTATCTTCTAATTCATAAGCTTTCATTTCTTCCGGATTTATCTTAACCGGTATTCCCCTTTTCACGTCCAGATAAGTCCAGATCGAATTCGCATAAGCGAGCATCTCCCCTTCGGAAGTTGTCATCTGGAAATTCCGGTATCCCAAAAAGCCGCGGAATGCATAGGCCTTTGTTCCCACTACAATATGTTCTCCCAATCCCGGATAACGGTTGATGCATACCTGCCAGGATGCAAGCACCCATATTTTCTCGCATTCTGCCAATACATCCATTCCCCGTCCTACGGATTCCGAATGAAAGGTACTGCAATCCTGAAAATAATTCAGAATACTGTTAAGGGACATCTTCCGATTCTCCCCGATCTCGCTGTAGCGCACACGGCTTTCAAACGTATACATATACTGCCTCCTTTGCCAAACAAAACCATGCTTCATGCATCTGGTCGCATCCTCGCGGAGCGTTTTTATTTCAAAGGAAAGTCAAAACTATTCTTCTTGGAACAAAATGGAGTACTTTCCTTTGAAAGAACAAAAAAGCCCTGAATATGCATTCAGGGCTTAAACTGGGCTACAAGGATTCGAACCTTGAAATGACGGAGTCAGAGTCCGTTGCCTTACCATTTGGCGATAGCCCAATAACATTCTGCCGCCTCGCTCAGCGACAAAATGTATTATATATCAGTCTTTCTAAAAATGCAAGCCTTTTTTCAAAAAAAATCACATAACCTTTTTTGTCAATAGTTTTGCGACAAGTTTTTAAAATTTTTTCTAAGCCAGTTTTCTTATTTCCTCTTCAAAGAGTTGGGCGGATGTCTTAAAGCCTAAAATTCCCCTTGGATAGTTGTTTATCCAATTTTCTATATATTCAATGTCCCGGTCCTGCTTCTCGTCAAAATCTTCCCCTTTTGGTATGTGACGGCGGATAAGACGGTTATTATTCTCATTGGTTCCCCTCTCCCAACTACTATATGGGTGGCAGTAAAAAAGAAAAGTCCTTTTCTCTCCCTCATGTAATGTGGACCGTTCTAACCCCTCATAGTCTGAAAACTCCACGCCATTGTCTACGGTAATACTTCTAAATACCTTTGTAAACATATCGCCCCATTTTCTTTCTAATTTGTCAATGGCTTCTACTACACTGGCCGCCTTTTGGTCCGGCAACTTCACTATTATTTCATCTCTTGTTTTTCTCTCTGTAAGCACAAGCATACATGACTTTGTTACTCCCTGCTTGCCCTTTACTGTGTCCATTTCCCAGTGTCCAAAAATTTCCCGGTCCTTTACTTCGTCCGGGCGGTTCTCTATACTTTCCCCGGCGGCGGCTCTCTTCTGCACTTTTACTTTTTTATTATGCTTCTTTTTCTTCCCTTTCACTGGTAAATCTTTATTTGTTAATTTAAGGAAAATCCCATTGTCTATATATCTGTATAGCGTTCTCACGCTTATAGTAGTTTCAAATTCAATTCCGCTTTCGGCTACTGCGGCCAATGCGGCTTCCGGGCTATATTTGTCATTTACAATTTTTTCTTCTATGTATTCCGCTAATGGTAAGTCATTTCCGATTTTTAAACTACGGCCTTTCCCCTGGGCGTTCCAATCGTGGGTTTTCTGCCCTAAATCGCTACTATACCGTATTTCCTCGGTGTAGTCACTATTTCTATGGGTGTATTCTCCTCTTTTCTTCTCCCGGTAAATGGTGCTTCTGTGAACGTGCAAATATTCCGCTATCTCCGTTACTTTGTGCCCGGAATTAAGCATAGTTTCCATTTTTATTCTATCGTTTTGACTTAAATGTTTTCCCATGAAATCGTCCCCCATTAGCGGAAAAGGACGGCAACGGAAACGTCCGTGCCGCCTTATCGCCTTTTTCTGCTATTGTTTTTAATTCTCTTTTTCAATCGCTTCCCGGTAAGTGATTTCAATGGTAATGCTAAAAGCGTCCTCTAATTCGTCCAGCACGAAGCCGTCCCCGGTGTCATGGAGTTTTTTATAATCTCCGCCGGAAATTTCCGTGCAAATACTTTTTATAGTTCCGCTTTCAATTAGTTTTTTAACTCTTGCCCTGCTGCCTTTCTTTATGTCGCCAATATGGGTGTCACGCACAAATACTTGTATCTCTCCACCCCCCCCTATACAAAATGTAGCGGTTTCGGAAAGTTCGTATTCGTAAATTTTTTCATCTTCCCGGCCCTCTTCAATAAGGGCTTTTTTGGAAAGTTTGTAATCCTCGTTTTTCTCTGCCAACTCCATAATTTCTTTCATGTGTGCTTCCACATTTTCCAGTTTATGGCGTTGGGTCTTGATAATCCCTTTTGACTTTACTGGCTCCACCTGCGGCGGCGGTGTCTGCGTCTCCGTTTTCTTTGAAGAGAATAGATTTTTAAATAATCCCATGTTAAATTCCTCGCTTTCGTGTTGGGTTTCTCGCTCCCTATTCTCTGATTATATCGTTTGTCTGCTAATATTGCAATGGTAAGGGTGCTGTGGGGTCCGGGTTCCTGGTCTGCTTTTTGTTAGGGCGGCTTCCCGCTGCCCAGGCGTGCCACCCATTAACCCGTAACCTCTGCACGCCGCCCGGTTCTCATTAAACCCTGGCAGAAACTTGTCAACCAATACCACAACTCCCACCGTTGCAACCCGTCAACTGTTTATAGGGGCTTCGGACCCTCACGCCGCCCATGGTCGGCGTGGCCGTTTTAATTGCCGGGCGGTTCCTGCTGCCGCCCGTGTGTGCTTATGTGCTTTTTGCTTCGCTTTTCTCGTTGAAAATCTTTTCTAATTCTTCATATTCTTCATAGCTTCCATTGAAGCCGTCCGGCCCACACAATAAAAGAAGATTGGCGGCGGCTTCGTTTCCGCACTCTTCCGCATACTCTAAAAAGTCTTTCCTTTCCATTTTAAACTCCTTTCCGGGCGGCTTTATTATCTCCGTCCTTTTCCATGCGTTCTTCTATGGCTTGATTGACATACTCGCTCATGCTCTGTCCTGCTGCCATTGCTTTTTCTTTGATTACATCTTTCCGCCCTTTGGGCATTACAATACCTACCCGGTCATAATTTGACTTGTTGTATTCATTTTGGTATTTAATTTGATTAAATTCTTCTTTCTTTGGTCTTGCCATTTTTCCACAATCCTTTTATAATGAATTTAAACGGATTGGGCGGCTTTGGCAAGTCCACCGCCCTTTCTGTTTCCCTTAAAGCCTATTCGTTAGGCTTTTCTTTTTTTGCCATGTCTCTGACTTCCTGCACCGCTTTGGCAACCTCTTCCATGTTCTTGCAATTACTGAATTTATCGGCTACCAGGTTAAGGATTACTTCCATTTGCTTGTCTGTCATGTTCTCGCTCATTTTATCTCCTTTCTATGCTTGCCCATGTATTTGTTAAGGTTCTTCCTTAACTATCTTTATTATACGGCATATTGTGTAATATGTCAATACATATTGTGTAATATTTTTATTTTTTTAAAGAAAATAGGACACGCCTTTTATTGACGTGTCCTTTCTCCGTGACATATTAAATTCCTT
>CAYRTA010000082.1:0-10625 GCA_964427045.1 uncultured Hoministercoradaptatus sp. | reverse complement strand
CTGGTTCTTCCTGGTATTTTCTGCGTTATGTGGATAATAAGAACAATGAAGAACTGGTTTCCAAAGAGAAAGCAGACAAATATCTGCCCATTGATATGTACATCGGCGGTGTAGAACATGCGGTGCTGCATTTGCTGTATTCTCGTTTCTATACCAAGTTTTTGTATGATATTGGAGCCATTGATTTTGATGAGCCATTCCAGAAGCTGTTCAACCAGGGTATGATCACTGGTAAAAACGGTATTAAGATGAGTAAATCCAAAGGAAATGTCATCTCCCCGGATGATCTTGTCCGCGATTATGGCTGCGATTCCCTTCGTCTGTATGAATTGTTCGTAGGTCCGCCGGAACTGGATGCAGAGTGGGATGACCGTGGAATCGACGGTGTCTATCGTTTCCTGACCCGTCTGTGGAAGCTGGTTCACGAAAGTGCCGAAGCCAATGTGGCAGAAACGAAAGAAATGGTAAAACTTCGCCATCGTCTGGTTTATGATGTTTCCAGCCGTCTGGAGAGTTTCAGCCTGAATACCGTTATTTCCAAATTCATGGAGTATAACAATAAGTTCGTTGATCTGGCGAAAACGACCGGAGGCATCGATAAGGTGACATTGTCTACCTTTATCCAGCTTCTTGCTCCATTTGCTCCGCATATTGGAGAGGAGTTGTGGCAGGTTCTGGGAAATGAAGGTTCTGTATTTGCTTCCACCTGGCCAGAACATGACGAGGCGGCTATGCAGGATGACGAAGTAGAGATTCCGGTGCAGATCAACGGTAAGACCCGTGCTGTCATCAGCATTTCTGTGGATATCTCAAAAGAAGATGCCATCGCGAAAGGAAAAGCTGCCGTAGCCGATAAGCTGACCGGAAACGTAATCAAAGAAATTTACGTTCCGAAAAAGATTGTAAATATCGTTATGAAATAGTATCACAAAGGGGTTATCGCAGGAATTCCGGATTTGATAAAAATACGATAAAAGGCGATGAAAATACCGGCCTCCAAACGTTAGTTTTGAGATCTGACGTTTGGAGGCCGGTTTATTTCGAAGGAAAGGACTCCATTTTGTTCTAAGTACAATACGGTTTCCTGTGAAACGAAAAGTGCTTTTATTTTTTGCTGTACATGGACAGTAGCTTGTCCAGATAGATGGATTTAAACTGTTTACTTGCCAATGCCTGCTTCATCGGCGGAAGCTTTAAGATGGTGCCAAATACGGCGGCCATGGCACGATGGTTGGCAAATGCCTGGTTATCAAATACCAGATTTTGGAGCGTTCCTTTTTCAATTGCCTGCAAAACGAAGCGGTGGGTACTGTTTACAGGAGTAATAATTTGTACCGGACGGCGTTTCAGTTCGATGGCCTTTGTCGGGCAATTTCTGGCACATACGCCGCAGCCGAGGCAGATTTCTGTGTCTACCACAGCATGGCGCTTCCCTTTGCCTGATTTGCCATTCTCCTCGTTTTCCTGCATGGATATCGCCAGGATAGGACAGACGCGCGCGCATTTACCGCAGCCAATGCATTTTTCCAGAGAGATAGCGGGAAGATAGTTGGTAGTTGCCACCGGCTGCATGGGGCTGAAACGTCGGGCGGCCTGCAGGGCTTCACAGCAGCAGCCGCAGCAATTACAGATAAAAGCCGGATGTTCCCGTACATTTTCCCCTATTTGTACCAGATTGCTGGCATAAGAGCGTTCCAGTACATCCATGGCCTCTTCTTTGGAGATCAGTCTTGCGTAGTCTCCGTGTTCGGCAAGGGACCGGGCTACATTATCAAACGTCAGACACACATCCCAGGGGGCATCGATTTCGCAGGGATGGCCTGCATGGTAAGCCTTATGGCGGCAGTAACAAAGACCAAGGCCGATATGCTTTGCTTCTTCCACAATGTGGGTCGCCCGTTCATAATCCAGAATGTGATTCGTCTTATCGTTGGTGAGAACTGGTTCCTGCACGTAGACCCGGCCGAGTCTTGTCTCCGTGGCAAAAAACAGGTCTTTTACAAAATCTTCTTCCACATTCATATATTGGTAATAGAGTTCGCCCAGGTATTTCTGGTCAATATCCCCTCTGGTGCGCATCAGCGCAAATTCGATAAATCCTGCCATTGGCGGCGGCATAACAAATTGACGTTCTCCGTGATAGTTGGAGTCCACCAGAAGTGCTTTTTCGCAGAGATGATCCAGCACTTTTTCTGCTTTCGCTTCTGTGGTACCCCATATTTTTGCCGCCTTCTTTAAGGTAAAAGGCCGCACGGGAAGCAGTGCAACCCATTTTGCTTCCTTTTCCGTATATAAAACCTGGAGGATTTTATAGAGGGTTTCCGACGGCGGGGCACCCTGGGTAAACCAGTTAATCCGTTCTTCCAGGCTCTTATATGCATCTTTGGTTGTCAAATGTCCCATATGTTTTTCTCCTTCCATAACTCAGGGTCTGCGGTAGCGGTTTAGAACGCTGTAGATTTCCTGTATGCGTGGGATGGCGTAGCCGCAGGAGAGGAAGGAAGCATCGCAAAAGTAGGCGAGTCCTTCTTTCTCAAGATGAGATTCCAGAAAATCGGCAATCTCAGGGATGGTACGCCGTCCATCGATTAATTTTTCTATGGCATATTTCAGAAGCAATGCCAGAGCGGCCGTCTGTTCGCTGTCGATGAGCTGCTCGATATAGCGAAGGTTGACTTCCTGATGACCGATAAAAAAGCTGTCGGTGCCATTGATTTTAGTTTTCAGCCGCTCGGTAATTTCCTGATTTCCCCGGTATGAGCGGCGGGTGGAGGTCCTTTCCTGGCAGGTCATGATACGTTTTCCCGAAGGCAGGGCAAAGGGGGCAGGTTCCGTCTGTGCCAGCGGATATTCCTGACAGAGACGCCTGGCTTGCTGGGTAATATCTACCGGTTTATAATTGTCCATTTGCAATATGGTATCTGCAATGTGAAAGAATGCACCTGAACTTCCGGCCACCAGAATGGTAGAGATACCTGCCTTTTCATATAAATTCCGGGCACAATCCAAAAAAGGTGTGATGGGTTCCTTATCCCTGGAGATGACACGCTGCATAAAGGCATCCCGCACCATAAAATTGGTGGCGGAAGTGTCCTCGTCGAGAAGGAAGAGCCGGCTCTTTGCCTCCATACCCTCTATAATGCCGGCCGCCTGAGAGGTACTGCCGCTGGCATCTTCCGTCTGGAAACGGTGGGTGTCCTTTTTATTCGGCAGATGGTTGATAAAAAGGGAAATATCCACGTCTTTGATAAAGCGTCCGTCCTCGGACCGAAGTTTCAGGGCCGTATCGTCGGTTATGACGTATTCTCTGCCATCTCCGGCGATGTGGTTGTATACTCCCAGTTCCAAAGCCTGTAAGAGTGTGGATTTTCCGTGATAGCCGCCGCCCACGATTAGGGTGATTCCTTTTGGAATACCCATTCCGCTGATCGTTCCTTTGTGGGGAAGAGTAAGCGTCGTACGCAGTGTGTCAGGTGAAACAAAGGGCACACTGTTTTTCATGGGCTTTGAGGAAATGCCGCTTTCCCTGGGTAAAACAGAGCCGTCAGCCACAAAGGCCGCCAGTCCCCGCGCAGAAAGCTGTTTTCGCAGGGCCTCCTGATCTTCAAAAAGAAAGACCGCCTGTTCCATAGCGGCTTTATCCTGCCGGTCATAGAAGAATACTTTCTTTATACAGGAAGGAAGAAAATCAAACAGAATTTTCTCTAACTCTTTTGCCTGGATGGTACGGCCGCTGGCCGGAAAACCGATGAAAAAACGGGCGGTAATACCGCTTTTTGTAATCTCACAGGCCGTGCGCGGCAACACTTCCTGTCCGCATTGGCTGGTCTGAATCAGGCCGCTTTTTCCGGATCCCTTTGCGCGAAAGGTATACTGGCGAATCTGGGCCGCAAACTGCCGGGTCAGGTAATCGCACAATGCGATTTTTGCCGCCGTCTGTTCATAATAGCGGGACGGGATTTTGGCATCTTTGTGTGCGATTTCCACATGAACCTGGGATGGGGCCGCGAAGGGATCTCCCTGGACATGATCAATGGACAAAAGATAGGAGTCAAATTGATATACCCCGCGCAGGGATTTATAGGCGGGATAGCTTTTATGGTCAATGGAACGCAAAGTAGTTTGTAATTGTGCTGCTGTAGTCATGGAAAACCTCCTATTTCCGCATGTTTTTCCGTCTGCGTTTTTGTCTTTTATGTGTTTTCGGATTTTCTTTCCGTTTCCGTTCTACCCAGTCAATAAACATATAGGCGTATCGGAGAATGGATTCCGTGGCAATACCGAAGATGACCAATGCCCATGCGCATCGAACGGTAATTTCGCTGATGGCAAAGAGCGGTTTCAAAAACTGGAAACAGATCAGAAGGCCGGCAAGCATGGCGCCCCAGACAAACCAGCGGAAGTGGTTCATTGGTTTACTGATCTTAAACAGAATGGTCAGGCCGATAATCGCCAAAAGTAGCGTGGCAGCCGTGGAGATTTCTTCTGAGGTTAATTCAAATTGCAGGCCAAATATGGTAAGGATGGCCACAATGATGGCATCGGTAAGTCCTGCCGGTAAGGCTTTCAAGAGAACATTTGTCAGAAAATGTCCCTGTATTTTCTTCTTGTTCGGTTCCAGAGCCAGTAAAAAGGCGGGAATACCGATGGTAAACATACTGATCAGTGAGATTTGGGACGGTTCCAGCGGAAACTGTATCATAAATCCCATGGAGAAAATCGCCAACAGGAAACTGAAGATATTTTTTACCAAAAAGAGGCTGGCGGAACGTTCAATATTATTTACCACACGGCGGCCCTCCAGGACGACAGAAGGCATACAGGAAAAGTTGGATTCCAATAATACCAGTTGGGAAGCCTGGGCAGCCGCATCACTTCCGGAAGCCATGGCCACACTACAGTCGGCATCTTTGAGCGCCAGTACGTCATTGACACCATCACCGGTCATGGCAACGGTTCGTCCCTGTTTCTTTAGAGCATGGACGAAAGCCCGTTTCTGGTTAGGGGTTACACGGCCAAAGACAGTATAATCCCGAATCGCATCCGCGATGTCCTGTTCCGTTTCCAGGGTAGAAGCATCAATATACTGGTCCGCATGGGCGATTCCCGCATTGGCGGCCACTTTTGATACCGTAATGGGATTATCACCGGAAATGACCTTGATTTCCACACCCTGTTCTTCGAAATACTGGAATGTCTTCGGCGCCTCTTTTCGAATGGGATTGGATAACAGAATCAGCGCATAGGGCGTAACTGCTTGCTTTAACTCCTTACCGTCGGCGATACCATCGTATTTACCAAAGACCAGAACACGGTAGCCTTTACCGCTGTATGGTTCGATCTGCTCCTGATAGACGGCATAATCACTGCGAAGAACAAATTCCGGCGCGCCAAGGATATAAGAACTTCCGTTGAATACGGCGCTGCTGTATTTATAAGCGGAAGAGAAGGATGTGGCGGCACTTGCCACACCTCCGGCTGATTCTTTAAAATATTCCTGCAAAGCGGCCATGGTGATATTATCTGTGGACATGGCCGAGGCAAAATCACCCACCATACCATCTAAAGGCGGCATGGAAGTTTCATCGTAGGGTTCCAGCGGAATCAGCGCATCCACCTTCATGGTGTTTTCTGTAATGGTACCCGTTTTATCAACGCAGAGTACATCAACTCTGGCCAGGGTTTCGATACATTTCATATCGTGTACCAGCACCTTCTGGCTGGCAAGGCGCATAACGCTGACAACCAGGGCGACGCTGGCCAACAGATACAGACCTTCCGGAATCATACCCAAAATGGCGGCAACCATGGCCTGCACACTTTCTTTTAAGGGATTCCCACCCAGCAGATATTGCTGCAGGAAGAGGATCGCGCCGATGGGAATGATCAGAAAGCCAACGATCTGAACCAGACGGTTCAGCGAGCGAATCATTTCAGACTGTTCGCCTTCCCTGGAGACTTTCGCTTCCAATGTCAGCTGAGAAATATAGGAATCGGCTCCAACCTTATCCAACCGGGCACGGCATTGGCCGGAGACGATGAAACTGCCCGACATTAAAAAGTCTCCGGGTGTTTTTGTGATTTCATCGGATTCACCAGTCAGCAGGGATTCATTCACCTGTACTTCGCCGTCCAGGACCACCGCATCGGCGCAGATCTGGTTTCCTGCCTGGAAGAGTGCCACATCATCCAAAACGGCCTGATCAGAGGAAATCACCAGCTTTTTTCCGCCGCGTATTACGGTTACTTTGGGAGAATTCAGCATATTCAGGTTGTCCAGCACCTTTTTGGAACGGACTTCCTGAATGATACCGATCAGCGTATTAAAAATAATGACCGGCAGAAATGTCAGATCGCGGAATGCTCCTACAAAGATTAAAAGACCGGCAATGATGGCAAAAATCAGGTTAAAATAAGTAAATACGTTAGAAGTGACGATTTCTTTTATGGATTTGGAAGGCGGCTCCACCGGCTGATTATTCCAGCCGTCCGCCATACGCGCGGCTGCCTGTTGGGGACTTAAGCCCATGTCCGCAGAGGGCTCATAACGGTCTATGCCGGGCTTTCGCTGCAGCTGTCCGGCCTGTGTTTTCTTTTTTAATTCCATGAATGCCTCCTATGGTATCTGACGGATACCCGAGATGTCCGGCTCGATCAACAGAGAATAGTTCGTGTAATAGACCACGAAACCGGGTTTGGCGCCTCCGGGTTTTCTCAGGTTTTTCTTGCGGGTGTAATCGATTTCTACCTTGGGAGCGTTCTTTCCCTTGGAGTAATAGCCGGCCAGCCGGCCTGCTTCTTCGAAGGTACGGTCCGGCAGTTCGTCTCCCCGGGTCTTTACGATCACATGGGAACCGGGCTGCCCTTTGGCGTGAAACCACCAGTCATTGCCGGAAGCAAATTTGAAGGAAAGCTCTTCGTTTTGATAATTATTTTTACCGACATATATATCATAACCATCACTGGAGAGATAATGGAAAGGCTTCGAGGTAATGCGTACCTTCTTTTTGTCGGTATATTTTCGCCTGATATAGCCATATTCCATCAGTTCTTCGCGGATCGGCATCAGATCGTCCTCCGAAAGGGCAATATCCAGAGCGGCCTGAATCGATTCCAGATGCCGGATCTCATTTTCCGTTTCTACCAGCAATTGGGAAAGGGCTTCCGTGGTTCGTTTTAGTTTACTGTATTTATCGAAATATTTTTTGGCATTTTCCTGGGGAGACAGGGTAGGGTCTAAGGGAATGGTGATCATTTCATTGGTATAATAATTCAGCGCTTCCATGGATTTGCTTCCCGTCTCCGTCTGATAGCCATAAGTATTTAACAATTCTCCCCAGATACGGTATTTCTCTTTTTTCTCCGTATCTTTTTGCTGCTTTTTCTGCAGCTCATATTTCTTTACGTTTCGTTCCAGGGCCGTCTGGACAATCTTACGCAGATCATAGGATTTCTGACGCATCTTTGTGGCGATATTTTTCTCTGCGTAATATGTTTTCAAAAGCTCGGATATGGAGCCAAAGGCGCGGCATTCCTTATCCTGATATTGGGTGAGACGAAGCGCCGCATATTCCAGAGGGGTCTTTCCTTCATAGACGATCTGAGGCATGAAACTTTCCTGGCGCACATCATCCATCATACGGCAAAACGTGTGGGACAGATGCAGCCGTTCCAGATCCGACAGACCATCGGTGGGCAGCCCGCCGTCGATGCCGGCCCGGAAGCAGACTTCTTCTGCCATCAGGGGGCTGATACCTGTCAGAGAGGTATACAGTGCTTTGGCTGTCGGCATAGGCCGGGATAAAACATGGAGGCTTAGATCTTCCTCCGTTACTTCATGGGGATTTAATTTTTCCTGGGTATGGGGAATAAAATAAGGTCTTCCCGGCAGTACTTCCCGCACGGAACTCATATGAGCGGAGACGTGTTTGATACTGTCGATGATTTGCTCGTCCTCACTGCAGAATATGATATTGCTGTGTTTTCCCATGATTTCCACGATCAGATATTTGGTACAGATATCGCCCATCTCATTGAGATGTTCAATGGTGAAACGAAGGATACGTTCCATGCCGGGCTGTGTCACAGACAGAATTCTGCCGCTGCCAATGTGTTTTCGAAGCAGCATGCAGAAATTGGGTGCAGTAAGAGGACCCGGTTTGTTCGTATCCGTAAGATAGATCAGCGGAAGAGAGGCGCTGGCAGAAAGAAAAAGCCGATAGACCTGGTGTTGATTTTTTATCGTGATAAGCAGCTCGTCATTTTCCGGCTGCGCGATTTTGTTGATTTTACCGCCGACAATCGTGCGATTTAATTCGGAGGCGACAGCGGCGATGGTGATTCCATCAAATGCCATAGGGGTAACTCCTTAAATCATTATTTGAACATTATATCAGCAAAAAATCTATTTGACTAGGGTTTTGTTATGACTTATAATAAATCCGGTAACTATTCGGCCATGTGGCAAATCGCAGGAGTGGATGTGTCATGCTCGCATGTAAACAAACATTCCTGCGATTTGACATATGGCGTTTAGTCATCAGACACAGCCATAAGCTGCTTTAGCAGCGGCTGGTCTTTGAAAAAGGCGGGCTGTGGCCTGGATGGATGAATAGTAGCTAAATTCGTATGCACATTTGGCAAGGCAGCGAAATGGAGAATAGGTATGATAAAAAGTATGACAGGCTTCGGAAGAGCAGAAATGCAGGATTCCGATCGTAAATTTACCGCGGAAATTAAGTCGGTTAATCATCGGTACCTTGATTTCAATATTAAGATGCCGAAAAAACTCAGTTTTTTTGACAGTGCCATTCGTTCTGTTCTGAAAGAATATATGCAGCGGGGTAAAGTAGATGTTTTTATCGGTTATGAGGATTTTACCCAGAGTACGCTGACGTTAAAGTATCATAATGAAGTGGCGGCACAGTATTTGAAGTATTTTACGCAGATGGCAGAGGAATTTCAGATACCCTGCGATGTGACGGTCAGCCGGATGGCCCGTTTGCCGGAGGTATTTGTTATGGAGGAATGCCAGGCAGATGAGAAAGAACTGTGGTCTCTTCTGGAGGAGACCCTGAGGCAGGCATGCCAGCAGTTTGTGACGATCCGGCAGAGCGAAGGGGAGCGTCTGAGGGAAGATTTGTTTTTGAAGCTGGATGATATGGACAGCAAGGTAGCCGAAGTAGAGAAACGTTCTCCCCAGATTCTTACGGCCTATCGTACCAAACTGGAGGAAAAGGTGAAAGAACTTCTCGGAGATACCCAGATCGAAGAGAACCGTATCGCTGCGGAAGTGATCATCTATGCGGATAAAATTTGCACGGATGAAGAAACCGTACGTTTGAAGAGTCATATCGATCATATGCGCCAGGTTCTGGATGAGGGAACTGGTATCGGAAGGAAGCTTGATTTTATTGCCCAGGAGATGAACCGGGAAGCAAATACGATCCTTTCGAAAGCCAATGATCTGGAAACTTCCAATCTGGCTATCGATTTGAAAACAGAGATTGAGAAAGTACGGGAACAAATCCAGAATATAGAATAATAAATGGCTGCCCGAAATACGGCAGCAGATGGGAGCCGCCAGTGTTGAAGTTTAGCAATATAGGGTTTGGAAATCTGGTGAATGCTGAGAAAGTGGTAGCTGTGGTAAGCCCGGATGCGGCGCCGGTGAAACGGCTGGTTCAGTCTGCCAGGGAAGAAGGCCGTGTGGTGGATGCAACCCAGGGCCGCAAGACGAAAGGCGTCTTGATTACCGAAGACAGCTACGTGATTTTATCGGCGCTTCAGCCGGATACTCTGGGCCGAAGGCTTAGATCAGAGATAAACACTTTGGATGAAAAGGATGATGACCATGAATAATAGAAACCAGAGGGGATGTCTGGTGATTATTTCCGGATTCTCGGGGGCCGGGAAGGGAACGGTAGTGAAACGGCTGATGGCGGATTATGATTGCTATGCCCTGTCCATTTCTGCTACGACCCGTAATCCGCGGCCAGGAGAGGAAAACGGAAAGGAATATTTTTTTAAGACCAAAGAGGAATTTGAAGAACTGATCCGTACGGATGCCCTTTATGAATATGCCTGCTATGTATCGAATTATTATGGAACACCGAAGGCATATGTACAGGAACAGTTAGCGGCAGGCAAGGATGTGATTTTGGAGATTGAAGTGCAGGGAGCATTGAAAGTAAAGGAGAAAAATCCGGATACGCTTCTGATCTTTCTGACACCTCCGGATGCGAAGAAGCTCCGGGAACGCCTGGTTCACAGGGGTACGGAGTCCATAGAAGTGATCAATGACCGGATGGCGAGAGCAGCAGAAGAATCTGCGTTCATGGAACGCTATGATTACCTGGTTATCAACGACGATTTGGATACCTGTGTAAAGGAGCTGCATACGCTGATCCAGCGGGAACATCTGAAAACTGGCAATAATAAAGATAGAATTGAGAAAATGAAAAAAGAATTAGAGGAAATGAAAGGAGAACATTAGTATGATCCATCCATCTTACACAGAATTAATTCAGGCAGTCAATCAGGAGTCCGAACAGCAGGACGATACCCCGGTAGTAAACAGAGATACTCTATCGTCATCGCTACCAGCAAACGAGCAAGACAGCTGG
>CAYRTA010000081.1:0-10660 GCA_964427045.1 uncultured Hoministercoradaptatus sp. | reverse complement strand
ATGGTACGGAAAATTCCTTTCCCTTTGATTTTCTGATTCAAAATAATTGACAGCCCCAGGGAAGCCAACATGGTAAGCGGCACCGTACCCACACAATAGATGACCGTATTTTTCAGGGAGGCCCAGAAAAGGCTATCTCCCGCCAGCTTCTTAAAATTGGAAAGTCCTGCGAACTGAATGGCATTATTTCCATCCCATTTTAAAAATCCGAGAGCAAATGCACAGATAATGGGAACCATCGTAAAGACTGCAAATCCAATAAAGTTTGGTGCGATAAATGAATATGCCACAAGCGCCCGTTTTCTCTCCCGCGCTTTTCTGCTTTTTGTTATGTTCATTGCATTTTCCATATCCCTTTGCGCTTTATTAAGCGACCTCCTTTTCTTAATTAGGGTATAAAAAGAGCCGGTAACGTAAGCTTACCGCATATTACCGGCTCTATTACAGACCCTGCATTTATTCCAGCGAACTGATTTCCTTATTCATCTTTTCAATACCTTCGTCAATGGATATATCCCCATTCATAATATCTTTATGATAGGTATCCAGAATCGTATTGATCTGAGAAATATTGTCCGCATAAGGTGCTTCCAGGTAAACCTGAACGGTTTTCAACGCTTCCTTGCTGGCCTCATCCTGCGGGAATCCGTCGATGCTTGTCAGCGTCTCGATAACTTCATCGCTCATAATGGCCGGGAAGTTACCAACGGATGCCAGAACCATGGCGCCTTCTTCGCTTCCTGCAAACTGAATGAAATCCCATGCCGCATCCTTATTATCGGAAGAAGTCGGAATGGCAAGTCCGGTAACGGTTCCCAGGGTGGTTCCTGCTTCTACGCCTTCCGGATGAGGATACTTAACCATACCCCAGTTTCCAACCAAATCAGAGTCGTATTCACCGCTGGCCAGACTGGAAATAATCGTGGTAATATACCAGGTTCCCATATTCATCATTGCCGTATTTCCTTCTGAAAATGCTGCGGAATAATGGAGCTGAGAAGCATTGGTATCTATGTAGGTTCTGCATACGCCATCTTCTTCCTGGGCTTTTACCATTTCATAGTACTCTTTTGAGAAGTCATAATTTCCATCCAATACGGTATGCTGTCCATCCAGAATGCCGAAAAGCTGCACCGCACTTCTCCATGTATGATAGTGGGCACCGTAAATCTGCTCATCTCCGAAACCTTCCTGTGTCACTGCGCGTGCCAGCTGGTCATATTCTTCAATGGTCATGTCATTGGTAGGATAATCTACTTCTGCCTCGTCAAAGAGATCCTTATTGTAGTAGAGTACCCAAAAATCACTGAGGAACGGGAACTGATACAGTTCGCCGTCAACGGTCACCTGATCGGTAATGCCGTTATAAAGAGACAAATCAATCCCATCTTCCGCTACCCTGTCACTCAACGGCTCCAGAACTCCTTTGGAAACCAGGGTGGCATATCCCGGCACATCTTTGATGGTTACCACATCAAATTCCGAACCGGAACCGGACAGCTCGGTAGAAAGAACCGTACCATAATCGGAAGAACCAAGGTCTGTCATTTCAATTCTGACATCCGGATTCTGTTCCGTATAGGCATCGGCGATTGCCTGCCAGTATAACGCCTTTTTGGCATCCCAGATGGCCCATTTCAATACGGTCGTGGCATCCTCAGATCCGCTGACCACGCTGCTTCCGGTCGATACCGTCTCATCCGCGGATGAGGAATCACCGGCCTTATCTGCAGAACCGCCGCCGCAGCCTGCAAGCGCGGTCACAGCCATTGCCGTTACCAGCAAAGCACTTACTAACTTCTTTCTCATATTCAAAATCCTCCTGTTGTTTGATGGCATTATTATAAGCAATCCGGCGGCCTAAAAGCCATGGACTGGTCTACGATTTCATGCCCTTTCTCTCTAAGATTTTTACATGTTTTTTGACGCCGCTTCATAAAAAAATGGTTTATTCTACGAAATTATGTATTTTTTTCAGATACCCTTTTCCTTTTCGGCCATTTTCGGATATGCTATACTTAAGAAAAATATAATACAAAGGAATGGAAACATGAAGTATACATCGCCTACCACTTTACGCAAAAAATTTCTCCGTATTACCATTGCCCTTATGCTGATTCTCGGCCTGACAACCGCAGGTTTCAGCTACCGGATGTTTTCCAGTAATCTGCGTTCCAATTCCATCCACGCAGCCGAAACAAACCTGCAGTCCATACGAAATGAAATCAATGGAAATCTGGAAAGTATTGCGGCACTTACCGACTGGAGTCAGACCAACACGGATATTTTGAACTATCTCTCCACAGATCTTGAGAAAACCTCCTACGCCGCTTTAACCAAACAGGCTACGGAACGCCTCTCCGAAGAGTATATCAGTAATCCGGCGTCCAGATATATCTCCAGAATCATTATTGCCAATAGTTCCAACGGAAAATTTCTGCAGCGCATCGCCAACAGCAGCTACTCTATTGAGCGCAATGTGGTGGAAATCATACGGGAACTTTCCTATTATGAGGAACTGATGACTGCTGACGGCTATATGTTTTCCATTGGTATCCAGGATGATCCCTTTATGGCATTTCCGGAAAAAATGCTCCCGGTTATCCAGCCTATCCTGCATCCTTATAGCAATACTACCATAGGTATATCCTACATACAAATTTCTCTTTCTTTATTTACAGACCCTTTGATTGTCTTTTCCAGACAGGAAAATATACCCCTGTATCTTACCATCGGAACAGATACTTATGAGATCAAGGGAAATACCATGAAAGGTATCGATCAGCTTCCGGATATGGTTTCGGTTACAGACGAAACCACTGCCAGAGAAGATACGCTGGTTCAGAAAATCGCTTCCGATTTTTCTTCACCGATTTATGTATCTTCTCCCCTGAGCGCCGCCGACTGTTACATCACCATTCCCATAGCCATGGACACGCAAAATGACTTTCTAAATGATTACTTCGTGATTTTATTATTTATAGTGCTCTTCGTCATCGCCATCGGTCTGCTTCTTATGGCATTGCTGTCCTCCAATGTGGCCAAACCGGTGGAATTGATCAAAGAGCAGATTACTTCCATTGCCGGCGGAAATTTTTCTCAGAATCCTGCCATTGAATGGAATAACGAACTGGGTGAAATCGGCCGCAATATCAACCATCTTGCCACAGATATCAGCAACCTGATGGAACAGCGGATCCGTTATGAAAAACAGAAAAAAGATTATGAATATCAGATGCTGCAAAGCCAGATTAATCCCCATTTTCTATATAATACACTCAATTCCATCAAATGGATGGCCGTCGCCCAACATGCCGACGGAATTTCAGAAATGACTACGGCCCTTGCCCATCTGTTAAAAAATATTTCCAAGGGCACCACGACCATGATTACCATCCGGGAAGAAATCCGGCTTTTAGAAGATTATGTTACCATACAGAAATACCGCTACGGCGGTAATGTCACCATGGAATACCACATCGAAGAGGAATCCCTTCTGGACAACCAGATTCTCCGGTTCACGTTCCAGCCGATCGTGGAAAATGCCATCTTTCATGGCATCGAGCCAAAGGGACAGCAGGGTCACATTGATATATACATCTATCGCTGCGATCCCGAAACCATACAGATCAATATCCGGGATGACGGAATCGGCATGGATCCGGAAAAGATACGGGAAGTATTATCGGATGAATCTTCCGACCGCTCCAGCTTCTTTAAACAAATTGGCATCGGTGTGGTCAATAAACGAATACAGTATAACTTTGGGGAAGCATATGGCTTGCAGATTGAAAGTGTACCCGGCGAATACACCTGTATGTCCATACGGCTGCCCGCCAGATCACAAAGCGCAAAGGAGTAAACGATGATGAAACTATTAATTGCTGACGATGAACCTCTGGTTCAGATCGGATTAAAATCGATGATTGACTGGAATAAACTGGGTATTGAAATCTGCGGGACTGCCTCCAACGGGGATGCCGCCTGGAAACAGATCGTAGAACAGAGACCCCAAATCGTCATCGCAGATATTCAGATGCCCTGTTCCTCCGGGCTGGAACTGGGCCGCCGATGCCGGGATGAACTGGGACCGCTTCCTGTCTTTATCATTTTGACCAGTTATGAAGATTTTCAATATGCCAGAGAGGCTTTAAGTTTCCAGGCGGTGGATTATCTGATTAAGATTGATCTTACCCCCGAATCCCTTACGGCTTCCGTAAAGAAAGCAATGGAACAGGTACGTCTCTTTCAGCGTTCCAACGCTTCCATAAACGAATCGGCCCAAAGTTTACTCCTGTTTCAGGAACGGTTCTACATCCGCCTTCTGAATAATTTATTTGAAAGCCGGGAACAGTTTCTCCTTCAGGCGGAGGAATTCCAAATCCATCTGGAGGCGGCGGGGTATGCTGCGGCAAACATCCAATTTCTTCCCAGCAATCAGACCATGGATAATCCCATTCAGGCCTATCACCAGACCTTATCTATGTTTCAGGAATTGCTTTCCAGACAGATATCCTGCCAAATGATCGCCCTGGATACCCACTATCTGGCAGCCATCTTTTCCATCGATGAAGCACATCTTAGAGACTGGAAAACGTATATTCGTCAGGCACTCGAAAGGGCAATGGATATGCTGCATAATTATTATAACGTAACCTTTTTAACCAGCATCGGCGGACTGAAAACCAATCCGATGGATCTGTCTTCATCTTATTATGATTCCCGGCAGATTACCAGTTATTTAACGGCTGACAATCCGCTTTTATTCTGGGATGATCTGCCCAATACCAGCGCACTGCGCAACGTTTTTAATCTTTCTTTGTTTCGGGACGATATACGCCGTGCCTTCGAAGAATTAGATGAAAAGTCCCTGCGGGATATTATGAAAAACATTACGGCTCTGCTTTCCGAAGGGCATGTGCCCTTTTCCCAGGCCCTGGATGCCGCCAGCAGTATTCTTCACCTTTCCATTACGCTGCTGCCTGACGGAAATGAAATCGTCTCGGAGATTTTTAAGGAGGAACCCGATTCCTGCCGCTCCCTCTACCGGCAAAACAGTGTCAGTTCCATCATGGAATGGCTTAAGCAGCTGGAAACAGGCTTATATCAGGCCTTCCAGAATCATAAAAAGGAGCACAAAAATTCCCTTACCGCCCTGTGCTGTCAATATATTAAAGAACATATTCATGAACGGATTTTTCTGCAGGATATTGCCGATACTTTCGGCATCAGCCCAAACTACTTAAGCCAGATTTTTAAAAAGAACATGGATATCGGTCTCAGTGAGTATATCACTACCCAAAAAATCACAGAATCAAAACGGCTTCTTCGGGAAACCAATATGAAGATCTACGAAATTTCCGATCATTTGGGCTTTGAAAGTTCTTTTTATTTCAGCAAGGTATTTAAAAAGATCACCGGCGTATCCCCGAAGGACTATCGAAACATGTAAGAGAAAAGAAAGACTGTCAGAAACGGATTGTACTCATTTGTTCTGGCAGTCTTATTTTATAAACTCAAAAAATATGGAATGTCCAATTCTCCCCAGCCCTGGCGGTTACGTTCCAGCCCCAAATCTTTCGCCGCCGACCGAAGCAGCATTTTGATTTCCACATTGGTCAGATAGGGGTCTTTTTCCAACATACAGGCGATGGCGCCCGTCACTTTCGGGGTTGACATGGAAGTGCCGCTTTTTCCCACATAACCGGATGGTGCATAGGGGGAACAGGATATGACATTCTTCCCCGGCATCACCACATCTGGTTTGCAGATGCAATCTCTGGTGGGACCGATGCCGGAGATTCCGTTTTTGGCATCCAACAGATCACTGGAACCTACGGTAATCACTTTCCGGCTGATACCGGGCGCAGTAATACTGTATGGCGCCGGCCCCATATTTCCCGCCGCCGTAACCACAATCAATCCGTCATCCCAGGCCTCCTCCACCGCCTCCACCAATTGTCCGCTGGTGCTGCTTGCCTGATTCACGGTTCCCACAGAAATGTTGATAATACGGATTTTATATTGATCTTTTACCGAACGCACCCAGCCAATGGCATGCAAAACATCCTTCAGCCGTCCGTTTCCCCGCCGATCCAACACTTTTGCGCAAATCATATGACATCCTGGCGCTACCCCGCAATATTTCCCTCTGGACATTCTTCCGCTGCCTCCAATAATACCAGCCACATGGGTTCCATGCCCATTATCATCATAAGGTTTCACGCGCTGCCCCACAAAATCCCGAAAAGCCAGTATCCGGCGGTCAAAATCGATATGTGAAACAATCCCGGTATCCAGCACTGCCACTCCGATACCGGAACCTGTATATTTTCGATCCATATTTCCCATCTATCCTACCCTTTTGTTCTATCTTATGTTGCCATATCAAAAAAGGTCGCACTTCGCCTTCATGACTATCTTGCAGCGTTGACGCATAAGATAAAGAAATACTTTGGGGAGGCCCCTATGCCCACCTTATCTGACGTTATCTATGACGATGCTTATCAGGATTACCTGATCTCCCATTCTCTTATTACTGCAGAAGGCTTTCAACAGCGGTTTCAGAATTTTTTTCCGCAAATCATTAATCAGGAATATGCCATGATTCATGTTCCCCAAAGCCAGTCCTCCTTTTTCATTCCCGAATTCTACTACAGCGTTACGCCAAACCTCTATACCACCCTGGATTTAACCAGTCTGGAAGCCTCCGGTATTTTGCGTACACGAAATCAACCGTCGCTGAATCTGCACGGTAAAGGGATCCTGATGGGTTTTCTTGATACGGGTATCCGTTACACGCTGCCGGCCTTTCGCACAGCGGGCGGCCAGACCCGCATAAGAGCCATCTGGGACCAGTCCCTGCCCTCCGGCCAGGAAGACGCGCCATTTGGTTACGGAACAGTATACAGGCAGGAAGAAATCCAGCGGGCTTTGGAATCCCCTGATCCCTTCGCACTGGTTCCCACCAACGATACCGACGGACATGGAACCTATCTGGCCGGTGTCGCTGCCGGAACAACAGATGAAAACGAGGCTTTCAGCGGCGTGGCCGATGAATCGGAATTACTTGTGGTAAAGTTAAAACAGGCCAAACAATCTCTGCGGGATTATTATTTCGCGGATGGAGAAGGACCCATTTTCCAGGAATCAGATCTGATGACCGCCATTGAATTTCTGGTACAAGAGGCCAGACGCCTGGTTTTACCTCTGGTGATCTGCATAGCCATCGGCAGCAACCAGGGGGATCACGCCGGGTATACGCCGCTGGATTTAAGCCTCCGAAGCCTGGACGCCGCGCCTGGTATCTGCACCGTCTGTGCTGCCGGAAATGAAGCAAATGCCTCCCACCACTATTTCGGCATAATCCGCGACCAGCAATCTTACGAAAATGTAGAATTTCTGGTTCCGGAAAACTGTCCCGGTTTTTTCATGGAACTTTGGGGACAGACGCCAGATCTGTATTCCGTTGGCTTTCGTTCCCCGTTGGGTGAGATGATTCCCCGGATTCCTTCCCGTCTCGGACGTACGGAAAATGTCCGGTTCTATCTGGAAGATGCCTCCATCGAGGTCAATTACGAATTGATTCAGAATGCTTCCATGAGTCAATTGATTTTTCTTCGGTTCCGGCGTCCCACGCCTGGCGTCTGGAATCTCATGGTCTATAATAGCCAGCCCATTACCGGAGAATTTCATATCTGGCTTCCTGTCAGCGGCTTATTACTCCGGGATATCACCTTTCTAACGCCAGACCCGGACACAACGATTACCGCTCCGGGCAATTCCACACATTTGATCACGGCAGGTGCTTATAACGCTTACAATGGCGGTTTTTTGCAAAGTTCCAGCCGTGGCTATACCAGAATGAACCAGGTAAAGCCGGATCTGGTTGCTCCTGGTGTGAATGTTACGGGCCCCGGCCTTTTGGGAAACTATACCGTACGTGATGGCACCAGCGCCGCAAGTGCCATCACGGCCGGCGCCTCCGCTCTTGTAATGGAATGGGGCCTTCGGCAGACTCCCATCGGCGTTTATTCCACTAATCAGATTAAAAATTTTCTGATTCGGGGCGCCAGCCGCAATTCCATGGACATCTGGCCCAACAAACGCTGGGGCTATGGACGGTTAGAACTCTATCAGGTCTTCCAGGCCATCTCAACAAATTAAAAATTTTTCATTCCACTGTCACCATTTTCCTCCGGTTTCCATATGATGACAGTGTAATCAATAAATATTGGAGGATATAACGATGAGTGATATCACTGCAACCAACTGTGGATGCGAACGTGACTGTGGATGTAACGGAGGTACTGGTTTGAACCTGTTTAATACCAGCGGAAGCTGCGATCTTCTGTGGCTGATTATTCTGTTGTCCCTGTTTAGTAACTGCGGCTGCAACAACGGCTGCGGCGGCCTTGGCAACACCTTCTCCGGTGATAACGGCTGCTTCATCATCCTGCTGCTTCTGATTTTGGGCGGCTGCGGAAACAACTCCTGCTGCTAATTGCATGCCCCTTATGGAGCCCATAGGAACCCTTCTTCGGAAGAGGCCCTGTGGGCTCTTCTTATACTCCGCCGCGGCGCGATCCTGCGCAAAGCGCAAAAAAGTCCCGCGCCAAAACCGGCCCAGGACTTTCTCTGATTCCTATACTGTTGCTCTATATCTATCCCTTTATTCTATATATTTCCGGTAACGCTGTCTTCGTCCGGAAGCGATTCGATTCTATATTGGTCGGATTCCTGGCTATGATCGGGTTTTTTATCCCGGCAGGCCATACATTCCAGATCAATTTCATATAATTCATTTCCCTGAATAATCAATTGCTCACTCATTTTGCACCTCCCCATGCCGTTGGCTTATTATATGCTGCCAAATTTTACCGGTTCTTCTGGTATCATCTCAAATTTCTCTGCATAGGATGGTAAAAAAAGCCGGAGGCAATCATGAACGAAGAAAATGATATTCCCTTAACCCCATTGGACGCTATGGTGTCCAAAGATTCCCTCCAGATTTTGAAGGCCGCCATTCCTTATTTGAACGGAAACGCCCGTCAATATATCGCAATTTATACCAAGCTGGCGGAATTATCCAACACCCTTTCCCTCTATGGAAAAAGAAAGCCGGAGGTGTCCATGATGTCCGCCCAGCCCCAGGCCCATACACCCATCGATATGTTAAACGATATCCGCCGCTATATGAATCCCAATGCAAGAGCCCAGATTGACCAGATGATCCTGACTTTAAATACCATACAAATCCTGCAGCTGATGCAGTCAACCGATGGAGAGGAGGAATTCCATGATGGATTGGATGAATGATCCCGCATTATCGGGAATTGATCCCACAAAAATGGCCCTGTTAAATACCTTGATTCAACAGGGCGACGGAAAATCACAAAACGATATGCTGCCGTTTCTTTTGATGGTGTCACAAACCTCCAAACAAAAAGGCATTCACTTCACCTCAGAGGAAATCACGGCCATTGTTCAGGTTCTGAAACAGGGCAAATCCCCGAAGGAACAGATGCTAATGGACCGTATGCTCCAGATGATGCCGAAAAAATAAGTCCGCAAATTATTTTTTCCGCTTATAATCTTCACGGAACATAATGTTTCAGAATACAGTCACGAAGTAAGATCAAACCCTGGGCCACGGCCTGCTGCCGGATCTTATTACGGTCTCCAAAGAAATGGAACTCCCGCACTTCTGTCTTTCCTTTATAATGACAGCCAATATATACAAGACCCACTGGCTTTTCCTGGGTACCGCCATCCGGACCTGCAAGACCGGTTACGGATACACAAAGATCGCTGCCCAGATTCTCTTTACCGCCTTTTGCCATTTCTTTGGCAGTTTTGGCACTGACGGCGCCTTCCACCTTCAGCGTAGACTTCTTAACCGACACCAGTTTTCGTTTCGCCTTATTGGAATAGGTAACCAAGCCCTGCTGTAATACCTCCGAAGCGCCCGGTACATTCACCAGTCGGGCCGCCAAAGCACCGCCTGTACAAGATTCCACCGTTGCTACCGTCAGATTCTGATCTTTCAGAAGTTCTACCACACATTCTTCCAGCGTTTTCTTTTCATCGGTGGTATAAATATGATTTCCAAACCGCAATTTCAATTCCCGCACAACAGGTTTGGTCAGCTTACGTGCCTCCGCTTCACTTTCGGCACGGGCCGTAACCCTAAGATGTACCTCGCAGGTCTTGGCATAGGTAGCGATGGTGGGATTGGTCTGGGCATCAATCAGATCCCGGATTTTATCTTCCACACCGCTTTCCCCGAGGCCGCAGATTTTAACCATTCGGGAATAAATCACCTCTGGCTGCTTTTTTCTAAGATAGGGGGCAACCTGATTTTCAAACATGGGAATCAGTTCATTTGGCGGTCCCGGAAGCAAAATCATGGCCTTTTTGCCGGTCTCAATAATCAGCCCCGGCGCAGTGCCATTGGCATTATCCAAAACAATCGCCCCTTCCGGAACCAGGGCCTGTTTCCAGTTATTCGGTGTAATCTTCCGTTCCGGATGCGATGCCAGTAACTGGTCCATATAAGCCTGAATCCGCTCTTTTGTATGAGCGTCCTCATAAAGAGGCTTACCTGCCACTTTCGCGGCAACTTCCTTCGTCAGATCATCCTGGGTTGGTCCCAGTCCTC
>CAYRTA010000080.1:0-10848 GCA_964427045.1 uncultured Hoministercoradaptatus sp. | reverse complement strand
CTGTGATCGAGAAAGCATGCACCAAAGGTGTATATCACAAAAATAATGCGGCAAGAAAAGTTTCCCGTATTGCCAAACTGGTAAATAGTATTGCTTAATAATCACCCTGAGAATGCAAAGAACAGCCATACCGTCAGTGACTGTTCTTTTTTTATTGCACGGCAGACCCCTGGAATATAGATACGGCAAGGCCTTTCTCTTTATAAAAAGCAGGCATTCTGAAAACCCAATTTTCAGAACGCCTGCTTTTTTATTGCTAATTAAACTATGATTTATTTTGTTTTCTTCTTTGTATTCAGTTTCGTTTTCATCACATACCACAGGGTACCAGTAATGCAAACTGAGGAATATGCACCGCAAATCAAACCAACCATGATTGGCAGCGCAAACTCACGGATAGACGACACACCCATGATAAAGAGAATCAGAATCGTCAGGATGGTGGTAAAGGAAGTATAAATACTTCTGGTCAAAGTCTGGGTAATACTAATATTTACCACATCCGCCATATCGGCCGACTTCATGATCTTTAAGTTCTCGCGGATACGGTCAAAGATAACGATGGTGGCATTGATGGAATAACCGACGATGGTCAGCATACATGCAATGAAGGTGTTACCCACCGATACGCGGGCCAGACCGTAGAATGCCAATACCACAAATACATCATGCAGCAATGCCAGTACGGCACTGGAAGCAAAGCGGATATCCTTAAACCGGAACCAAATATAAATCAGCATACAAATCGTTGCGATAATGACTGCGATAACCGCATCCCGTCTCATTTCAGAACTTACAGTGGAGGAAATGCTCTCCGCTGTAATGGTCTCTTCATCCACGCCGAAGTTTTCTGCCAGCTTAGTGTTTAGTTCTTCTCTTTCCGCCAGTTCAAGAGAACGCGTCTTAATAATGACATCGTTGCTGCCTGCCACTTTGGAAGTTTGAATATTGGCATCACCAGTTACTTCCTGAACAACCGGTTTTACCTGTTCATCAATTTCATCAATGGAAAGCTCCTCATTGAAGGTTACGGTAGTGGAAGTTCCGCCGACAAACTCCAGACTGTAATTCAGCGCATTGCCGTCTTTTACATGATAAGCTGCCATACTGATCGGAGCAAGCAGTACCAGAATCACGGAGATCACAAAGAAAATCTTTCTTCTTCCGATAAAATCGATCACTTTTCTTTCTTTCCGCTTTCCGTAATACTTTTCCTTACGGAATCCCACGGCATAGAGCGCATTGACAATCAGCCGTGAAATCACAAGGGCCGTAAACATGGACAGCACAATACCAAGGGCAAGCGTCATGGCAAAGCCGCGTACGGAACCAGTACCCAGCGCGCCCAATACGGCAGCAGCGATCAGGGTCGTAATGTTACCATCCAAAATCGCGGACATGGCCTTCTGGAATCCTGTCTTAATGGCATTGCGTACACTATGTCCGGCCGCAATCTCCTCCTGAATACGGGCGTAGATAATAATATTCGCATCTACGGCCATACCGATGGAAAGAATAATACCGGCAATTCCGGGAAGTGTCAGCGTCAGATCAAAAGCATTTAACAATACCAGTTCCAGTCCCACATAAATAAACAGGGACAAAGCCGCGGCAATACCAGGAATGGCATATACAATCATCATGAAAATGGCAACCAGAACAATGCCGATACCGCCTGCAATCAAACTGGTAGAAATCGCCTGCTGTCCCAATTGAGCGCCTACCACGTTGGAACGAATCTCTTCCAGTTCAAGACTCAACGAACCGATACGGATAATCGCCGCCAGTTCATTGGCTTCCTCGATGGAGGACTGACCGCTGATCTGTGCGCGGCCATTGGAAATTACTGCCTCAACCGTCGGGGCACTGATGGTCTCTCCATCATATACAATAGCAATCTGCTTATGCAGATTTTCTTCTGTGGCCTCCGCAAACTTTGTGGTGCCTTCACTGGTTAACGTCAGGGAAACAATATATTCTTTGGCTCCTGTTATGGAATCCTCCGTGATATTTCCCTGGGCATCTGCAATAGCGGTACCAGCCAGAACCGTAGTACCATCTGCATCCTGAAATTCCAGGGAACCCGGTTTTCCCAGTTCTTCCAGAATCTCATTGGCATCCGATACGCCAGGAATCTCTACGGTAATACGATCATCACCCTCCTGATATACCTGAGCCTCTTCGCTGTAGGTTTCCACACGCTTTTGCAGCTTATAAATGGTGTCGGACATATCAGCAGCCGACGGGTTACTCTCTTTCGTCTGATAAGTGATACTTACGCCGCCGGACAAATCCAGACCGGTTTTAATATTCTTCGCTGAACCGGTTTGGGTGGGACCAAATCCTACCGCAGCCGTATACCCCAGAAAGGCCAGCACCAGAATGGCGGCAATCAGCACTACTACTCCTTGTTTTTTCTTCATTTTCTTATTACCTCTTATTCTTCTGCCTCAGCAGCTTTTATCATGATCGCACACTCTACCCGTTTTCTCTGCAGTTCGCATCCGATTTCATAGACATCATTGATATTGCCTGTAAAATTATAAGCATTCGCCGCACAGCCACCGCTGCAGTAGAATCGTGCGAAACAATTCTTACACTTGTCTTTGGCATATACGTTACAGTCTTTGAACGCATCCCGAATCTCCGGTTTCGTGATGCCCTCATCCACATTTCCCATAAGGAACTTCTCTTCCCCTACGAATTGATGGCAAGGATAGAAATCTCCCCACGGAGTTACTGCCAGATATTCCGTACCGGAACCACAACCGGACAATCGCTTGTATACACAGGGACCGCCGGTCAGATCAATCATAAAATGAAAGAAGTTAAAGCCTCTGCCTTCTTTTTTCCGCTTGATCAGTTCCTTTGCCAGTTGGTCATATTCCTCAAAGATTTTCGGTAAATCTTCCGGTTTCAGCGCATAATCTTCGCATTCCGGAGCCACTACCGGTTCCACGGATATCTGTTTAAATCCCTGGTCAGCAAGACTTAAAACATCCTTGGAAAAATCCAGATTGTAATGAGTAAAGGTACCGCGGGCATAATACTTGTCCTGATTCCGGCTGTCAGCCCATTTTCTGAACTTCGGCACCACCAGGTCATAACTGCCGGTACCTTTTCGGAAGGGACGCATGAAATCGTGGACTTCCTTTCGTCCGTCCACACTCATAACCACATTTCCCATCTCTTTATTACAGAATTCTATGACATCATCATTGACCAGAACACCATTGGTAGTCAGGGTGAAACGAAAATTCTTGTTATGAATTTTCTCCTGCTGCCTGCCATAGGCCACCAGATCTTTCACAACCTTCCAATTCATCAGCGGCTCGCCGCCAAAGAAATCCACTTCCAGATTCCTGCGGCTACCGGAATTGGCAATCAGAAAATCCAGCGCTTTCTTACCCACTTCAAAGGACATTAAGGCCCTTCTTCCATGATACTCGCCTTCCTCTGCGAAACAATAACGACAGGCCAGATTGCAATCATGGGCTATATGCAGACAAAGCGCTTTTACAACGGTGGGACGGTTCTTGAAAAGATCAATTGCCTCTTCATAAATGTCCTCTGTAAATAACATGCCTTCCTTTTCCAGTGTATGGATCTCCGTCAGAGCCGTTTCCAGGTCTTCTCCGGCATATGTGGACTGCAGTCTCTCCATCACCTCTGCATCCGTATATCCCTGATCCAGCAGAGCAATACTGTCATATACAACATCATCCACCACATGAACGGACCCGCTGTTGACATCCAGCACGATCGAATATCCATTATTCTTATATTGGTGAATCAAAATAAATCCTCCCGTTTATTATATTGCAATGAAAGTTCCTATGCAAGAACAACAAACAAGCAGCGGCTTATAACCGCTGCCTGTAATCTTTTATCCACACAACCTTTATTTGGTGTTTTCGCAGCTCTGATTTCCTACAGTACAAGAAGTCTTGCAAGCAGACTGGCAGGAAGTCTGACATTCGCCACATCCGCCTTTCTTAACCGTGTTCTGCAGGCTCTTTGTATTTAAAGTCTTGATATGTGTCATATCCTCATCCTCCTTATGTTTTATTTCCTGATTCATAGGTGTTAGCGCCATTTAGGCTCACTTTCCATACATTATAGCATAGCCCTTTCTATTTTAAAAGTATTTTTTTCAAAAAGAACGGGACCATAACATGTATTTATCAGGAAATCATCCCGCCCAGCATACCGGAGGCTGCGCACATAATAAAAGAAGTTAAAATTTTTGAAAACCCGGCGGATAATACCGGGCCGCTCCAAGCCGACACAATCAGCAAAACGACGAAGTACGCCGCTCCCAAAAGCATTCCCTGGAGAAACTTTCGTTTTCCGGCTAACTTTCCGATCAAAAAGCCGCCGATCAGACACGAAACCACATAGATGATCATAATTCCGATCCGTATTTTTCCCATATCCCACTGCAGGCGGTATAAAAGAAAAGCCAAAAGCAGAAGAGATACTCCCGTAATCAAATAGGCAGCGGTCAGTGCTTTCACCAGAGGTATTATCTTAGGCATTTGGTTTCTGATTTTTTCCATACAATCCTCCTAATGCCAAACAGCAGCCGGCAAACTGCTCTGCTGACTGCTGTTTCTCCTGTTACATTATATGGAAAGGTTGTACGGAATAATACCGAAATTTATTACTTTTGTGCGCTGCGTTTACGCTTTTGCCCAATCACCAGCAAGCATATTACGGCTGCCAGCGCTGCTGCTGCCACAACCACATAGACAACCACGGAACCGGTCGTATCGTTCGTATTCGGGTTTCTCGATATACTGGTTGATGTACTGGTCTTAGCGCTGTTTGCCTTCGACGTCGCCGCGGAAGAACCGCTGTTTTTCTTCACCTTGGAACTGCCGGAAGAAGTTGTATTACTGGTCTTGGTACCGGATGTAGAGGACGTACTGCTGTACACTTTATCCGTACTGCCGACTAAGACCTTACTTCCCGCAATATTATAGGGGCTAAAGGAGGTGGTCAAAAATGTAATCGTACCATCCCCGTTATCAACCGGCGTCAGATATTCCACCGTTCCATCCTGCAGATAATGAACAATAACCAACTGTTTATACAGACTCATATCAGGGGACGGCATGGTAATCTTTACTTCCAAACCATCCAGATGATATTCCTCATCCCGCATCAGATCCCAAAGACTGAGATCATAGGGAGTAATAAACGTATCCACATTATATGCAATCAGTACGGAAGTATCGTTTTTATCATTGCTGTGTGCCACCTGAAGCTGTACATACCAGGGAATGTCTCCCTCAATCGTTACACCATCACGCTGGCGGTTATAAACACCTGCCAGTTCCTGCAGACTCAGCAGCCGTGCGGCGGCATCATCGGAAAACAATTCTTTCTGAAGATCCGTCAGCGCTTCATAAGCCTTTGTCACTTCTACAACGGCCAATACCGCTTCCTGACTGTCTACCGTGTCCGAAAGAGCCATAATCTGTGCCTGCACGGTCTGAAGCGGGCTTTCTTGCTGCGTACTATCCGCAGTCAGATCATTACTTCCTAATATGCCGGAACCCATTCCCTGTAAAACGGAGGAAACGGAATCCTGTTGTTCTCCGTCTGCATCCGCATCGGCACTGGCATCTGGAGCCGCAGGCTCCTGGGACACATCACTGCCGGAAGGTTCTGTCTTACCGGTTTCTCCGGCAGAGGTCTCCTGACCGGAAGCCGGCTGCTCCGGTGTCTGGGCACCTGTCTGAGACTGCTGCGTATCCGTGGCTGGCTGCTGGGCGCCTGCCGGAGGCTGCTGCGTATCCGTAACCGGCTCCTGGGCGCCTGCAGAAGGCTGCTGCGTATCCGTAACCGGCTCCTGGGCGCCTGTTGATGGCTGTTCAGCAGACGGATCCTGAGCCTCTTCCGTCACCGCGGGATCCTGGGCAGTCTCTTCCCCGTCCTCGTCCTGTACCGGCTCCAGGGCTTCCACCACCAGAGTAATCTGACGAATCACCGCACTGCGATCTTCATCCCAGCCTTTTTCCCCGCTGTAATCTACCGCATTGCTGTCATACGGATAAAAAACTACCGTACAGGCGGTTTCATATTCCGTTGGGACAAAATCTTCATCTTCCCAGACAAAGACACCGTCTCCCTCACACTTTGTAAGCGGTATTTCACTGAGCGCCACCGGATCTTTAACGGTCAGTGTTGCCGGAACGGTTACCTTTTCCCGTTCAACGGCGCCTTCCACTTTACCGTCGCCGGTAATATCTTCTGCGTAAATCCGGACATTATCCAGAATCAGCTTTCCTTTTGCTTCTACTTTTACCAAAGAGCCTTCAAAATCTTCTGCGCGCCGGACACTGACACCATTGGGCAATTCCCAGGTGCTCTCGCCCTTAATCGTCACGGTGCCGCAGATTCGGATTACCCCGTAGTCACCTGTCAGTTCTGCCGCACGTTCAAAAGATTTCACCGCATGTTCGCTGTCTTCCCCGGAATTTTTATCGCTGCCGGATTTGCCATCCAGATACACGATCATCTTCTCTTCTTCCTGTACATCTGCCGCTTCCTGCCCGGAAGCCGCCAGTACGAATTGTGCCGCGCCGGAAGAAACTACCAATACGGCAGCCAACAATAAACCGGACATCTTCATCAATACTTTTTTCTTCATATCCCCGTCTCCCTGTACTTCTAAGTTCCTAGTAAGTGCAATAGTTTCGTAATCTTTTGGTATTATTTTCCACTATTTTTAACACTTTTGTAATATCATACCATACTTCGACAGGTTTCGATAGTCCTTTCTTGTTTTTTTTTGCAAATCCTCTATTTTTCTTTTACCATTTTCGGGCGGATTACTATTTGCAAAGATTAGGCTTGCAATTATGACCGAAATAAAGTATATTCTATCTAATACTTATTTTTTTAAAAAAGGAGTGACTTATTTTTGGATTCCGGCGACGCCATACAACTATTTATTCTTTTTTTACTGCTCTTATTTTCGGCATGTTTTTCTTCAGCGGAAACAGCCATGACTACGGTAAACAGAATCCGCATCTTATCACTGGCGGAGGAGGGCAGCCCAAAAGCCCAGCGCCTTCTTCGCATCATCGACAATCCCGGCAAATTACTCAGTACAATCTTAATCGGTAATAATATTGTCAATTTGTCTGCATCTGCTCTGGCAACCTCCTGGACTACCCGCGTTCTGGGAAGCGCTTTTATCGGAGCGGCTACCGGCCTTCTTACCCTGCTGATTTTGCTTTTCGGTGAGATCACTCCAAAAACGATGGCCACCCTGTACGCAGAAAAATTTGCTCTGGCTTATTCCGGTTTTATTTTATTTCTTATGAAAGTACTGACACCGGTTATTTTCATTGTCAACCATTTATCCGGCGCCATTCTCCATATGCTCCATATGGACAAGGATAACCGGCAGATCGCCATGACGGAACAGGAAATTAAGACTATGCTGGATGTCAGCCACGAAGGCGGCGTAATTGAAAAAGAAGAACGCCAGATGATCGATAATGTATTTGATTTTGGAGATTCACGGGCAAAAGATGTGATGGTTCCCCGTATTGATATGACTTTTGTGGAGGCAAACGCTTCCTATGAGGAATTGATGTCCATTTTCCGGGAAAACGGCTATACCCGCTATCCGGTCTATGAACAGTCAACAGATACCATTATCGGTATTATTAATATGAAAGATCTTCTTCTTTTGGATGACAAAGAAGACTTTTCCATACGGAAGGTCCTCAGAAAACCGTATTTTACCTACGAATATAAGAACACTGCGGATTTACTGATGGAAATGAGGGAATACTCCGTAAATCTGGCCATCGTACTGGATGAATACGGCGCGACAGCCGGTATGATTACCCTGGAAGATTTGCTGGAAGAGATCGTCGGCGAAATTCGCGATGAATACGATGCCGATGAAGAGGAAGACTTCCAGGAAATCATTCCCGAGCGGGAATATATTGCTCAGGGACAGGCAAAGCTGGACGATTTGCAGGAAACATTAGGTCTGGAATTAAAATCCGAGGAATATGACTCCATAGGTGGTTACATTATTGAGCAGCTGGATCATCTTCCCAACGCGGGTGAATTTTGTATCACACCGGATCAGGTCCGCCTGGTAGTAGATGAAGTCCACAAAAACCGTATTGAGACCGTGCATATTTATCTTCCTGAAAATTTCCGCAAAATCTGATGAAACTGACTGCCGCAGCGTTCCATCTCACCGAGAACCTCGTCGATGCCTTCTCCTGTCTGATACCAGTTGTAACGGTTGATGCCGACATCACTGGGACAGATCAGAATTTCTGTCTGGGGGTACTCCAGCTGGTAATATAACTTGCAGCGGCGGGCATGTTGTGCCTTACAGCATAGAAGTGCCCTTTGAATTTTCATGCCTTCCCGGTCAGTAACAGCGCGGGAATATATGGCATTTTGCCAGGTGTAGGTTGCCTGAGCCTCCTGCAGGATGGATTGGGGACTTACACCATTTTTTATGAGCACATCTCTTAAAAATGACCATTCCGTATCATACGGACCGGCATAGCGTTCCTGTGAGGATAAAACACCCCCAAAGCGGCCGGTCAGTACACTATACTTTCCAGAGGGCAAAATTACGGGGGCCAGCTTCTGTTTCCACAGTTCGGCCGCCCGCTCTGCCATCTGCGGATAGCCATTCCCCGGTACAAAGATAATATCGGCCGGTTTGGGCTCATCCTCCAGAAAAATAAAATCCGTAAACGTATCCGTAAATTTCATCTGTCGTTCCTTCCTTTCCCACTTCATTACTTTATCTCAAATCCTGTTCTTTTGCAATGCCGCATCTACCTTGTGGTAATCAAGGTCTGATAGCCATCCTGTCTCAGTCTGCGTTCCATGGCTATGGCGTTTGCCAGCTGCTGAAATGCCCCTACCTGCACTTTATAGTAGCCGTCAGAGTCCAGAATAAACGAAGGGTATCCCTTATCCTGTAATTCATAATTCATCCGGTCCGCATTTTCCCTTTGCCGAAACAGTCCCGTTTGTACCCGGTATAACATAGGCTGGGCCACGGTCTCATAGTCCAGCGTCCCCATAATCGCCCCCGCGATAGCCTGGGCAATCTCCTGAAATTTGTCAGTAAACAGCGCATTATCTATTTCGCTATTGATAAATCCTACCTCTACCAAAAGGGCCGGCATATTGGTACGGCGAAGAACCACCAAACCCGGCCGTTCTTTCACGCCCAGATTTTGAAATCCCACACCTTCCAGCGCGGCATTAATGTTTTCCGCCATCTCCAGTTTGATTCCCGATTTATCATAAACCAACGTCTCCACCCCATTATACTGGTTTGGTATACTGCTGGAATTTCTGTGAAAGGAAATAAAATAATCAGCCATGGCCTGATTGGCTATCTGCGCCTTCTGAAACGGCGTCTGATAAACATCCGTGGTCCGGGTATAAACGATATCCAGTCCATTATTTTCCAGTATTTCTCCAACTGCCAGCGTCAGCTGCAGATTGTCGTCCTTCTCCTGGCGTCCCATCTGAACCGCACCTGGATCTTCACCCCCATGTCCGGCATCCAACACGATCTTATATGCCACCGCTAACCTCCAAAAATCATTCTATTCTCTCTAAAATTATATGCCTGACGGCATAAAATGTGCAATTACTTATAAGAAAAAGCTGGTTATAGCAGAAATTTTGCTGGACAGATCGGCCATAATGCACTAAGATAATAACCGTATGATACTGTATTATATTTACAACGGAGGTATATCTTAAATGAATGGAAATGTAATTGTTGGACAGTCCGGAGGCCCTACCGCAGCCATTAACTCCAGCCTGGCAGGTGTTTACCGGACCGCCAAAGACAGAGGAGCTAAAAAAGTATACGGAATGCTTCACGGCATTCAGGGACTTTTGGAAGAGCGTTATATCGATCTCTCCGAACATATCACAAATGAACTGGACGCAGAGCTTTTGAAACGTACACCGGCAGCTTATCTTGGTTCTTGCCGGTACAAACTGCCAGAGATTCATGAAGATATGGCATTATATGATAAAATCTTTGAAATTCTGAACAAACTGGAGATCGAAGCTTTCATCTACATCGGCGGAAATGATTCCATGGACACCATCAAAAAGCTTTCTGATTATGCGATTATCAAGGGACATACCCAGCGGTTTATCGGCTGTCCTAAGACGATTGATAACGACCTGGCACTGACCGACCATACACCGGGCTTCGGAAGTGCCGCAAAATATATCGGTACATCTGTAAAAGAGATTATCCGTGACAGCTTCTGTCTGGAATATAAAAACGGATTGGTAACGATTGTTGAGATCATGGGCCGTAACGCAGGATGGCTGACCGGAGCCGCTGCTCTTGCCAAAGGCGAGGACTGCCAGGGACCGGACCTGATTTATCTGCCGGAGCTGACCTTTGATCTGGACGCCTTCACGGAGCGCATCCGCAGCCTTCTGGAAGAAAAAACATCCGTAGTAGTAGCTGTTTCTGAGGGAATTCGTCTGGCAGACGGAAGATATGTCTGTGAACTGGGCAACAACAGCGATTTTGTAGATGCTTTTGGTCATAAACAGTTATCCGGTACCGCAGCATATCTGGCAAACTATATTGCCAGCATTATGCCCTGCAAGACTCGTGCAATCGAATTAAGCACACTGCAGCGTTCTGCCGCTCACTGCAGCTCCCGTGTAGATATCCTGGAAGCATATCAGGTTGGCGGTGCTGCTGTGAAAGCTGCTGATGAAGGAGATTCCGGCAAGATGGTAGTTCTGCAGAGACTTTCCGATGATCCGTATCAGTGCGGTACAGAAGTAAAAGACGTTCAT
>CAYRTA010000079.1:0-10889 GCA_964427045.1 uncultured Hoministercoradaptatus sp. | reverse complement strand
GTGCCGGAATCCCGTATTGCCATGACGCATAAGGGCGTAACGTCCATGCATGATATTACGGAGGGTGGTGTTTTCGGCGCTCTCTGGGAAATGGTAAACGGAGCGGGTCTGGGCCTGGATGTAGACATGCGAAAGATTCCGATTTGCCAGGAGACCATTGAAATCTGTGAGTATTTTGGTTTGAATCCTTATATGATAATGTCCAGCGGTTCTATGATGATTGTTACGGATGATGGACATGAGCTGGTACGAAAACTGGAATTGGAAGGAATTCACAGCGTAGTTGTGGGAAGAACGACAGATTCAAAGAATAAAATTCTTCGCAAGGGAGAAGATATTCGTTTTCTGGATAAACCCCAGCCGGATGAGTTATATAAGGCATTATAATTCCCGGTGTTATAATCCATGCAGGATGTATAGTCATGCAGATGAATTTATGCATCCTGCATGGATTATGTATGTAAATGTAGACAATCTACTGATAAACAATATAGCAAGAAAAGAGAAGAGAAAAATGGCGTTAAATGTTGTGCTTTTTGAACCGGAAATACCTTCCAATACAGGGAATATCGGCAGGACCTGCGTGGCCACCGGAACCCGGCTGCATCTGATTGAACCGCTGGGTTTTCGGCTGAATGAGAAGTCCATCAAACGGGCCGGTATGGATTATTGGGAGCATTTGGATGTGACCCGTTATATTGATTTTCAGGATTTTTTGGACAGAAATCCGGGAGCAAAGATTTATATGGCGTCCACGAAAGCTCCCCGTGTTTATACGGAAGTGGCCTTTGAAGAGGATTGCTATCTGATGTTTGGAAAAGAGAGCGGTGGGATTCCGGAGGAAATCCTGTTAGCGCATCAGGATACGGCGATTCGTATTCCTATGTTGGAACAAATCCGGTCACTGAATCTGAGTAATTCGGTGGCGATTGTTCTCTATGAAGCATTGCGGCAGCAGAATTTCGCACATATGCAGCTGGAAGGGCAATTGACCCGGTACAAGTGGAAATAAGGATTTCTTTTGGAAAAGAGAAAGCGGATTTTGCCAAAGGGAAAAGAAATAATGATCTGTAAAATAAAAAAATCAGGCAATTGCTGCCCGATTTTTTTATTCCCGGGATTTTTCCAGGGTGAAGATGAATTCGCTTCCCACACCTTCCGTACTGATGACATTGATGTTTTGATTATGAGCGGTGATGATTTCCTTTACAATAGAAAGTCCCAATCCGGTACCTCTGCGGTCCTTGCCGCGGGAAGTATCGGTTTTATAGAAGCGATCCCATATTTTATGGAGACTGTTCTTCGGAATACCAGTTCCCTGATCTTTGACGGAAACAAAGACCGTACCATAACGCTCAGATGTTTCGATTTTGACGGAAGCATCATTGGGACTGAATTTGATGGCGTTATCCAATAGATTATAGAGAACCTGTTGGATTTGCTCCAGGTCTGCGTTTACTAATAAACGTTCGGATTGCAGATGCAATTCTATGGTGAGCCGTTTGCTTCGGCAGGTACCTTCAAAGGTAGCCGCCGTATTTTTAATTACCGTATTGATATCAAAGTTGGTTTTATGAATAGGACGGCCGCGGGAATCCAGTTTGTCCAGCGTCAGCAGACTCTGGGTCAGCTTTTCCAGTCGTTCGGTCTCTCCGACTACAATTTTCAAATATTTTTCCTGCATTTCCCCTGGAATGGTACCGTCAATAATTGCTTCCACAAAACCCTTAATGGAAGTTAAGGGGGAACGGAAATCGTGAGACACATTGGCCACAAATTTTCGCTGGTAATCACTCATTTTATTTAATTCGTCAGACATATAATTCAACGTGTCTGCCAGATAGCCCATCTCATCATCGCTGTCCACTGGTATATGATAATCCAGATTACCGGAAGCATACTCGGCGGCGCCAATGGTGATTTTTCGCAGAGGACGGTAAACATAGACGGAGAGAAGCAGTAAAATCAACAGAGAACTGGCAAAAAGGATTAAAAATATGATATATACCGGCCCCAGAATAGCCTCTCTGCGTTCTACAATCGTCTCTGTCCCCATGTGCATGGAGATATATCCCTTTGTCGTCAGATTTGAGGTGATAGGAACCATGGTATTGATCATTTCTTTATCAAAGTAACCAAAAAAATCGCTGACGATAAAATTATCGCTGGTAATGGCCGCCGGATCGAAGTTTTTCAGAGTTTCGCCCCGTTGGCTGTCATAAGACAGGGCCGTATCAATGATAGGGACGCCGGAGGAAGTGAGAATCAAAATCTGTGCGTCCTGATAGGCCGCCAATGATTTCAGATTATCATAGTACTGTTTGATCTCTTCTTCATTAGTGAAAGATTTCGAGGATTGGAAAGAAGCCAGCGACATGGTTTCACGGTATAAATTACGGCCTTCAATTTTGGTTATTTGTTTTTCTATAATGGCGGAGCCAGCTGTGGAAATGATGACCAGTCCCCAAATGGCCAGGAAAAAATAGGCCGCCAGAAACCGCAAATAAAGCTTTCTTTTCATGATTTTATTTGACCTCGAATTTATAGCCGATTCCCCACACGGTACTCAGTGACCAGGAATCATGATCTTTTATCTTTTCGCGCAGCCTTTTGATATGTACGTCCACAGTTCTGGTATCGCCAATATATTCATAGCCCCAGATGTGATCCAGAAGCTGTTCTCTTGTAAATACCTGATTGGGCGAAGCTGCCAGAAAATAGAGCAGTTCCAGTTCTTTCGGCGGCATATCTATGGTTTCTCCATTATAGATGACGGAGTAGTTTGTCAGATTAATGATCAGATCCGGATATTCCACATATTTGCCCCGGGTCTGAGAAGTATCGGCAGCAGAAGGCTGGAAACGTCGAAGTACCGCCTTTACTCTTGCTACCAGTTCTTTGGAATCAAAAGGCTTAATCATATAATCGTCCGCACCCAGTTCCAATCCTAAAACTTTATCGAAGATTTCCCCTTTTGCGGACAACATAATAATAGGAACATTAGACTTATGGCGAATCTCCCGGCAGACTTCGTATCCGTCGATACCGGGAAGCATCAGGTCTAACAGAATCAGATTGGGATGGAAAGTGGAGAAAGCCCGGAGGGCCTCCTCCCCATCATTGACGATCTTACACTCGAAACATTCTTTTGTCAGATATAGTGAGATCAGTTCAGCTATATTGTTGTCATCATCTACAATTAAGATTTTCTGTTTTGCTGCCATGACATAGAACCTCCTCTTGGTTATATTCATTGTTAAGTTACATACCGCATATTGCTGCACTATACACTTATTGTATTATTTAAATCCGTCGATTGATGTGCCCGTACCTTATTGCGTCATTTAAATTCAACGATTGTTGCGCCTGTACCTTATTGCATCATTTAAATTCAACGATTGTTGCGCCTGTATCTTATTGCATCATTTAAATTCAACGATTGTCGCGCCGGCGTCTCCTTCACCGAATTCGGCCAGATGGAAGTTGGAGACATATTTGACCCGGCGAAGGTAATTATGAATCCCTTTTCTGAGTGCACCGGTACCCTTGCCGTGGATAATACGGACACTGGGAATATGGGCCAGGTAGGCATCATCCAGATATTTATCAAGTTCCGCAATGGCTTCGTCAACGGTTTTACCGAGAAGATTGATTTCAATTCCCACCGATGCGGATTTGCTCATGCGAATGTTGCTGCCGCCGGTCTGTCTGGAATGGGATGATGTCAGGATGGTATCCTCTTTCAGCAAAACCAGATCAGAAATATGCACTTTCGACCGCATGATGCCCATCTGGACGAACAGATTACCCTTGGCATCCGGCAATGTGCTGACGGTTCCCTTCAGATTCATACTTAACACCTTAACGGCATCGCCAAGATGAAGGTCGGAAGCCTTCAGGTTTCCGGTACGCTTTGCGGCCTTATCCGTCATGTTCTTTTCTGTTTTATTCATTTTCTGGCGGAGTTTTTGGCGTTTATCCTCCATTTCTTTGACGGAAATATTGGATTTTCCAAATTTATGGAAGTCTTTCATGGTCTGGTCCGCATACTCTTTTGCTTCCCGCAGGATTGCATGGGCCTCCTGATTGGCTTCCTGAATGAGATTGGCACGCTGCTGATTGATCTTATTTTGTTTTTCTTCCAGCTGCTGTCTGAGCCGGTGAATTTCTTCTTTATCTCTGGCGATTTCCAGCCGTTCCTTTTCTATGGTGATACGGCTTTCCTCCAGAGAAGAAATGACGTCTTCAAAGGATTCAGCTTCCTTGCTGATCTGGGCTTTGGCTTCATCTATAATGTATGAGGGAAGGCCCAATTTTCCGGAAATGGCAAAAGCATTACTCTTTCCGGGAATTCCGATCAATAACCGGTAGGTTGGACGGAGTGTTTCCACATTAAATTCGCAGGAAGCATTTTCCACGCCCGGGGTGGAGAGGGCATACACCTTCAATTCACTGTAGTGAGTGGTGGCTATGGTGCGGATTCCCTGCTTTTGCAGATGGTTCAAAATGGCAATGGCAAGGGCCGCGCCTTCCGTAGGATCGGTACCGGCGCCCAATTCATCAAATAATACCAGGGAACGGTCATCAGCTTTTTCAATAAACGAGACCACATTGGTCATATGGGAGGAAAACGTGCTAAGAGATTGTTCAATACTCTGCTCATCTCCAATATCCGCATATACCTCATGGAAAACGGCTAATTCCGAACGGTCCAGAGCCGGAATGTGAAGACCAGCCTGGCCCATCAGCGTCAGCAGCCCCACGGTTTTCAGGGATACGGTCTTGCCGCCTGTATTAGGCCCGGTGATAACAAGCAGATGAAAGTCTTTTCCCAGGTAAATGTCAATGGGGACAACTGTTTTTTTGTCAATCAGCGGGTGACGTCCTTTGCGAATATTGATGTATCCGTTGGTATTGAATATTGGCCGGGTGGCATTCTGATCCATAGCAAGGGAAGCTCTGGCAAATATGAAATCCAGTTCTGCCATATTTTCCAAATCATAGCGGATCGTCTCCAGATACGGGGCTGCCTGCTCGCTGAGAGAAGACAAAATCACTTCAATCTCAGCGGCTTCCTTCAACTCCAGATCACGAATCTCATTATTTAACTTTACCACGGCCATGGGTTCAATAAAAAGTGTGGAACCGGTGGATGACTGATCGTGTATCATACCGGGAACCTGACTTTTATACTCTGCCTTTACCGGAATACAGTAACGGCCGTTACGCATGGTAATTACCGCATCTTGCAGATAAGTACGAGCCGATCCGTTTACCATGCCGGATAATTGTGTATGAATTTTTTCTCCGGTCATCTTCATGGAACGGCGAATCTGCCGAAGCGTGCTGCTGGCATCGTCACTGACTTCATCCTCAGAAAGGATGCAGCGGCGGATTTCAGCAGAAAGCGGCGTCAGCGGATCCAGGGCGTCAAAGAGATCATCCAGAGAATCCTTTTTTTCGTCAGCCCGCTCTTTGCGTCCATAAGATTTGATACGTGCCGTATTTTCCAAAAGGGCACAAAGCGCCAGCAGTTCAGCTATGCCGAGTGTGCTGCCAATTTCCAGCCGTTTCAGAGAGCCACGGATATCTTTTACCTGGGCAAAGGAGATCCGTCCCTTCTTAAACAGACGGCTGAGTGCATCCTGGGTCTGCGACTGATGATATTCAATCTCTGCCAACGAACAAGAAGGCAGCAACGCCGCACATTTTTGCTGGCCCAGCGGCGACGTGGCACGGCTGGATAACAAATCAATGATTTTATTATATTCTAAAGTTAGGAAAGCTTTTTCGTTCATAAAAAATCCCTTCATAAAAAACTGTTCAACATATCCATTTTACCCTATCCACCAGGGAATGAAAAGCCAAAAATTCCAAAGAATTTTCTAATTTTACGGAGAAGCTTCCATTTTGTAACTAATTTGACTGTATTTGGGCATAAAGATCGCCAGACGGCAAGAAAATAATTACCTGTTTGTTCATAAATTGTTCATGTGTATTTGATAAAATATAATCAGCTATTGTGATTTTTGAAGGAGCAAAGGTAGCTATGAACGAAATGAAGGATCAAAAAGATCAGAAGGACCAAAATAATCAGGAGTATCATTTTCTAAAGGAAGTTATTAAGGAAAAGCCAGTGCAATATAACCGTTTGGTGCGCCTGTTACTGGCGGCTCTGCTTTTGGGAGTTGTAATTGGAGTGACGGCTGCAGCAGTGTTTGTCTGGGCCCGCCCCTATTTTGAGAAAGAAGAAGCCACCCGTGTGAATTTGCCAGATATCGAGGATGATAAGGAGGGACAGAGTGGTGAAAGCACCGCCGATGCGACAGGAGATTCCTCCGAAGAAACGGAAGAAGAGGCGGATGGCATTGCCCAAACCCAGGATAATGCAGCAGTAGCTGCCGGCACAGAGGAGGTTCAGGATAAAGAACTGAATCTGGATGATTATCAAAATCTGTATGGTCTGATGCAGGACGTTGTCCAGGAGGCAGAGAAATCTCTGGTGAATGTGCAGGGTATTACCAACAGTGTGGACTGGATGGACAATTCCTATGAGAATTTCAGTCAGATTTCCGGTTTGATTATCGCAGATACCGGAAAGGAATTGTATATTCTTACGGAATACCGGGTAGTAGAAGAAGTAGACCGGATTTTGGTGACGTTCCAGGATGGAACTTCTGTGGATGCTCACTTTTTGAAGCAGGATACGGGTACCGGACTGGCAGTCCTGCACGTGGACCGCAGCGAGATTAATAAGGAAACCCGTCAGACGATCGCCGTAGCCAATCTTGGTAATTCGGCAAATGTCAAGAAGGGAGATCCAGTTATTGCCATCGGCAACCCGACCGGTTACAATGATTCCCTTGCTTCCGGCATTGTGACTTCAACCAGCAATTATGCCACGGTTGTGGACGGAGAGTACCATTTACTGGCAACCGATATATTGGGCAACAGTGAGGGCAGCGGTATTTTAGTGAATTTGGATGGAGAAGTTATTGGAATCCTGAAGCAATCCATGGCAACAGGCAGTAAGGACGTGGTAGTTTGCCTGCCGATTTCAGAAATCAAATCGTTGATTGAGAAACTGTCTAATAAGGAAGACTTAATCTATCTTGGCGTCGTCGGGCAGGATGTGGGAAGTGATCTGGCTCAGAAGACAGGAATTCCCAAAGGTATCTACATCAGCGCCATAGAGGAGGACAGCCCGGCGATGAAGGCAGGAATTCAAAATGGAGATGTCATTCAGAATGTAAATGGCAGTTCCGTAGAAACTTTGATTCAGCTTCGTAAGGCGCTTGATAAGTGTGGGAATGAAGAGAAAATCACCATCACCGCGATGCGGAAAGGGGCCCAGGGTTATGTGGAAATAACATTTGACGTAACCTTGAGCGCATTATAAAATGAATCATAGGCAATGAAGGACAGACAAACGACGGATAGACGGAAAACTGACCAATAGGAAACTGACAGCAGGGCTGGCAAATAGAATAAAGGTAGCCAGAAAGAAGTAGTCAGAAAAAAGGATAGTTAGAAACTGAAATTGCTTATAAAGTAAGGATAAGGTCGGCCAGAAGATAGTCGGCCTTTTCTGGGCATAAGAATCACAAATTGAGGGAAGACAGGAAGGAAAATATGAAATATATTAAAGAGTTTTTTGAAGGCGCGAGAATAAGCGGAATTTATCTGTGCAAGCATAAACAAGCTGCTGTTACGAAAAACGGCAAGCCCTATGAGAATATTATTTTGCAGGATAAGACCGGAACGATTGACGGAAAAATCTGGGATCCCAATTCCCAGGGAATCGATGACTTTGACACCATGGATTACATAGAAATCGTGGGGGATGTCAGTAATTATATGGGAGCACTGCAGATTAGCATAAAACGCGCCCGGAAGGCCAGAGAAGGCGAATATAATCCGGCAGATTATCTTCCGGTAAGTAAAAAGAATATCGCTTCAATGTATCAGGAATTGCTTCAATATGCCTCTTCCGTAAAAAATCCGTATCTGTCCCAGCTGTTAAAGTTCTATTTTGTAAATGATGAACTTTTTATCAAAAAATTCAAATTCAGTTCGGCGGCAAAAAGTGTACATCATGGTTTCGTAGGCGGTCTTTTGGAACATACGCTCAGTGTTACGAAGCTGTGTGAATATTATACGAAAACATATCCCATCTTAAACCGGGATTTACTGATTACGGCTGCTATTTGTCATGACATCGGAAAAACCCAGGAGTTGGCCGCATTTCCCATAAATGATTACACGGATGACGGGCAATTGCTGGGGCACATTATGATCGGTGCTGAGATGATTCATGATGCAGTGCGCCAGATTCCGGGCTTTCCTGCAAAACTGGAAAGCGAATTGAAACATTGCATTTTGGCTCATCACGGGGAGCTGGAATATGGTTCGCCAAAAAAACCGGCATTGGCAGAGGCAGTGGCCCTTAACCTGGCAGACAATACGGATGCAAAGATGGAAACCTTTACAGAAATATTTGAAGCTGCGCCGGATCAGAATGATTGGTTAGGATACAACCGGCTGTTTGAAAGCAACGTGAGAAGAAGCAGTAAATAGGGGTAAATAGATTTCATTAGCAGGATTGAAGGGAAAACTATGGAGTACAAGAAAAATGATCTGCTGACAGTAAGAATTGAGGATATAGGGCACGATGGAGAGGGAATTGGCAAAGTAGACGGGTACACCGTCTTTGTCAAAGACGCCGTTATCGGAGATACGGTGCAGGCAAAAATTTTAAAACCGAAAAAGAACTATGCCTATGCCCGGCTTATGGACATTCTGGAACCATCGCCTGACAGGGTAACGCCCATGTGTCCCCATGCCCGCCCCTGCGGCGGCTGCCAGATACAGGCGCTATCCTATGAAAAACAGCTGGAATATAAGAAAAATAAAATTTGCAATAACTTAGCGAGAATTGGCGGATTTGATCCGGCCACTCTTCCGATAGAACCAATGATAGGAATGGAAGAACCCTTTTATTACCGGAATAAGGCCCAGTTTCCTGTGGGATGCGACCGGGACGGAAAGCTGGTGACCGGATTTTACGCAGGGCGTACCCATACCATTATCAATAACCGGAAATGTTACCTGGGTGTGGAAGTAAATGAGACAATTCTTAATTATATTATGGAGTATATGGAAACTTATCAGATCTCTGCTTATGACGAAAACACAGGCAGAGGTCTCATTCGTCATGTATTGATTCGCTATGGATTTACCTCTAAGGAAATCATGGTATGTTTGGTGGTAAACGGTACAAAACTGCCCCATGCGGAAACTCTGGTGGAAAAATTGCGTCAGATTTCCGGCATGACCAGTATTACCCTTAACGTAAACCGGGAACGGACCAATGTGATTTTGGGGAGCGAAATACGGCTTTTGTGGGGACAACCATATATCACGGACCAGATTGGCGACGTGAAATATGAGATATCTCCCCTTTCCTTCTATCAGGTCAATCCAAAACAGACAGAAAAACTTTATAAAAAGGCGCTGGAATATGCAGGCCTTACCGGCCGGGAAACCGTGTGGGATATCTATTGCGGCATTGGTACGATTTCCCTTTTTCTGGCACAGAAGGCCAAACAGGTCTATGGCATTGAAATCGTGCCTGCGGCCATCGAAGATGCAAGGCGAAACGCCCATCTGAACGGAATTGAAAATGCCGAATTCTTTGTGGGTAAGGCAGAAGACGTCCTTCCCTCGTTCTACGAAACCTATGCAAAAACTCATCCCGGCAAGCAGGCACACGCCGACATCATTGTCGTGGACCCACCCCGAAAAGGCTGCGAGGAAAGCGTCCTTGATACCATGGTCAAAATGCAGCCGCAGCGAATCGTCTATGTAAGCTGTGACTCCGCAACCCTGGCCCGTGATCTGAAATATCTGGTAAACAGAGGGTATAAAATAGAAAAAATACAGGGAATCGACCAATTTCCCCAGACCGTGCACACAGAATGTGTGGTGTCAATACAAAAGAAAGGCTTGTAGAAGTGCTTTGTTCTAGGCAGTTTTACAGATATTTTGCGTTTGTGGAAGATGAGGAGAGGAATTGAAATAAGAGGACGGAGAAATATTTTGAGGTCTCGGTAGTAGTTATTGGTGGACGCTATATAATGAAGGGTTGTGTAACGTCAGTCAGTTAAGTTATAGGCTATAGTATTTGAGAGCAGTTGTTGATTGGGTGGCTGTTTATGGTGGAAACGGAAAGGAAATAAAGCATAAATGGACAAGTATGGTGAATTTTTAATTTATCAGTCGGAAGATGGTTTAACCAATATAGAAGTTAAGATACAGGATGAAACAGTATGGCTTACACAACAGCAAATGGCTGATTTATTTCAAACGTCGCGGACTAACGTAGTGGAGCATATCAGACACATTTATGAAGAGGGAGAACTTGATGAAAAATCAACCTGTCGGAAATTCCGACAGGTTCGAAAAGAAGGAAATCGTGAAGTATCACGAGAGATGTCATATTATAATCTTGATATGATTATTTCTCTTGGTTATAGAGTAAAGTCAAAGATTGCTACAAATTTCCGGCGTTGGGCAACAGAACATTTAAAGGAGTATATGATAAAAGGCTTTACAATGGATGATGAGCGGTTAAAAAATTTAGGTGGAGGAAGTTATTGGAAAGAGTTATTAGACCGTATTCGGGATATCCGTTCATCTGAAAAAGTTATGTACCGACAGGTACTTGATCTTTACGCGACCAGCGTGGATTATGATCCGAAAAGTAATGAGTCAATTGCATTTTTCAAAATGGTACAAAATAAATTACATTATGCAGCACATGGGCATACGGCAGCAGAGGTTATATATGAGCGTGCAGATGCGAGCCAGCCTTTTATGGGATTAAAAAG
>CAYRTA010000078.1:0-11078 GCA_964427045.1 uncultured Hoministercoradaptatus sp. | reverse complement strand
GGAGATGGTAAAGGAAAGCATCCGGGCAGAGAGAGAAGGCTTTGATGCCATTGTGATCTACTGCTTCAGTGATGTGGGTCTCGATGCCATCCGTGAAAATGTGCGGATCCCGGTCATCGGTCCGGGAGAAACCAGTCTTGCGGCGGCCTCCATGCTCTGCAACCGCTTTACCGTACTGACGTCGGAGAGTGTCAATATTCCCAGGACTTACCGGAGACTGATGAGAAACGGGCTGGCACGGGAAAAGATGGCGTCCGTCAGGGCGCTGGATATTCCCATTGGAGAGCTGCGCAAAGATCCCAAAGTGACAGAGGAGTATCTGATGGCGGTATGCAAAAAGGCCGTAACGGAAGATCATGCCGATGGAATTATACTGGGCTGTCTGAGTATGGCGGGATATGGCAGGCGTATTGAGAGGGAATTGCCGGTAAAGGTGATTGATCCGGCCTTTGTGGCGGTGGCTTACGCGGAACTTTGTGTCCGGACGGGCCTTGTGCATAGCGAGGCCGTATATCCGGTGTTCCAAAATAACAGTCACGTAGCATTATAAGGAAAGTGAAACAGGTAAATGAGAAATAGATGAAGGAGAAGGAATTGTGGCAGTTCAGGTAAAAAGTGAAATCGGAAAATTGAAATGCGTCATGCTTCACAGACCGGATAAAGAACTGGAACATCTGGTGCCGGGGGATTTGGAACGTCTGCTTTTTGACGATATTCCCTATCTGAAAACGGCGCAGAAAGAGCATGATCTGTTTGCGGAAATCATGAGAAATCAGGGTGTGCAGGTGGTATATCTGGAAGATCTGATGGCAGATGTGATCGGAGAAGATCAGGATTTGAGGGATCAGTTTATCCGGGAGTTTATTGATGAAGGAAATGTGGCAGACGACAGAATGAAATTGTATCTGTTTTCTTATCTGTCGCAGATACCCGGAGCGAAAGAACTGGTTCAGAAGGTCATGTCAGGCGTCCGGGCAGGTGAGCTGAAGGTCCAAACAAACCGGCCGCTGGTGGATCTGATCAAAGCGGACGGGCAATTTATACTGGACCCCATTCCCAACCTTTATTTTACCCGCGACCCCTTTGCGTGCATTGGAAACGGCGTCAGTTTAAACCGTATGTATTCCCGTACCAGAAGAAGGGAGACGCTGTTCGGCAAATATGTACTGGAACATCATCCCCGTTTTGCCCGAAAGACGCCCTTCTACTACCGCAGGGAGCTGCCTTATGCCATTGAAGGCGGGGATATTCTGAATCTGAGCAACCGGGTGTTAGCGGTAGGGATTTCTCAGAGAACGACGCCGGAAGCCATTGAATTATTGGCCCAGCGGATCTTTGGGGAGGAAACTTCAGAGATTGAAACCATTCTGGCGCTGGATATTCCGGCTGTCCGGGCTTTTATGCACCTGGATACGGTCTGCACCCAGGTGGATTATGATAAATTTACCATTCATCCGGGAATTTTGGAGACTTTGCGGATATTTGAGATTAAAAAAGGCGATCAGAAGGGGGAACTGAAGGTAAGAGAACTGAACGCATCTTTAAAAGATGTGCTGGCCTCTTATCTGGAATTGGACCGGGTGACACTGATTCGCTGCGGCGGCAAAGATATCATTGCTTCGGAGCGGGAACAATGGAATGACGGTTCCAATACCTTGTGCATCGAACCCGGAAAAGTGGTCGTATACGACCGAAATTATGTAACAAACCAGATCTTGCGGGATCATGGTGTGACAGTCCTGGAAATGCCCAGTTCGGAATTATCCAGGGGCAGGGGCGGCCCGCGCTGTATGAGTATGCCGCTGGTCCGTGAACCAATCTAGGCCATGATCACAAAAAAATTGCAAAAAAAGGAGAATGTGTATGTCTTTTGAAATGCCACTTTACCATCATCCGGATTTTACCCAGGATAAATTTCTCTGTGCTCCGGATGTACGGTACGAAACTGTAGAAAAGGACGGCGTAGCGCCGGATTATTATCATAGTACTTCTATGTATCCCGAATACTTTAAGGTCAAAGGAGAATGGAAGCTGGCCGAGGAAAGCCGTATGGATTCCTGTGTGGTGCTGTGTGAGGATGGTCATTTGGCCGTCGTGGAGGCCCGGAATCTGAAAAAGGGCGATAAGGTTATCTTAGGCAGAACGGAGAAATGCGAGGAAGGTATTTATATGCATTGTCATGGTTTTGAGGATGAAGAAGCCATCCTGGAAGACCAGTTCGTATTTCGCCAGGGAAGAAGCCGTGAAACCTCTTATGCCAGAGACTATGATAAATTATTTGAATTATTGAAATATGAGAGGGAGCACGGAAATATTCTCTGGGTTATGGGCCCGGCGTTTGCTTTCGATGCCGATGCAAGGGCGGCCATGAGCGCGTTGATTGATGCCGGATATGCGGATGGGCTGATGGCAGGAAATGCCCTGGCGACCCATGATCTGGAAGGCGCGCTTTTACACACGGCTCTCGGACAGGATATTTATACCCAGAAATCCCAGCCGAATGGACATTACAATCATCTGGATATTTGCAATAAGGTCAGAAGAAGCGGTTCTATTCCCCAGTTCATTCAGGATTACCAGCTGGACGACGGTATTATCTGCAGCTGTGTGAGAAATCAGGTGCCTATTGTTCTGGCTGGCTCCATCCGGGACGATGGTCCCCTGCCGGAAGTAATCGGTGATGTATACGAGGCCGCCAATGCCATGAGAGGACTGGTCAGAAAGTGTACGACAGTTATCTGTCTGGCAACTATGCTTCATACCATCGCCACCGGCAACATGACGCCCTCTTTCCGGGTGCTGGAGGATGGTACCGTCCGCCCGGTGTATCTGTATACGGTAGATGCAGATGAATTTGTGGTGAATAAACTTTTGGACCGCGGCAGTCTGAGCGCTACCACCATCGTCACCAATGTACAGGATTTTATCACCCTGGTTGCGAAGGGCCTTGGGGTAATGAAATAAGGGGGCAGAATGGCAAAACAGATTGCGGGTGTATACGAACGGGTATTGGAGTGTGCCAAAAAAGAATTTTTGGAAAAGGGCTATAAGGATGCATCGCTGCGGGTCATTGCCTCAAAGGCAGAAACCAGTACCGGTTCCATCTATACCCGTTTTGGAGATAAAGAAGGATTGTTTGAGGCGATCGTGGGACCGGTGGAGGAAGAAGTGGTACGGCGCTTTCAGGTAATTCAGGAAGATTTTCATAAACTGGATGCCAAAAGGCAGCCGGAAGAATTGAAAACATATACTTATGGCGGAATGGAAGATATTCTCAATTATATGTACGACCATTTCGAAGAGTGCTGTCTGCTTTTGGATGCCGCTTATGGAACCAGATATGAGAATTTTGTGGACGATTTGACCCGCATTGAAGTAGAATATACGTATAAGTATATGAAAGTCATTGCCTGTGACAGTGTGGCTTCCGGGGCCGTAACGGAAGAGTTTCTTCATATTGTAACAACGGCTTATTTTGAAAGTATGTTTGAGGTAATACGTCATAAGATGAACCGAGAGGAGGCGGGTAATTATATCCGCATGCTTCAGCGGTACCATATGGCGGGCTTTGATACCATCTTTTTTCCAGAAAAATACAAGGAATGATGAACATACTTTATCATGCGACCAACCCAGAATGAACTGGGTTGGTTTTTTTTGTTCACAGGAAAATGACGCCATGGGGGGATTGACTCTTGACAGAACGTTCGTTAAGTGCTATATTCATAACAGTGTTTCAAAACACTGTTATGAACGAAAAAACTGCTATGAATGGGGTTACGGAACACAAGGAAGGATAGGAAGGCTGGTGTCGTTAGCGCTGACGATGGGCAGCCTTATCGTATCCCTGGAAGTTAGAAAATGCTAACTGAAAAAATGATATCCATAATGAATGAAAAAAGGGCCAAAACAACAGGCTCAATGGAACCATGAAAGGGGGAATCGATATGAAGAAACAAAGTCCCATGCTTCGACTCTGGGAGTTGGGAAAGACAGAACGCCCAGGCCTGATACTGGCCATGGTGCTGGCGGCCGTCGGTGTATTAGGCGGTATGCTGCCTTACTATGCAGCGGCCAAAATCATCATCGCGTTGTTGGATGGGGTAAAGGAATTGCAGTTTTATTTGAACTGGTGTGCGGCGGCTATGGCCGGATATATGGTGCGTACCTGTCTGTATACGCTGGCCTTATCCCAATCCCATAAAGCGACTTTTGCCATCTTAAAAGGAATAAGAGAACGCATGCTGGATAAATTGCCAAATATGCCGCTGGGAACCATTATGGATACATCCAGCGGGAAATTGAAACAGATTATTGTCGATCAGGTGGAAAGCATGGAAACGCCGCTGGCCCATCTTTTGCCGGAAATGACGTCTAATATTTTTGGCCCGGTTTGTATTTTTATTTATCTTTTGATTTTGGATTGGAGAATGGCACTCTTATCTTTGGTTTCGCTTCCCGTTGGGATGATTTTTATGATGATTGTCATGGCTGATTACGGTGTGAAATATGAGGGCTCCGTAAAAACCTCCCAGGAAATGAACGGGGCTATCGTAGAATATATCGGCGGAATCGAAGTGATCAAGGCGTTCAATCAGGGGAACAATTCTTATGCCAGATTTTCAGATAAGGTGATTGCCAATGCCTCTTATTTTTATCATTGGATGAAGAGCTGCCAGTTTCCCATGTCCATATCAAAGGCAATTTTGCCGACGACGATGATTACGATTTTGCCCGTGGGCTGGCTTTTGTATAGCGGCGGAAGCCTTTCTATGGAGACCTTTATCATCACGACGGTACTTTCTCTCGGTATTGCCGGGCCGCTTCTTGCAGCCATGAATTTTACTGACAGTCTGGCCCGTGTACAGACCATTGTAAATTCGGTGGATGAGATACTGGAGGGAAAAGAACAGGAGCATGGCGAGAGACCGGTACAGTTCGGCCAGAGAGATATTACGGTGGAACAGGTTTCCTTTGGCTATCATCAGGATAAAGAGATTTTACACGGAATCAATTTGACGATTCCGGAGGGAACGATGACGGCTTTCGTAGGTCCAAGCGGCAGCGGAAAATCCACCATTGCCAAATTAATCGCCGGATTTTGGGATGTGGAGCAGGGCCGGATTACCATCGGCGGCCATGACCTGAAGGAAATCCCGCTTCATCAGTTATACGATCAGGTGGCTTTTGTATCTCAGGATAATTATTTGTTTGATGATACGGTGCGGGAAAACATCCGCATGGGCCGTCCTTCGGCCACCGACGAGGAAGTGGAAGCAGTGGCCAGGGCGGCAGGCTGTGAAGCGTTTATCCGCGGCCTGGAGTTTGGGTTTGATACCAGGGTCGGCGGGGGCGGCGCCCATCTGTCCGGCGGCGAACGCCAGAGAATTGCCATTGCCAGAGCCATCCTGAAGGATGCACCCATTGTCATTCTGGATGAAGCCACCGCCTACATAGATCCGGAAAATGAGACCGTGATTCAGCGGGCAGTGGCCAGATTGGTAGAAGGAAAGACGATATTGGTTATTGCTCATCGTCTGTCTACGATTACAGATGCAGATCAGATCGTAGTTGTCAGGGAGGGGCAGATCGAAGCCACTGGAACGCACAGAGAATTGTTGGAGAAGTGCCCGCTGTATCAGACGATGTGGCAGGCCCATATGGGAGCAAAGGATGGTGATCAGGGATGTTAAATGCATTAAAGAAAATCTGGCAGTTTGCCGGAGCGGAACGAAGCAATATTAATAAATCCATTGTCCTGGGATTTTTTCATGCCATTTTCCATATGTTCCAGATCGCGGCCATTTATTATGTTATAGTGGCGTTGACCAATGGGGAAACCGGTCACCGGGCGGCATGGTCGGCACTGGGATTTTTGCTGATCAGTATTGTGGGAAAGGCCGTTATGAACTACTTTTCCCAGCTGCAGCAGACACATGCAGGTTATTTTATGGTGGCCAATAAGAGAATACGGATTGGCGATCAATTGAAACGTATTCCTATGGGCTATTTTAACGATAACAGTCTGGGAGAGATTACGGGTATTACCACCACAGTATTGGAAGAAGTGGAGAATACGGCGCCGATGGTGCTGGTATTGATGATGGGCGGCTTTATCAATGCTGTTGTTTTCACCGTACTGGTGCTGTTCTTTGACTGGCGTATTGGTCTTCTGGTAGCTGCAGGTACGGTTCTGTATCTTTTGATTACCTCCGCCATGGAGAAAAAGTCCGCCGTCCTTGCACCCAGGAAACAGACGGCCTCTGCTCAACTGGTCAGTGCGGTTTTGGAGCAGATTCAGGGTATGAGTGTGATCAAATCGTTTAATCTGACGGGGAAAGGGGATAAAACCGTACGAAAGGCCCTGGAAGAGCACCGAAAGACGAACCTTAGCATAGAACAGCTTTATACACCCTATACCATAGCCCAGGGATTGGTATTACAGATATTCAGCGTGGCGATGATGGTGGCGGCAGTGTCCTTTTATTTGGACCAAAGTATGACATTGGCAGATGCGCTGATGACGGTGATCGTTTCCTTCCTTATTTTTGCCCAGATTGAATCGGCAGGAAGTGGTATGGCAATTTTGCGTCTGGCAGCCAGTTCCATCGACCATGCCAATCAAATGGATCAGGTTCCCCAGATGGATGAAGGGGGCCGCAGCTTACGGCCGGACGGTCATGAGATTGTTATGGAGCATGTCCGCTTTTCCTATGACCAGAAGGAAATTCTCCACGATATCAGTCTGCGGATACCGGATAAGACGACCACGGCCATTATCGGTCCCAGCGGTTCGGGAAAGACGACCCTGTGTAATCTGATTGCCCGCTTCTGGGATGTGGACGACGGAACCGTCACCATTGGAGGCAGGAACGTGCAGGATTACACGCTGGAATCTCTGATGGACCAGATCAGCATGGTATTCCAAAATGTATATTTGTTTGCGGATACCATTGAGAATAATATTAAATTCGGAAAACCTTCCGCCAGCCATGAGGAAGTGGTGGAAGCGGCAAAGAAAGCCTGTTGTGACGACTTTATTATGACACTGCCGGATGGCTATCAGACGGTCATTGGGGAAGGCGGCGCCTCCTTATCTGGCGGTGAGAAACAGCGAATCAGTATTGCCAGGGCCATGCTGAAAGATGCTCCCATTGTCATCTTCGATGAGGCGACGGCCAACGTGGATCCGGAAAATGAGGATCGCCTGCAAAAGGCCATTGAAGCGCTGACCCGCAATAAGACGATCATTATGATTGCGCATCGATTGAAGACGGTACGGAATGCAGATCAGATTCTGGTTGTGGACGATGGAAGGATCGTACAGCAGGGAAAACACGATACCTTGATCAGGCAAAAGGGAATTTACGCGGACTTTGTGCTGGGACGAAAAGAAGCGATCGGATGGAAATTGTGATTACGGGAAATCTGTGGTATGATATGGCTGACAGGGCGTAGCTTTGTCAGCCATAATCAATGGGAGGAAAGAGACTATGAACTATGATTTCGATGAGATCATCGATCGGGAGAACACAAATAGTGTAAAATATGGCGCCTCCAGATGGAAATATCCGTCTATGCCAAAGGATTTTATTCCTATGTGGATTGCCGACATGGATTTTGCCTGCCCACAGCCGATCCTGGATGCCATGAAAACACGGTTAGACCGCCGCATTCTTGGTTATACTGTAATTTTAGATCCGGCATATTATGAGGCGTTGGGAACCTGGATGAAAACACGGCATGATTGGGATGTGGATCCCAGGACCAGTCTGTTCAGCAGCGGCGTCATCACTGCCTTAAATACGGCCGTAATTTATTTGACGAAACCGGAGGACGGTGTCATTCTGCATACACCTGCTTATCATCCCTTCGATGATGCGATTCAAAACGGGGGCAGAACACCAGTATACAGCCGGCTGATAAACCGGGACGGGCACTATGAAGTTGACTGGGAGGATTTTGAAAGAAAGGCAAAGGATCCGAAAAATACCTTATTCTTTCTTTGCAACCCCCACAATCCAACGGGTCGTGCCTGGACGAGAGAAGAACTTATACGAATGGGAGAGATCTGTTTTGCCAATCAGGTATTTGTCGTCAGTGATGAAATCCACTTTGATATCATACGAAAACATGCCAGACATACTGTCTTTGCCAGTCTGTTTCCCAATGAAAAGCGGATAATTACCTGTACGGCGCCCAGTAAGACATTTAATATGGCAGGAAATCAACTGGCGAATATTTTCTTTGCGGATACAACCATGATGCGTAAGTGGCGGTCTGGACATCTACTGGGAATGCCCAATCCTCTTTCCATCGAGGCATGTAAGGCTGCCTATCTTCAATGTGGGGACTGGGTAGATGAAATGAATCGCTATGTGGATGATAATTTTGATTTATTAAAGCGGCGGCTTAGTAAGGAAGCGCCGGAAGTGAAATTTACCATTCCGGAGGCCACTTATCTGGCCTGGATCGATATGCGCGGCTGTAATCTGACGCGCCAGGAATTGACAGAGCGTTTCGTCAAAAAAGGTCTGCATATAGAATATGAAAATGAATTTGTAGATCATGGGGACGGACATATCCGCATAAATCTGGCTTGTCCGCGCAGTATTTTACAGGAAGCGATCAACCGTCTGGTTGAGGCCGTCAATATGCCATGAAATAGTGTTGACAAGGATGGAAAAAAACAGTACAATAATCCATACGAAGTTAGATAAAACTAACCATTGGATTGCCCGTGGATTAGTATAGACTAACTATTATAGAATATTAGGAGGTAATTGAGATGTCATTAATTAACAAGGAAGTTAGTGAGTTTTCCGTACAGGCTTACCAGGATGCCGCTTTCAAAACGGTAACAAAGGATGATATTTTAGGAAAATGGAGTGTATTCTTCTTTTATCCGGCTGATTTTACCTTTGTTTGCCCTACCGAGTTAGAGGATCTGGCAAATAAGTATGCGGATTTTGCCGCCATCGGCTGTGAGATTTATTCTGTTTCCTGCGATACTCATTTTGTTCATTCCCTGCGCGGTCAGGAGAACAAGTATCACGACAAGGGCGGCGGCAATACCCAGCCAGGGGTTTAAAAGAAACAGAAAGAGAATCATAATGAACTGGGAAAAGATTTCGCTCATCATGTCTGCCAGCGCCGTCATACAGTTTTCTTCAATAAAGACCATATCGGTGGACAATACGGAACTGATTTTACCGATATTACCCTCTGTGAAATAGCCCATGGGCATTTTCCTTAAGTGATTTCCGAGATCCATCCGTTTATCTGCAAATACCATAAATCCGGCGGCGGACTGTAACCGGTCCGCCACATTCTGAAACAGTACCTGTAATAGGACACAAACAGCCATGGCAACTCCCGTCCACAGGCAAAGTTGTCCATTTGCCTTATTTAGATAGAAGGCACGCAGAACAAAGAAACTAAGTCCGATGGGCGCCTTAGAAAGGAAAGATTTCAAAAAAGAGAATACAAAGGCCAATTGAATGCGTCCCTTATATGGTCCGGAAACCTGCAAAATTCGTTTTATTAATGCAATCATAACTGGCTCCCTCCTTTTTTCGTACGGATATTCCACTGCGCGCTGTCCTCGGCTGCCTGCCAGAGTGTCTGGTACTGTGGGCAGCGGGATAACAGTTCCTCGTGGGTGCCGCAGTCAGCCAGATTACCATTTGCCAATACGCAAATCTGGTCGGCATGGACGATGGAATGCAGCCGGTGAGCAATGACGATAACCGTTTTTCCCCGGATCACTTCGGCGATGGCCTCATTCATTTTTTCCTCATTTTCCGGGTCCATAAAAGCCGTGGCCTCATCCAGTACGACAATCGGTGCATCCTTTAAGATGGCGCGGGCTAGTGAAATTCGCTGGCGTTCACCGCCGGATAATTGTTTACCGCCGTCACCGGCCATGGTATGAATTCCGTTATCCAGACGGGCAAGGAATTCATCACACTGGGCCTTGTGGGCTGCTATTCGTACTTCTTCATCGGTAGCTTCCGGTTTTCCCAGACGGATATTTTCCATAAGACTTATATTGAATAGAAACTGTTCCTGGGCCACATAGGAAATCTGCTGGTTTAAGGCCTCCAGACTCATATGGCGGATATCCTGGCCGCCGATTTGGATGCTGCCGTCCGTTACATCATAGAAATGTACCAATAGCTTTGCCAGGGTAGATTTTCCGCTGCCGGATTCACCTACCAGGGCAGTCAGGCTGCCTTCTTTTACGGAAAGGGAGATGCCGTGCAGGACTTCTTCCTCTTTATAAGTAAAATGTACGTTCGAGAAGGTAAGATCGCGGCCGGAATTGGAAAAGGAATCATCGGTTTGATTTAGCGGCGGCGCACTTAGCATTTGCTCCAGGGTTTCGATTTTATAGTTGATCTGGGGAAGGGTTGACATAAAACTGAGTGAACGCAAAAGCGGCGCGCCGATACCGAAGGACATACAAAGCACCAGTACCAGGTCTGGCAGTGTGGAATAACCTTTCAGCACAAACCAGGAGCCCAGGGGCAGGGTAAAGAGGGCGACGCAGGGCAGGATGCTGTTGTAGAGGGCCATCCAGGGCCAGCAAACCTTGTACCAAGCCAGGGTAAAATCCCGATAGCCTTTTACATCACCTTCAAACCGGTGGTAAGATTCTCCGTCCCGGTTAAAGACTTTCACGACTTCCATTCCATTGATGTATTCGACGATGGTGTTATTCATTTTCTGAGCAGAAGCGTAGTAGGCTCCCATTTTGCTCATACCGCTCTGATACATGGCCATCATGGCGATCATGCCAAGAGGCAGTGAGCATAAGGACAATAGTGCCAGCTTCCAGTCGGTAAAGAACATGGCGATATACACGAATACCGGGACGGCAATATTGGCGATTCCTTCCGGGAGCGTGTGGGCTAAAAGAAGTTCGATGGATTCGATGTCGTCGATGAACAGTTTTTTCAGAGAACCGACGCCCTTTTCCTGAATGGCGCCGAGGGGCTGCTGTTCCAATTTCCGCTGAAGGGAAATGCGCAGATTTTTTAAGGTGTGATAGGCGGATTTGTGGGACAGACTTAAGC
>CAYRTA010000077.1:0-11257 GCA_964427045.1 uncultured Hoministercoradaptatus sp. | reverse complement strand
GTCTGAATCTGCTGTACATTTTGAAACATAAAACGCCTCCTACATCCTTAATTTTGTGGTTTTAATAATTTAGCCTTCACGATTTCCAGGCTTTCGTGCTTGTCTTCATCGGTTGTAAATTTCTCTACAACTTCCTTCATGGTTTCTGAACTCCAATAGATTTTCAGTTTTTTCTTCGCACGGGTGATTGCCGTATAAAATACCCCATGGGTTACTTTTTCCGAATTATTTTTCGGAATGATCACCTTAACTGAATTGTATTCCAAACCCTGTGCTTTGTGAATGGAGACGGCATACGCCAATTGGAAGGGAATGACGGAGCGCATCCGCGCCAATTCACTTTCTTCCTCTGTGGTATTGGTATCATAGGCATATACGGTGAAGCGGACACTGGTATAATTGCCTTTTGTGTCAATATACTCCAGTTCTGTTCTCCGGCAATCCAGTTCTGTCAAAAGCAGTTCGACATCCACGGTGAAGGTAATATGGTCTCTCCCTTTTTCAATCTCAACGATTCGTCCCTTCAGATTATTGTGCAGCTGCGGGAACCGGATTGTTTCATTAAACAGAATCGGGTCGCCGACTTTATAATTCCATTCCTGCCAGGAAATGGCCTCTCCCCTTTTATTCGCGTTCTGAAAATAATTATTCATATTATTCAGGCCAAATTTACCGTCGTAGTTTAAGCACAAAACAACCTCGTCATCATCTTCTCTTTTCAGCACATTGGGCCCTATATCCTCAGAAAACGGCCCGTCAATGACAAGTTTTTCCATTATAAATGGCTTTCTCATCCGAACCTCATTCCAAAGGCTGATGAGTGTTTCGTCCTTCGTCCGCCAGGTATTTAAAAGTTCCACATTTGCGCCGTGAGTCCGGATAATATCCTTTGCATAGAAAAACCAGTTTCCGAAATCAATGGATTCGATCTGATAAATATCTCCGGCTAATACCAGAAGCGTATCCGGATTCAATTTTTCCAGAAATGCCAGCATGGTACGGTTATCAATTGTGCTGCATTCGTCCACAAAAATAACATCATACTCAGAGAGGGCTGCGCTCTTGGTAAAACTGTCAATGCTTACAAAATCCGAGGACGGGCCGGGATGATCAATGCGCCTTTTCAGATTTTGTAAGGCCGTATGGGTCTTTGTAAGAAATAGTTTATGGTATCCGGACATCAAGTTGGAAATATGATTGATAAGCGTTGTTTTTCCCGTACCGGCGGCGCCATAAATCAACAGGAGCCTGGACTCCGTAAATATTTCTCTCAATGCCTGTTCTTTCAGATCGTCTGAGAACTTCAGGCCGCTTTGCTCAATATAATTTTTGTTAAATTCTCTCTGCCCTCTATTTCCGTTAGAGGAAAGTTTCAATAATTTTTTGAGAATACGGATGGTGGTCCTTTCGTATAGTTCTATGCAAACATATCCATCCTTACTTTTGATCCGATGGCCCTGCTTTTGTTCCCAGGTGTCTAAATGGGCATTATAATTCTGGATTGTCTCCTGGCTTTCCATGGAACTTTCTTCAAAATAAATTTCTCCTGTCCGCTTTGTAGCATTTCGAAGCTGCAAATACGGCCGCGCCACTTTCACCTTACTGCTTCCCGCCACGCTTACCAGATATTTTACACGATTTTCTTCGCTTGTCCTGCTGCCGGGAAGATTGGAAATAAATGGATTTTTCTCAAATGGGTAGCATCTTTTGGAAAGATAAAGGTCTTCCGTCAGACATTTTGTATTGTATTTTGTTGGCATAACATTTTTAAGGGTCTCTTCTCTTAAATGCAAAAGCAAATACCGAATGACATGCCGTCCAAAGGTTTCCGAAGTTTTAGAATAATGACTTCTCAGTTTCAGCAATACTTCTTTATAGACGGAAGTGTTCGTAGTCTGGTAAATGGAATCAACCAGCGCGGTAAAAGATTTTGGAATCAATGCCCCAGAGACGAATCACGGCATCCGTATAACTGATTTGTACCGCGTAGTTTGTGGAAATATTCTCTCTGGTATAAGCGGTGATTCGATTATATTTTGTGGCATAAACACCGGCCAGCTGCAAAGTAACCTCATAATATCTTTCCGTACCGACAAAAAAGGGAACCTTCTTTTGTACATAAAATCTGGACATTCCCGGCACTTTGGATTGATCCCCGACCGAATTAACGGCGTTGGCCACCAACTCATAGTATTGCTGGTCAAGACAATCTGTATTAAGAGGAAACTTTTCTAAATTATGCAGAATCGATATGCCATAATATTTTTGCATAAATCTTCTGATTTGCCAGAGGAAATGATAATATTTCAGCAGCAAGCGCTCCGCCTGTCCATCATCTGGCAGCCGGTATCCAAGATAGTTTAAAGACCTATAAAAAGTTCCAAGATATTTTGTTTCTATATTCAACTGAGAGCGTTCCCATGCCAACCGCACACTGGCCTTTTCAAGACCGGTAGTCATCGTATTCAGCAGAAGCGCCGCAACACATAAATCATGGAGACGGGTCAAAATCTGCTTTGATACATCATCCCGGGTGTCGTTATAAATCTCCATCCGGTCAATGCATTCGGTAATTTGCCTGTCGCAGCTGCGTATGATTTTCTCCATATCACATTTCGTATAATCCCGGTTGTCCAGCTGTGCAACAAAGGAATGCTGACTGACAATGTCAGACAGTTTTTTGCAGAATTCTTCCACGCTTTCGGCGGTATTTTTGATTTCTTCATCCGGTGTGAATTTAATGGTCATACTGTCCTTCTCGTAATCAATACGACTGATAAAATCCACCGACATATATTTCCAGAATACCCGTTCCCGTCCTCGGCAATTTGGATTGAGTACCACAAATAATATGCCGGGATCCAGTGTGACCCCAAGATAAATAAAGGCCGGAAACGCCAGACTTTGCAAAGAATAGGATATGACGCCATCTTTTTCACTGTACATCTGAGTGCCTTTAATCTGAACAAAAAAATTCTGCTCCGGACTCCTGGAACGATCAGGATTCGAAACAAATTCAAATGTTCCATCCACATTCGGCCATTTATCATTTTCATAAAAATTACTGTTAATTTTTCCATCTGACCTTAAAAATGATTTTAAAATCGCAACAGCCGACCGATCATCATCGGAACGTGCCGAATGTGTCTTAACATGTCTCTCGATCGTCTCTTTTTTCTTATCCGCCATATGCGCTTTTATCCTTTCCCTACTTTAAAATGGGGTTTCCTCCGATTCTGTTATCCATTATACCAAATCCTTCCATATTTTACATTCCTAAAGCGGAGTCTTTTCTATTTTTCATTCAATTTCCCGTTTGATTTTTCGGATTTATTATGTTGACTTTGAGCATCGGAATTCGTATACTATTCTTATTACAAATGTAAGATTTGGAGGGAGCGATATGTGTAAATTACCTCAAATTTCAGAGGCGGAATTCGAAGTCATGAAGATTGTATGGAAATATGCCCCTATTAACACCAACGAGGTAACGGAAAAATTAACCCGGACCACCAGCTGGAGCCCTAAGACCATACAGACCATGCTGAAAAGACTGGTTGCCAAAAAGGCGCTGACCTATGAAAAGCAAAGCCGCGTATTTGTTTACACGCCTCTGGTAAAAGAAGAGGAATATATCCGTCAGGAAAGCAATTCCTTCCTGGCACGTTACTACGATGGCAAAATTGCCTCTATGGTATGCTCTTATCTTGAAGATGACAAACTTTCACAGGAAGAAATCAGTACTCTGCGTCATCTTCTATCGAATCATAAGGAATGAGGAGGGGATAATTCTGGCTGATTTTTGTATTCATTTCTTAGTATGCAATATTGTACTCTGTCCTTTTATTGGCAGCATTATCTGTTTCAAACATATGCTAAAGAAACAGTTATCCCCGCGCCTTCAGTACAATCTCTGGTTTATTCTGCTGTTTTTACTGATTATTCCATTCCTTCCCGTTCATTCCTTTTCCCTCTCACAATTGTTTACCTGGATTGGCGGGCTCTGGACAGATGATGGGACGGCTAAAGCAGGAAAGGTTACCGCAACAGACCACGCGGTAAATACCAATCAGACATCAGCCCTCGCTGTCATGAATGATTTCACCGTTTCTGTCAGCAGTAAAATTCCGTCCTGGATTTACGTACTGTTTATCGTTCTTTGGATCGCCGGTATGATTATCATGTTCTGGCTGCTTTTCCGTTCATGGAAACGATTAGCAGTCATAGAAAAATCCGCGCTGCCTCTCCAAAATGAAAAGGTCCGGGATATTTATCAGGACTGTCTCCGTGTTCTGGGAATCAAAAAAGCAATTCCCGTATATAGCACCGTCTTTTTTAAGTCCCCGGTTATGACTGGTTTGATCCGCCCCTGCATTTATCTTCCCCTTCATCTGATTTCTGATTTTGATCCGAAAGATATGCGCTTTATGCTCTTGCATGAGTTACAGCACTACCGTTACAAAGACACGATTATCAGTTGGCTTATGAATCTGGCAGGTTGTGTGTACTGGTTTCATCCCCTTATCTGGTATGCCCAAAAAGAAATGCGCTGTGACAGAGAAATCGCCTGTGATTGTGCCGTATTGCAGCTGCTGCCAGAAGCAGAGTATCAGGCTTATGGATATACACTGCTTCATTTTGCGGAAAAGCTATCCGGCGCTTTCTTTCCTTTTGCCGCGGGAATCAGCGGTAATAGAAAACAAATGAAAAAAAGAATCCTGCGTATCGCAGTTTATCAAAGAGAAACCTTACCGCAAAAAATCCGGGGAATCTTTATATATACTCTGATCGCCGCCCTTTTGCTTTGCGGTTCTCCGCTTCTTTTGGTCTGCGCCTCCACAGAGGATTCCTATGATTTTCATGAAGAAGATCATCTGATATCCCTTGATGTTTCACAGACATTCGACAACTACGATGGCAGCTTCGTTTTATATGATTCGCTCAATGATACCTGGTATATCTATAACCTGACCGCAGCCAAAGAACGGATATCTCCCAATTCTACCTATAAAATATATGCCGCCCTGTCTGCCCTGGAATCCGGCATTATATCACCGGAACATTCCGACATGACATGGGATGGGACATCCTACCCATATGAAGCGTGGGAGGCCAATCAGAATTTAAACTCTGCCATGCAAAATTCCGTAAACTGGTATTTCCAGTCCCTTGATTTACAGCTGGGACTTACAGCCATCCGTTCATTCCTGCAAGATATTCAATATGGCAGCCAGACAATCAGCCACGACGTATCATCCTATTGGATGGATGATTCCTTAAAAATATCACCCATTGAGCAGGTGGAACTGCTAAAGGACTTTCATGATAATACCTTCCTGTTTTCCACGGAAAATATAGAAGCCGTAAAAGAAGCCATACTTCTCGCCGCCACTTCGGATGGCAGTCTGCACGGAAAGACGGGAACCGGACGGGTGGACGGACAGGACGTCAACGGATGGTTTGTCGGCTATGTGGAGACCCCCCAAAACGTATACTATTTTGCCACAAATATTCAGGGCCAAACAGCGGCTACCGGAAGTAAGGCAAGCGAAATCACCTTGTCCATATTAGCTGATATGGCTGTCTGGACACCATAAATGATTCGCTGAATTTCTGATAGATAGTCAGTCTCTGATGAACAGGTAATCCTTATTTCTGACAGACAGATAATTTTTAATGAATGGTCAGTCTTTGATGAACAGGTAATCCTTATTTTTGATGGACAGATAATTTTTAATGAATGGTCAGTCTTTGATGGATATCCGGTATTGATACTCCGGTATATACCGGATTCCATCTTCTAAAATGGTATTACCCAAATACTGAAAGCTGCCATCCTCGTCAAAACGTACGGTCAGTTCATGGGTAATCACCGCATCACTACAAAGAACTTTGTCGCAAACCGCATTTACGGTTAAGATCATAGTTCCATCTTCCTGTCTCTTCACGTCCACAACTTCCGGTATGGAAGTGCCGAAATAAGTCGGCGTATAATTGGCACAGCCAAGCCTAACCACTGCATACGTCTGTTTTTCTTCGTCATAAACTGCCCATTTCCGGATTTCTTCAACCGTTACCGGAAGATATTCCATAATAACAGATTCAAATTCATCTGCTGGAACTCCATCCCCAACGGCTTCTGCGGCAAATTTTTCTCCATACTTCATCGCATATAGATATTCATACATTCCATTATAGTCCAGATCTTCCATATGCTCCGCATCCCAATTGGAGCATAGCAAATTATTTCCCTGATATCCCAGAGAAAGCACGCACGCCCTGGACAAGGCCGCACATTCCTGTGATAAGGGTCTTACCCGAAGAACCGTACTTCCATCCACAACCTCTGTCACCTCCGGAGAGGCCGGAACACATAATTCATAACAGAAATTGCCGTTCTCTGTGTATTCCCAGGTATCTATTCTTGTATAAGAAATATCGCTGACCGTCGCCTCACCCGCCGGATTCCAGATGGCCCTCGCCTGCAGCACATACATATTGGTTCCATCGTAATGAAATTGATTCCGCGTAATACCCCCGTCCGCATTTATCTTATACAATAAAACACTGCCTTCCTTTCCTTCTCCGGCTTCCAGCAAAAATTGTTCCAATTGCTGATAGTGTTCCATAGCCGCATAGCACTCAGAAATCATAACCGGATTGCCTGTATCTTTCAGGATTTCCTGCATCTGTTTCTGTGTCTTTCCGGAAACCACCGCGTTTAGGGACACCCCTTTATCGGCTTCCATGTAAATATCTTTGATCTCTTCCATCCTGGCCCGGCAGTCTTCCGCTGCCTCCTCTTTTACGCTATCTGTAATCGGAAGATTATAACCTTTTTCCTGTGTCCCTACACTAAGCAGCAATAATAAGAGCACGCTTCCCAATTCCTGCAATTTTATCATTTTCTTTTTCCTTTTTTCTCACAAATATATTTCTTACAATTGTAATATTTCGTCTCAAAAATTTTTCCGATTACTTTGCCATATACGCATCCAAAACGGCTTTGTCTTTTGAAACCACATAACCGCTGCCTCCAATGTTTTTCACATCTTCTACCATACTCAACAGCAAAATCGGATATTCCGTTCCTTTCTCTGTCGTAAACATACAAAACCACCCGATTTCCGTTCCACTGGTATCATCTTTTGCAGCCTTTAACTCCGCGGTTCCTGTTTTCCCCGCCAGAGTAATATCTTCTCTATGTGCCGCATATCCGGTACCATCGGGATGATTGATAACTCCCTGCAGTCCTTCCATCACCTCATCCACAGTAGCCGGAGAAAATGCCCCGGTAATCCAAATTTCACCGGCCGCTTCTTCTTTATATTGTAAATAGGGTTTTATTATATTGCCTTCATTTAAAAATGCAGTATATATACTTGCCAGATGCAGCGGATTTACCAGAATCTGGCCCTGACCATAACCACTATCAGCTAATTGAATTTCCGTTTCAATATGGTCGGTATTGGAATATTGGGAACTGGCCATGACAATTTCAAAGGGTACTTCCTGATTAAAACCAAGTTTATCAAAATATGCTTCCAGATTATCTGCTCCAATCTGTAAAGCAGCCTTTGCAAAATAAATGTTATCAGAATATATAATTGCGTTTTTCATTGTAACAGGTTCATACGTATGAAGCGTTGTAACGTTATAAGAACCCCAGGAAGCATCTTTTTGCCAGGAAAGGCCCTCACTTCCAAAGTCCTCATTGGGATCCAGTCTATCTGTTTGTAATCCTATGGCAGCAACAATCGGTTTCAGGGTAGAGCCGGGACACCACACTTGCCGAAAGCGATTATACAAAGGCTTTTGTTCATCCTCATTCAGACGCGTCCATTTTTCCGTTGACATCCCCTTTATAAAATCGTTGTTATCATACGATGGAGTACTGACTAGTGCCAGGACTTCTCCTGTATAAGGCTGAATCGCCACAGAACAGCCCATGTCATTCTGAAATTGTTCGTATAAAAGTTCCTGCAATTCCAGATCAATGGTCAGCTGAATATCTGCGCCATCTTCCTTTAAAACCGCTGCAATTGTGTACTTTTCCTCTCCGTCTTTATCAATAATGCTGATTTCGCAGCCGTTGGTCCCTCTTAATTTCTCTTCAAACAATGCCTCCATACCGATTTTTCCGATGACGCTGTTGGAAGTATACCCTTCACCCGCATGGTTCTCCAAATCCTCCGCGGTAACCGCCTGCACATATCCTATTAAATGGGCCGCCGCCTCACCCAGGGGATAGGCGCGCACTTCCACATCAGAAATCATAACGCCCGGAATATCGATGAGTTGTTTTTGTCTCTCATATTCTTCCAGAATCGATTCCTCCGGCTGCATCGTCATCAAATCTGTCTCCTCTACCTTGGGAATGGTGGCAATCGGAACAAACATATCCTCTTTCACCCAGGAAGCTTCCAGTTTCGCCTCAATAGACTCTTTATCCATTTCCAGCAAGTTGGCGATTCGTTCCAAAGCAAGTTCCCGATCCTCCAGCTTTCCGGGCACGATTCCAACAGAAGATGCGGTTGCTTTTCCTGCCAACATTCTTCCCTTTCGGTCCAGTATTTGTCCTCTTTGCGCCTGTGTAACAGACACCCTTACCCTATCCTCTGACGAAAGCTTCGGAAAAATCAGGTTATCCCGCCAAATCAGCTTATATCCATTGTCCGTAGCAGTAAATGCTGCCGTATTTTCAAACCGAACACTGCCTGCGATCGTGTCAAAGGATGTGGTATAAGAAACGGAAACCGTCTTCCCTGCTTGCTTTGATACCGTAAGGTTACTGATTTTCAGATTACTCACTTCCATTCCTTCGTATATATTTGAATTTCTTTCTATAAATGTATCTTTATCGGGGCTTTCTGCATTTTCCGTATCCAGCATGGCGTACATTTTTTCATATTCCTGTACTTCGATATAGCCCATGTACTTCATAAGTAATTTTTCCGGCTGTTCTGTGGTTATCTTTTGGGCCAGCCGTACAACACAGATACCTATCCCCCCGGCCAGAATAAGTAACAGGCATAAGACTACCGTGATTACACCCTTTCTTTTGGCCTTTGGTTTTGTTTTCTTTCTATGTTTCATCATACTCCTCCTTGTGCTTTTCTAAATATTACATCTGTAAGATTTAGAAGTCAAGTATATTCTTTATCAGAATACGGCAGTCAACATAAAGTCAGGGGCGGTAAGCATTCTTTTACCGCCCCTTTAGCCCTTCTGATAATTTTCGTATGGATCTGCAACATTAAATCAATGCTGCCAGATTTGTGGTTTTGATACCACGGTTTTGCCTGTCTGTATAGCCTCTTTCAACAAGAGATCCAAATACTGATCCTGGCAGCCTTCGGCAAAGGAATAAAAACTATCCCCACCCTCTACGTAGGCTCCCATTTTCTTCAGAACCGTGGCAATGGCAATTTCATCATCACTTAGCCGTACCGTCCCAAATGGAGACTCATAAACCCAGGTATTTCCTGCTGTAATCCCCGTCAGTCCGGGTACTCCCATACTGCCATCCTTTCCGGAATCCACCCGCAAAAGAGGTAATTCCACCGGAGTCCGATAATTCTCCAGATACCTTACGGAAGTATGATCCATTTCTCCCCGTTCCCCTCTGATCAATATGCGATACCCTCTGATTTCGGAAAAATACTGTTCTTCCGTAAAATCAAAGACCGCCCATTTATGATCGAATGTAAACACACTAAACTGCTGCTTATCACTTATTATTCGTTCCTGATCAGGATATCCGCTTCGCCCGGGTCCTTCTATCACGGGATTTTTAAACTCCCATGCTTTGACGGTGCAGGTTTCGTATTGTACATTCAAATACTTTCTGATCAGACTGATCCCATGGTAACCATGAGCAATTGATATTTGTGCCTGTGTTACCTGACCTATTTTCCCTTGCTCAATCAAATTCAGCCGGGCCATGTGCATGGGACGCAGCCAATATTGTTCCGAAATCTGTACCAGTGCAGGATTCCGAATTCGCTTGTAGTACTTTACCAGATCTTCTATACAACCGACGGCAAAGGTCTCCACCAGAATATAAAATCCCATATCCGTCGCCTGAGCGGCCACTTTCGGCAAAATGGAAGGATGGAGACATAATACCAGAAAATCCACACGTTCTTTATATTGTTCCAACAGTTCCACATCCGGCACAACTTCTACTTTCCATTTTTCTTTTATCAGATTCGCCCTTTGCTCGTCCGGCTCTACCACAATCGGAATCTGAAAGATATGGGAAAGTTCCTGAGCCGTCTTAAAAAAGAACTGGGCCCGCCATCCTGCACCCACAATTCCAAATGAAATTTTTCCCATCGTTCCCTCTCTCATTCTTCTTAAAAATCAAAGCAATCTGACGTGCAGTCACCGGTACTTCGTTCCCTGTTCATCGCATCAATCAAACGCATTTCCTCCGAATCCAGTTCAAAATCAAATACATCCCGGTTTGCCTTGATATAATTCGCATGGGTCGCTTTCGGAATAATGATAGTTCCATGCTGCAGATGCCAGCGGATCAAAACCTGGGCAAAACTCTTCCCATTTTTCCTTGCAATCTCTTCCAGTATGGCATTTCCTACATACGCGCCCTGTCCCAACGGTTTAAACGCCTCAAAGGCGATTCCTCGTTTCTCGCAATAATCCCGCAATTCCTTTCTCATGAAAGCAGGATGGCACTCACACTGATTAACTGCCGGCGTAATGTCTGACGTTGTTTTCAAATCCTCCAACTGCGCAATGGTAAAGTTACTGACGCCAATAGTTCTTGCCTTACCTGCCGCATATATTTTTTCAAGGACTTTCCACGACTTTATGTATTTTTGCGGTATGGGCCAATGAATCAAATACATATCCACATAATCGGTCTGCAGCTTATCCAGACTTTCCTGAAAAGCTTCCATCTGCCGGTCCTGACGCATATCCGTATTCCACAACTTAGTTGTGATAAAAAATTCTTCTCTTGGTATACCGCTCTGTTTTACCGCCTTTCCCACAGCAGCCTCATTGTAATAAACCGTTGCCGTATCCAGGTGACGGTATCCCGCCTCAATAGCCTGCAAAATTACATCAATGGTTTTACCCTCATCTTCGCTGATTAATGCGGTTCCAAATCCCAACTGGGGAATCCTGACTCCATTATTTAATGTCAGACATGACTGCAAACTTCTTTTCATTTCGTCTCTTGTATGATGTTTTCAGAAGCTAAAACATCTACTTTCCTTTCATTTTAATATCG
>CAYRTA010000076.1:0-11287 GCA_964427045.1 uncultured Hoministercoradaptatus sp. | reverse complement strand
GGGGACGTGGTTGTTATCCGTTACGAAGGACCAAAAGGAGGTCCGGGTATGCGTGAAATGCTGAATCCTACTTCTGCTATTACAGGTATGGGCCTGGGTTCCACGGTTGCCCTGATTACAGACGGACGTTTCTCCGGTGCTTCCCGCGGCGCATCCATTGGTCATGTTTCTCCGGAAGCTGCAGTAGGCGGACCTATTGCACTGGTGGAAGCGGGAGATATCATCCGTATTAATATTCCCGAAACCACACTGGAGCTTTTGGTATCAGAGGAAGAACTGGCGGAAAGAAGAGCAAAATGGCAGCCACGCCAGCCAAAAGTCACTACTGGTTATCTGGCTCGTTATGCTTCTATGGTTACCAGCGGAAACCGCGGAGCAATATTGGAAGTACCGAAGAACTAAGAGGAGGAAAATGTGATGCAATTAACAGGTTCTGAGATTGTAATTGAATGTCTGAAAGAGCAGGGAGTAGATACTGTTTTCGGTTATCCGGGAGGTACGATCCTGAATATCTATGATGCGTTATACAAACACAGTGGGGAGATTCATCATGTACTGACATCCCACGAGCAGGGCGCTGCCCATGCGGCAGACGGATATGCCCGTGCAACAGGAAAAGTAGGTGTCTGTATGGCTACTTCCGGCCCAGGCGCCACTAATCTGGTAACTGGCATTGCAACTGCCTATATGGATTCTATTCCGGTAGTGGCGATCACAGCGAATGTTGGTGTTCCTCTTCTCGGAAAGGATAGTTTCCAGGAGGTTGATATTGCCGGTGTGGTTATGCCGATTACCAAACACAGCATGATTGTAAAAGATGTCAATCAGTTGGCGGATACGATCCGAAAAGCTTTTATTATCGCAAAAAGCGGACGTCCCGGACCGGTACTGGTAGATATTACCAAAGATGTTACATCCAACACAGCAGAGTATACCTATGTAAAACCGATGGAAGTACTTCCCTATACATCAGAACTTCGTCTGGCTGATATTGACCAGGCCATTGAACTGATCGAACAGGCTTCCCGGCCATATATTTTCGTAGGGGGCGGCTGCGTGGCGTCGGGAGCTTCCGAGGAACTTGCAAAATTTGTAGACATTGTTCATGCGCCGGTTACCGATTCTTTGATGGGCAAGGGTGCGTTTTCCGGAGAACATGAATTATATACCGGCATGCTTGGTATGCATGGAACAAAGACTTCCAATCTGGGAATCACAAAATGTGACCTTCTGATTACCATCGGAGCCAGATTTTCTGACCGGGATACCGGTGATACTTCTAAGTTTGCAAAGAATGCCAAAATTATCCAGATTGATGTGGATGCGGCGGAAATCAATAAGAATGTTATGGTTGACTGCAGTATCATCGGCGATGTAAAAGAAGTATTGATTGAGTTAAATCAACGGTTAAAACCTATGCGTCACGATGCCTGGGTACAGGAAGTGGAAGAACTGAAGGCCCAGTATCCGCTTAAATATAATGAGGAAGGCTTGACAGGCCCCTATGTAATTGAAGAATTGTACCGTGTTACCAATGGTGATGCCATCGTGGTTACTGACGTTGGACAGCATCAGATGTGGACCGCGCAGTATTACAAATTCAGAAAACCACGCAGATTAATCACATCCGGTGGTTTGGGAACTATGGGATATGGTCTTGGCGCTGCCATTGGCGCAAAATTCGGATGTCCGGACAAAACCGTTGTCAATGTGGCCGGAGATGGTTGTTTCCGCATGAATATGAACGAGGTGGCAACCGCGGCGAGAAATAATATGCCTTTGATTGAAATCGTAATCAATAATCATGTACTGGGAATGGTACGTCAGTGGCAGACATTATTCTATGATCATCGGTATTCCAATACGATTCTGGAAGACAAAGTAGACTTTGTAAAATTCGCGGAATCCATGGGTGCTGTAGGTATCCGTGTAACGAAGAAAGAGGAAGTAGGTCCGGCCATTGAGAAGGCGATCGCATTACAGACTACGGTTGTGATTGATTGTGTCATTGACTGTGACGACAAAGTATTTCCAATGGTTCCGGCTGGCGCGCCGCTGGAAGATGTATTTGATGCGGATGACTTATCAAAGAAATAAAATGATATTGACAAAAAAATATCAAAAGCGTATATTAAGCATGAATTATAGCGTATACGTCAATGTGTACCAGTGATATGATCATGGTTATGCCATGATCAGGAATGGGAGGAAATTATTGTGAAAAGAGTGTATAACTTTTCTGCAGGACCGGCAGTATTGCCTGAAGAGGTGCTTCGGGAAGCACAGGCGGAGATGTTGGACTACAAGGGAACCGGAATGTCTGTCATGGAGATGAGTCATCGTTCGAAGGCTTTTGATGATATTATCAAAGAGGCTGAGAAAGATCTGCGGGATCTGATGAACATCCCTGACAATTACAAAGTATTATTTTTACAGGGCGGCGCATCCTTACAGTTTGCCATGATTCCTATGAATCTGATGAAAAACAGGGTAGCGGACTATATCGTTACCGGTCAGTGGGCAAAGAAAGCGTGGTTAGAAGCCCAGAAGTATGGAAAAGCAAATAAAATCGCTTCCTCCGAGGATAAGACGTATTCCTATATCCCTGATTGTTCGGATCTTCCGATTAGTGCAGATGCGGATTATGTTTACATTTGTGAAAACAATACCATCTACGGAACGAAGTTTAAAGAATTACCGAACACAAAGGGAAAAGATCTGGTGGCAGACGTTTCCTCCTGCTTTTTGTCTGAACCAGTGGATGTCAGCAAATATGCAGTCATTTATGGTGGTGTTCAAAAAAATATCGGACCGGCCGGTATGGTAATCGCTATTGTCAGAGACGATCTGATTACGGATGATGTACTTCCAGGCACACCGACGATGATGACTTATAAGACTCACGCAGATGCAGATTCACTGTATAATACGCCAAACTGCTATTGCATTTATATTTGCGGCAAAGTGTTTAAATGGCTGAAAAAACAGGGTGGTCTGGCTGCCATGAAAGAAAAAAATGAAAAGAAAGCGAAGATTCTTTATGATTTTCTGGATCAGAGTAAATTATTCCGGGGAACCGTTGAAAAAGAATCCCGTTCTCTGATGAATGTGCCCTTTGTTACCGGGGATGCAGATCTGGATGCAGAATTTATCAAAGCCGCGAAGGAAGCTGGCTTTGAAAATTTAAAGGGCCATCGTACCGTTGGCGGTATGCGGGCAAGTATTTATAATGCTATGCCTATGGAAGGTGTTCAGGCATTGGTTGACTTTATGAAAGAATTTGAGGAGGCACATCAATAATATGTATCAGTATAAATGTTTAAATCCTATTTCTCATGTTGGACTGGATTATCTGTCTGACCAGTACCGGGAAACCAATGATATCAATGAGGCCGATGCAGTTCTGGTAAGAAGTGCCGTTATGCATGATGTGGAACTTCCGAAAAATGTGGTCGCAGTTGCCCGTGCCGGCGCAGGCGTAAATAATATTCCGCTGGACCGCTATGCTGAGGAAGGCATCGTGGTATTCAATACACCAGGTGCTAATGCCAATGGTGTAAAGGAAATGGTTATCGCCGGAATGCTTCTGGCTTCCCGGGATATCGTAGGTGGCATCGAATGGATTGAACAGCAAAAAGAAAATGAGAACATCGGCAAATTGGCGGAAAAGCAGAAAAAGCAGTTTGCCGGATGTGAAATCAAAGGAAAGAGACTTGGTGTAATCGGTCTTGGCGCAATCGGAGCCATGGTTGCCAATACGGCTATCTATCTTGGTATGGAGGTTTATGGTTATGATCCCTATATTTCTGTGGACACGGCCTGGAAACTTTCCCGTGATGTAAAACATATCAGCCATCTGGAGGATATTTTCCGTGACTGCGATTATATCACGCTTCATGTGCCGCTTCTGGAGAGCACAAAGGGCATGGTGAACCGTGAAGGCATCGCCATGATGAAAGAGGGCGTCGTTTTACTTAACTTTTCCCGTGATCTTTTGGTGGATGAAGAAGCGTTGGTTGATGCTTTGGAAAGCGGTAAGGTCAAAAAATATGTAACCGATTTTGCAAATCCAACGGTGGCCGGAGCAAAGAATACTTTGGTGACACCTCATTTGGGCGCTTCCACAGAAGAATCGGAAGATAACTGCGCTATGATGGCTGTTAAGGAAATTCGTAATTTCCTGGAAAATGGTAATATCCGCAATTCTGTCAATTACCCGAGCTGTGACATGGGTTGTTGTATGGCTGCCGGCCGTATTGCCGTTTGTCATAAAAATATCGTTAATATGCTTCGTCAATTTACCCATGTTCTGGGCGAAGCTGGTGTGAATATTTCTGATATGACAAATAAGAGCAAAGGAAATTACGCTTACACGCTGATTGATTTGGAGACACCGTCTGACCAGGATATTGTTTCAAAACTGGAAGCAATTGATGGCGTATTAAAGGTACGTGTAATAAAATAGTACATAATACAGGGGGATGCTGCAAAAATATTGTCATTAGATAAAAATCTGAGAACTATATTTTGCGGCATTTCTATTTTTGGCGTAAGAAATGGAGAACGACACGTTATGGCTACTATCAAACCTTTTCGGGCCATCCGGCCCGAAAAAAGTCTGGCCTCTAAAATTGCAGCATTACCATATGACGTATATTCGAGTGATGAAGCCCGGAAAATTGTTGAACGAAATCCTTATTCCTTTTTGAAAATTGATCGTGCCGAAACACAACTCCCACGCGGTGTGGATATCTATGCTCCTGAGGTTTACCGCAAAGCAGCCGGGACACTGCAGGAGATGTTTGAAAAGGGCGAATTTCTGATAGAAAATCAGGATTGCTTCTACGTCTATGAATTAACCATGAATGGACGAACCCAGACCGGTATTGGCGCCTGCGCATTGGTTCGGGAGTATGAGGAAAAAATCATCAAGAAACACGAAAACACAAGAAAAGATAAAGAGGATGACCGCACCCGTCACATTACAGTATGCAACGCACAAACGGGTCCTATCTTTCTGGCTTACCGTTACCATGATGCCATTCATCAACGAACCATGGCAGTCAAAGAATCTTCGCCGGAATATGATTTTATTGCAGATGATGGTGTCCGGCACCGGATGTGGGTCATTTCAGATACGGACACCATTATGGAACTGGAAGCATTATTTCAAGAAGTTCCGGTGCTCTATATTGCTGACGGTCATCACCGTGCGGCCTCGGCTGTACGAGTGGCCGAAGAACGCAGAAGGAAAGAGAAGCATGGGAAAACGGGAGAACCGTTTCCTCCTTATGAGTTGTTTTTATCCGTATTATTTGCAGACAGCGAGTTGTTGATCATGGATTATAATCGCTGGGTTATGGATTTAAACGGCAAAACAAAGAAGGATTTTCTTATAGAAGTACAAAAGAACTTTGCAGTCTGTCCCCTTGAAACGGCGCAGCATCCAAGTGAAAAGGGTATGTTTACCATGTATCTGGACCATCAGTGGTATCAGCTTCGTACTCTTCATACGGATCATCTGCATGATGTGGTGGATTTGTTGGATGTATCCTTGCTTCAGGAGCGTGTTTTACGTCCGATTCTTGGCATTGAAAATCCAAAAACGGACCGTCGAATTCAATTTATAGGAGGAGTTCGCGGGCTGCAGGAATTGGAACATATGGTAGATAGAGAGGGTGGAGTGGCCTTTGCGTTATATCCAACCTCCATAACAGAACTTTTTGCGGTAGCTGATGAAGACCGGTTGATGCCGCCGAAGTCCACATGGTTTGAGCCGAAACTTCGAAGCGGACTGTTGATTCATCAGATTTAATGAGGAAATAATTATGGTAGAGTTCTTTCATAAGGCAAAAGAATTATGGAGTATGCTTCCTGAGAATGGCGTTATTTCTTTTGCCCTTCAGGTCATATTGGCTCTGATTGTATACTTTGTTGGTTCCAAAATCATCAACCATTTCTGCAAAATGTTAAAGCGGCAGATTACGCATATTGGAGCGGAAGAGGGTTCCAAAAGTTTTCTGCTGTCTTTAATTAAAATTTCTTTGCATATTCTTCTGGTTATGATGATTGCGGTCAATCTCGGCGTGGATCAGGCGTCTGTAGCCGCCTTGATCGGTTCCGCAGGCGTGGCGGTCAGTTTGGCGGTACAGGGAGGTCTATCCAACTTCGTGGGCGGCTTGATTATTCTGTTTTTGCGGCCTTTTGTGGTTGGTGATTATATTATTGAAAACGGAGATAAAAATGAGGGAACCGTTGAAAAGATTGAAATGTATTATACCACTTTGATGACGGTCGATTCCCGCAGGATCGTGATACCCAATTCCCAGCTTACCAGCAATAGTATTACAAACGTTACGGCCATGGAACGCAGACGTCTGGAGATAAAGGTTGGGATTTCCTATGATTCCGATCTTTTGGCTGCAAAGGATATTCTCAGGCAGCTAATCGAAGAGGACGAGCAGCTTATGGATAAAGAAGAGGTACAGATTTTTGTGGACGAGCTGGGATCAAGTTCCGTAGTCATTGCATTTCGTGCATGGGTGACTACGGACCAGTTTTGGCCTACAAAATGGCGGATGAATGAGAAGATCAAACTGACTTTCGATGCCAAAGGAATCAAAATTCCTTATCCGCAGATGGATGTTCATCTAAAAACCGATCATTAAAAAACTGTGCGGAGCGCTTTTTATTTCATAGGAAACCCTATTGTGCTAAGAACAAAAGGGATAGATTCTATGAAATAAAAAAAGCTGAAAACCTTATTTTATTAAAGGTTTTACAGCTTTTTTCAACAAAGCCGAAAAAGGGACTCGAACCCTCGACCCCTTCATTACGAGTGAAGTGCTCTACCGACTGAGCTATTTCGGCATGCTTTCAGGCACGAATGATATTATACACGAAAATTAAAATAATAGCAACACTTTTATGAAAATAATTCTAAAATTAGAGGTTTGTTATGAAAAGCGAATGGATGCAACGAATCAGACAGGAATACGAAGAGGAGATTAAGAGGGATCCGGAACAGGCAGCCGCGGACGGAACTGCCATTAAAAAATATTTGGATGATTCCGCAGTGGCTTATAATGGACTGGTTCCTTATACCCTTCATATACCCAAAATATATACCAGAAAAGAGATTGACTATTTTCAATGGATTGTCGCCACAACCTATAGGATTGTTACAAAAGCGATCAAAGAGTATCTGGAGAATCCCGAATACCGCAAGGAGTTTCCCTTTTCGAAAGAGTTAGAAGGATTGATACGGATTCCTAATCTTTATGATTCCCTGCTTCCCATGGCGCGTTTTGACATATTTTTCCGGGAAGATAACTGGGATTTTACTTTTTGTGAAATCAATACCGACGGTACCAGCGCTATGCTTGAGGATTACGTGTTAAATCAGTCCCTGGCATTAAACCATGTTCATCAGAAACTGTTGGAAAAATATCCGATGAAATCGTTTGAGTTGTTTGACCGTTGGGTTGAAAAAATGCTGGCTCTGTATGAGACTTATGAAAAGAAAGTTAAACATCCCTATATCGTCATCGCCGACTATATGCAGCACTGCAATATCCATGAATTTCAGGAATTTGCGGATAGCATCCAAAAAGCTGGCTGCGAAGCGGAAATATGCAATATTCTGGATATGACTTATCGGGATGGTGTGCTATATTCCGCGAAAGGACATCCCATTGATTTGATATACCGGAGAGCAGTAACCTGTGATATTATGTCGCATTATGAGGAAAGCCAGGCATTTTTGCAGGCTGTCCGTGATCAGAATGTCTGCGTCATGGGTGCCTTCTGTACCCAGATACCTCACCATAAATGGCTGTTTAAGGTACTGAGGGAAGAATGTTCCCGGCAATTCCTGACGGATGAAGAGTGGAAGTTTGTGCAGGAACATTTTCCATACACCAATGTCCTGCATGAGAAGTATGCGGAGATTTCCCAACTTCTTCGTGAAAAGGACCGCTTTATCATAAAACCAATGGACTCTTATGCTTCCCGGGGTGTATTTGCCGGCGTAGATTTTACGGATCAGGAATGGGAAAAAATTGTCCGTGAAAACTGGAACCGGGATTACATTTATCAGGAATATTGTGCGCCCTATCGGAGCGGTAATATTTGTTACCGGGACAAAGATCCCCGTTTTCTGCCATATACCAATATGGCGGGCTTATATGTGTATGGAGGAGAATTGGCCGGTATTTATTCAAGGCTTTCCACTGGCGGTATTATTTCCTCCCAATATAATGAGCGGGCAGTGGCGACTCTTGTGGCGGATGTAGAAGATTGATATGGAACGGCCTGATGTTTCCTGAAGGGTTGCAAAGCGTGCGAAAAATGGGTAAAATAGGAACATCAGAGTGAAAGGAGAAACATCTTATGAGGGAGAACAGACAGGCGGGCATTCTGATGCCGATCGCATCGCTGCCATCGCCTTATGGTGTGGGAGATTTTGGAAAGGATGCCTATGCTTTTGCGGATACCATTCATCAGATGGGATTTCGGATTTGGCAGCTTTTGCCTTTGAATCCGCTTGGCTATGGCAATTCTCCATATCAGCCGTATTCATCTTATGCAGGAGATCCGCTGTATATCAGTTTGGATCAATTGTATGAAGACGGATTGCTGGATGAAAAGCCGGAGCCCTACAGAAGTGATAGCGGGCATATTGATTATGAGGCTGTCAGAAATTATAAGGATGCTTATATGAGAAAAGCGTTTGCACGCTTTCAGCCGGATGAGTATTATGAGGAATTCCTTTCTGGAGAATGGGTATACCAATACATCGTATTCTATACCTTAAAAAAGGAAAATGGATTGAAATGCTGGCTTGACTGGAAGGAAGAGGACAAACTATGGATGTCTCATCAGGATCGGGAGTTTACGGCCGGGCAGATGGAAGAGATTCATTATCAAATGTTCCTGCAATACATCTTCTACTGTCAGTGGATGGAATTAAAAGGCTATGTTAATTCGTTGGGGATCCGTGTGATGGGCGATTTACCCTTCTATGTTGGCATCGATTCTCTGGATGTCTGGGCCAACAGCAAAGCATTTCTTCTGGATGAGAATTTCCGTCCCACTTATGTGGCTGGTGTTCCGCCAGATTATTTCAGCCGGACAGGGCAGCGTTGGGGAAATCCGATTTATGACTGGGAATACCTGAAAGCAACCGATTATCAGTTTTGGATGGACCGGATTGGGTATAACTCTCAGTTATTTGATATTGTGCGGATTGATCATTTCCGTGCTTTTGATACATATTGGAAAATCAAAGCAGATTGCCCGACTGCTATTGATGGTGAGTGGATAGAAGCCCCGGGATATGAGGTTTTTGACCGCTTGCTGAAACTTTTCCCGGATATTGAAATTGTGATTGAGGATTTGGGTGATATGCGGCCGGAGGTTTCAGTCCTGCGTGATCATTTTGGATTTAAGGGAATGAAAGTTTATCAGTTTTCTCTGGATCCGGAAGAAGCCAATAACGATTTTCCTGATCGTGAAAACTTAATTCTCTATACCGGTACGCATGATAATCAAACAATCAAAGGCTGGTATCTGAGCAAAACACCGGAGATTCGTAAAGAAGTAGATGAACAACTGGATAAGTTGGGATGCAGGGAAGAAAAAATAGGGCAGCGCTTTATCCATGCAGTTATGTCCAGTATTACACAGCTTTCCGTTGTAACTACACAGGATGTTCTCGATGCAGGAGATGAAGCCCGCATTAACCGGCCGGGGACAATGGGAAGCCCTAACTGGGAATGGAGAATTCCTTCTTTGCTTCCATTTGCCAGGGAAACAGAAACCATTCATAAAATATTGAAAGAGACAGGTCGTTGCGAATGAGTACAAAGGGAATGACAAAGAAACAGCGTATGAGACGGCGCCGTAGAAATCGTAGAATCCTATTATTTGTGGTAGGTTTGTTAATTGTTGCACTGGTCTGGATTGGCGTATTGTTTCTGCTTAATTACCTGAAGGGTGACACCTCAGAGGCAGATACACCAGATTCGGTGAATACAGAAACACCATTGGATGATACAAGCAATGAGGACGAGCAAGAACAGGAAGACGAGAGTGCATCCATAACGCCTGCGCCGGCTCCTGTACCATCTGTTGATTTGTCTTCTATAAACAGCACCGAAGCGTTGTTAATCCGTTTATCGGATCTTGCAGTTGTAGCTGAAAAGGACGCGGATCAGAGACTGTACCCGGCTTCCATGACAAAGATTATGACGGCTATTGTTGCCATAGAGAATTTAACCGATATGGATCAGTTGGTTCCGGTTACCCAGGAAGAATATGACCGTCTCTATCTGGAGGGTGCTTCCGTAGCCGGTTTTGGCCCCGGAGACCAGGTGAAGGCCATTGATATGCTCTATGGCGTCCTGCTGCCTTCCGGCGCGGAATGCTGTGTCGGCCTTGCCGACCAACTATTCGGGTCAGAAGATGCCATGGTGGAGAAGATGAATGAAAAAGCAGCCGCTCTAGGCATGACGTCTACTCATTTTGTGACTTCTACGGGACTTCATGATGAGAACCACTATACGACGGCAAGGGATTTGGCCGTATTATTGGAATATGCGCTCCAGAATGAAACCTTCCGGACCATATATTGCACCAGCAAGTATACAACCAGTCCTACGGCCAGCTGCCCCAGCGGATTGACCTTTAGCAGCACCATGTTTAAAAAGATGGATTCCGCAGCCGTAAACGGCGGTGAAATTCTTGGCGGAAAAACCGGATATACCCAGGAGGCCGGCCAATGCCTGGCAAGTCTTGCCCAGGTAAACGGCGAAGAATACATATTGGTGACGGCAGGCGCACCCGGCGGTCCCTCCGATGAACCATACCATATTTATGATGCAATCAATATCTACAATCAAATTGCCTAGGCGGCCATACCATTATTACAGAGCGAAATGAACAAAGAACTGTCCACGTTTCCCGTATCGAGAAGAGAAGCGTGGACAGTATTTTTTTATTTGCCGCATGAGCTGCCATACTTGTTTCGCGGGAAAACCCATTGCGTTAATGATAAAATGGAGTACTTTTCATAAATGAAAATGCCCTGATGAAATGAAAAAAGCCCCGATGAAACCATCAGGACTTTCCTGCTCGTGTGTAATAGTAAGGAGTTGCGCAAATTATGCTCTTTCAACTTTACCGGATCTCAGGCAAGAAGTACAAACGTACATTTTCTTTGCTCCACCGTTGACCTTAACCTTTACAGATTTTACATTGGATTTCCACATTTTGTTAGATCTTCTAT
>CAYRTA010000075.1:0-11347 GCA_964427045.1 uncultured Hoministercoradaptatus sp. | reverse complement strand
GGTACTGAGAGATTATTTACAGTCGGTGTAACATATGTTTGACAAACCTACAAAAAATTGTAAGACACAAAATATACACAATAAAAAATCAGAGACGCTGTCTTCTCTGATTGTATACATAAGTCAATAACCTCGCTGTTTACAGGCATAAAAGCAGCCGCCATATCGTTTTTCTCCTGATACAACGGCCGCTTTACTGTTCTTCAATATTCAATTTTAATTTACCTCTGTTTTCCTTTTCTATGTATTTTTATTATTTTATTTTTTATCTTATCATTCTTATGAAGTTTTTGAGTTCCCTATTCAATTATTTATATTTATTTTCTTTTTTCTTCCCTGCTCGTAAGTTTTACTTACTTAGAAATGTTATATCTATATAAAGGAATAATAGTAAGTTTCGAACTTATATTCACGACTATAAATTTTTCAGATCTTAGATTCTACTTTCTTTTCCTATATAAATACTGCTCCTTTGCGAATACCTATATAGTTGCAATCAATAGATTTGTACCTTTTAAACATTACTATTATTTGTGTGATAATATATTCAATGTAAGGATCAGCTATTTCTACCTTTTATCTATTAATCATACTCTTTTGTATGCTCTTTTCACTTTTCATCATTCATAAAAGGTCTTTCTTGCGGGGAACGCTTTATCTTATCACTCTTACATTGATCGTTTTATGTACTTATCCCATTGGACTTACCTCCTTTAAATGTTTTTTTCGTTTGATTTATTTGATGGTTATATACTATCACATGTTATCTGAATTGTCAACATATTTTCTTGAATTTTTTAGATATTTTTCGCTTAATTCTTATTAATATCTGTTTTATTTCGTGATATTTTCTTTATTTTCTGATAATTTAAGACAATTTAACCGGACTAAAATGTGTACGGATTCAATTCATATAAGTCGTAAGGGCCCCTGCTGCCAAAATGACGAATTCTGCAGCAAAGGCCCTTACCGGTTATCTTATTTGGTGTATTCAATATATTCAATTTCATTTGTAGTAGGGGAACTGTGTAACCCGAAGTTTTGTACAGCCATAAGGAAGCAAACGAATCTTTTCTGCTTTTGCCCCTGCATGCACCGGACTCAACGGTACGGTTCCCGCGCTATTTCTCTCAAGTATCCACTCTTCCAGTCTCTTACCTTCGGTAGTCAGTACAACCGGCGGTGTATCCTTCGAAAATGGGCAGTCACCCACTTCCCTTTCTTCTACTTCGATGGCGCCGTTTTCCGCAATGGCATAATTCCATGGGGTATCCGGGTAAACTTCATAATCCTTTACGCCGGAAACCTCTTTTACCGCATGCCAGCACTCTTTGATATCCAGCGCATACACCAGCGGACCGCGTTCCACCGCCATGCTGTTTCGGAACCATTTCGTGCGGCTGATTTCCATCTGCGGCGTAAACTCTGCCACATCACCGTCATTCAGGCCTTCGCTCAGCGTCACAAAGCCATCTTTATAGCACTGGGAAGTTTCATCCGCAATCTTTACGCCGTTCTTTTTCAGCTCAAATTGCCTGCACCAGCCTGGGATCCTGATCTTTAAGCGCAGATCTTTCGCTTTTTCTACCTGATACGCAATATGATTCTTAAACGGATATTCCGTGTTCAGATGTATGCACACATCCTGACCATCTATAACAGTTTCCAGACAGCTTGGCGCAAAGACCATAGATACAATGGTATCCTGCTCCTTATACCAGAGACTCTTCACAAATTTGGGCCAGCCCTGATGCATATTAGCCGTACAGCATCCAAAGTTCGGTTCCAGTCCAAACATATTTGCTTCTTCATTGTTATTAAACCATTGTCTTGGCGCCTTGCTTACCACCACCTGGTTAGCCTGCTGCAAATACTGATGGGCCATGAAATCTTCGGTAATGGTAGCCGGAAGCGCATTGTAAGCCAGCCTTTCCAGTTTGTCCGCAAAATAAGGATTTCCAAACCGTTCCAGCATGGTCTGCATACTAAACATATACTCTACGATGGAGCAAAGTTCCGCGCCCTGAGAAGGGTTATTGCCGCTCAGATGCTCATCGCCGTTGATGGCCCCCGTGGCAACGCCATGGTATTTCTCCGCACTCTTGATACCCTTAATGGAAATGGCCTCATAGTCTTTGTCATTGTAAAAATAAGAAAGCATTGCCGGATATTTAAATCCCATAGTCACATTTACGATATGATTGGTATGATAGCTCATGGTATCATCCAGATCGTCTTTAGCAAAATGGTCTAACATTTCATTCCAGTTATAATAGTAGCCGGTGGGGCGTACAAACGGAAAGTTCTCGAAGATATCTACCCAGTCCAAAGCCTGCTCACGCAAAATGCCAACCAGATAATACACACATTCATTTTCTCTTTGCTCCAGATACCACTCAATAGCAAACAATAAATCGCCGATTCTTGCCCGGGACCATTGTTTTGCCGGTTCCAGCTGCATCTGTTTGTACAAATATTTGAAATATTTTTCAAAAAAATCCAATACCCGTTTTTCCGGCTTAATCTCATAATACTGGATCAGCACTTTCAGCATAACAAAGCGTGACCAGTAGTCCTGTTTGCTGGCTTCCGGGCCGAAATTTCCCTCTTTATCCTGGCTGTTTAACGTCCATTCTATAAAGCGCATTGCCAGATCCCAATGTTTTTTATCATCCAGATACCAGGATATAGGTAAGAGTCCATCCAAATAATAAGGCGCTCGTTCCCAATTTTCACCTGTTCCTCCCAGCCAACCGGAATAGCTGCCAACACTGTCCCAAACATCATGGAGTATTCCCGTAAGGCCGTTCATCTGAATCTGAAGCTGCCGCTTCAGCCATCCTTCCGCCTTCACTTCCGGAATGGAAAATGTTTTCATCGTCTTATTGTTTCTCTTAATCATAGTATCCTCCGAACAAAATTATTTTAATGCCCCGCTCAGCATGCCTTTTATAAAATACTTCTGCAAAAATACAAACAGGATCAGAATCGGAACCAATCCGATAATAGAACTGGAGGTAAGCAGGCCCCAATCCGTTCCATACTGGCCGATGGCCAGGTTCGTCAATCCTACGTTAAAGGTTTTTACTGTGCTGGCATTACCAAATACCAACGCAATCAGGTAGTCATTCCATGTTGTATATGCAGCATAAACTGCAATCGTTGCAATAGAGGACCAGGTAAACGGCAGACAGATATCCCAAAAGATTTTGAAAGATCCGGCTCCGTCCAGTTTGGCTGATTCCAGCAAGCTATCCGGTATCATGTCAAATGCATTTTTCATCATATAAATACAGAAAGGCGAATGGAACGTAGCGTAAATCAGAACCATACTCGTAACCGTATTTAACAGATGAAGCTTTGACATAATGGAATACAGGGGATTCAGCAGCGCCTGGAATGGTATCATGATTGCGGCCATAATACAGGCAAGCATCAAATTTTTCCCCTTGATTTTCAGTTTTGACAGACCATATCCTGCCAAGATACTAACCACGCCGATTACAACAATCGTAGAAATCGTGATTATAAACGTATTTCTAAGATATCCCAGATATAATCCATCTTCCAGTGTGAAAATCTTGATATAATTTTCCAGAGTCGGATGCTCCGGGAACAAGCTGGGCGGCGTCCCATATATTTCTGTTTTACCCTTCAGCGATGTAACGATCGTCCAATACAGGGGAAGCAGAAAAACAATACACAGTACTGCGTTAATCCATGTCTTTTTTGTAACTGGTTTCATCATTTTCCCTCCTCTAGTTAATGGTCGGATCATTCAGGAATTTGTATTCTACCAAACTCAGAAGTCCCAATACGATTAACAGGATCATAGTAATAGCTGATCCATAACCCATCTTAAAATACTTAAAGGAAGTATTATAAATGTAATGTACAAGCGTAGTCGTTTCCTGTGCCGGACCACCTTTTGTCATAATCAGGAACTGCTCAAAAGCAAGAACAGAACCGATGACGGACATGATCAGCGCCAGGGCTACCTGGGGACGGATGATCGGCAGTGTAATACGGAAAAACTGTGTTACCTTGCCTGCCCCATCTACGGATGCGGCTTCATAAACCTGATCATCTACGGTCTGGAAAGCTGCCAGAATAATCAGCATGGAGAATCCCGCCATCTTCCAGGTTACCATGAAGATAACCGCCGGTAACGAAGTGCTTGACGAATTCATCCAGAGGATCGGTTCATCAATCAGTCCTATTGCCTGCATAAGGTAGTTCAGTACGCCATACAGGTCATTATAAATCCACAGCCATACCATACTGCAGCAGGTCATGGAGATGACAACCGGCGCATAATAAACCGACCGGAAGAAATTTACGCCGGCAAAACTTCCATTAATCAGCGTTGCCAGAATAAATGCCAGGATAAACAGACACGGTGTTACGAAAACCGCATATTTCAGGGTAAATGTCAGCGATACCCAAAACTGATGATCCTGAAACAGGGCAATATAATTATCTAAGAAAACAAACGATCTTTCTCCCAACATCGGCCAGTCAAAAAATGACATCACTACCGTCTGCAGAAAAGGATATATAAAGAATACCAGATTCAGTATCATTGCAGGTGCCACGAACAAAAATGCCACGATACTTCGTCTCTTTTTCTGCCTCATTTTATCACACGCTCCTTTTTCCCAAATTCGCGTTTACACAAAACATGCCGTCCGCCGTTAAAGGAAGCGAACGGCATGTCTCTATGCTATCGCGATATATATGCTTACTTTAAGATTTCTTCAATAGCAGGAATAATAATCTCTACCGCCTCTTCCGGTGTAGCTGCACCGTTTAAGCAGTTCTGCATATTGTTCGTAATCGGATCATACATCTCGTCATACTTAATTGCATATGGTGTATGACCAACTTCCAGAGCCTCTTTCAATACCTGATACTGTGGTGTGGTGTTGAAGTATTCATTATCAAACTGATCGCTTCTTGCCGGCAGCAAACCGCCTTTTGCGAACTCTTCGATCTGAACATCATCAGATAAAGCGTACTCAATGAACTCCCATGCTGCGTCAACATCTTTACACTGTGTTGTAATGCCAATGGAATCTCCACCGGAGAAGGAAGCGTATTCTGTACCATTTGGTCCCATCGGGATCAGGCAGGCGCCCCAGTTCATATCGTTAGTTCCATTTACAAAGTTATATACAGCTGCGCTTCCCAGTACAATCTGGCTTGCTTTTCCGGTAAGGAAAGCATCCTGTGCCTCGCCCCAGGAATAAGTAACGGAACTTGGCGGAACGACTTTATATGTATTGGTCAAATCATAGAACAGCTGAATAGCCTCCAATGCATTGTCAGAATCCAGCAGGCAGGTCTTTCCATCTTCTGAGATGAACTCACCGCCGTTATTCCATACATACGGCATAATGGTAAACAGATATGCGCCTGAATGACCACCCGCATATACATATCCATAATGATCATCGGTTGTCAGTTTCTGAGAATATTCAATCAATTCATCCCAGGTTGTCGGCGGTGTTTCCGGATCCAGACCTACCTCCTGATAATGATCTTTATTATACAGAAGTACGGAAACATCCGGTGCGAAAGGCAGTGCGTAAGTTACGCCGTCTACCTGGCCGGAACTTAACATTCCAGGGCTGAACTCGTCTTTGAAATCCAGTGCTTCATAACGGTCACTGATATCAACGAAGGTTCCCACAGAAGCAAAGTACGGTACTTTCGTACAATCCAAAGCCACGATATCTGGTGCTTCGTTCGCAGACAGCGCCAGAGAAAGCTGATCTGCCATCTGTGTATTTACCTGCTCTACCACTTTGATTTCCACGTCCGAATGAGTTTCGTTATACTTTTTCGCCGCGTCCTCTACACATGCAGAAGTCGTATCTCTTACCCATACAACCAATTCTTCTTTTTCGCCCGTTTCACTTGAACCCTGTGCGCTATCACTGCTTTCTCCGCCACATCCGGTAGTCAAAGCAGCTACCATCGTCGTCATCATTACAGCAGCTAATACTTTTTTCAAACTTTGATTTTTCATAGCATTCTCCTTTTTGTGCATTTTTACCTGTAAGTTCTTTTATCGGTCCGATATGTTGGTTATATTATATAATTTCAAGGTGCCTTCGTAAATTGATATTACTGACTGAAAATAGCAAAATATCAACATCGCATTTTAAGAAATTATTAACATTGTTTTTCCTGGATTTCCCTTTAAATTGGCAGTTTCTTTTTCAAAAATAGCAAAAAATTAACGCAAATCATCAATTCACAATCTCTTCTATTTCTGTTTTTATAATTTTTAACGCTTCTTCCGGTGCGGTCTTGCCGCTCAGACAATTTTGCATCTGGGTAAGCAGCGGTTCATACATTTCATCATATTTTAACGAATATGGCGTGTGGCCAACTTCCAGTGCTGTCTTCAGCACCTGATATTCCGGCGTGCTGTTAAAGTATTCATTGTCAAACTGATCACTTCGTGCCGGCAGCAGGCCTCCCTTGGCAAATTGCTCGATCTGAACGTCATCGGATAACGAATACTCTATGAAATCCCAGGCCGCATCCACATTTTTGCACTGTGTCGTAATACCGATGGATTCTCCTCCTGAGAAAGAAGCATATTCTGTTCCGTTTGGTCCTTTCGGAATCAGGCAGGCACCCCAATTCATATCATTGGTTCCATTTACAAAGTTATACACTGCCGCGCTTCCCAACACGATCTGACTGGCTTTTCCTGTCAGGAACGCGTCCTGGGCTTCATTCCAGGAATACGTAATGCAGCTTGGCGGGATGACTTTATAGGTATTGGTCATATCATAGAATAACTGTACGGCTTCCAGAGCGTTCTCGGAATCCAGTTCACAGGTTTTTCCATCTTCTGACAGAAACTCCCCGCCATTGTTCCACACATACGGCATAACCGTAAACATGTAGGCGCCCCGGTTACCTCCTGCGTATACATATCCATAATGATCATCTGTGGTCAATTTTTGGGAATACTCCAGCAGTTCATCCCAGGTTTCCGGGGGATCATCCGGGTCAAGTCCCGCATCCGTATAGTGGTCCTTGTTATATAAAAGAACCGAAACATCCGGCGCAAACGGTACCGCGTAAGTTTTTCCATCCACCTGTCCGCAGCTTAACATGCCCGGACTAAATTCATCTTTGTATTCCAGAGCTTCATACTTATCACTAATATCTGCAAACATGCCCACCGAAGCAAAATACGGCACCTTCGTACAATCCAGTGCTACAATATCCGGCATCTCATTGGCGGATACGGCCAAAGAAAGCTGGTCTGCCATCTGTGTGCTTTCCTGTTCTACCACCGTAATCTTTACATCCGAATGGCTTTCATTGTATTTGGCCGCCGCATCTTTCACACTGGTTGCGGTAATATCTCTCACCCATACTACCAGTTCTTCCTTCTCACCCGAATGATCGGATGCCGCGTTGCTTTCCCCGCATCCGGCAGCCAGAACAGTCACCATAGATGTCATCAGAACAGCTGACCATATCTTTTTCAAATATTTCCTCTTCATTAATAGACCTCCTTTTGTGCATTTTCACTTGCTATCGCCACATATCGAACCGACGAATTGCAAACATTATATAATTCCCTTTTCTGTGCGTAAATTCACAATACTGACAATTAATTGCAAAATATTAATATTCTGCTTGGGAAATAATTAACATTTTCTCCCTCGATTATTCTTTGATTTTTGGCTATAATACTTGATTTTTCATATGACATGACATAGAATGATAACAAATAATCAACAAATGGGAGGAAATGCGATATGGAATATGTTCACTTTCTCACCCCACCGTTCCCACATTTTATCATTGCAGGATCGGCTCTTTACCGTCCGGGAGATTCCCACGGGAAGCGAAATAACATCGGTGTCTTTGACCTGATCTTTATCGAGTACGGAGAACTTTATATTACAGATGGCTCCACCAGTTATCATTTAAAGCAAAATGATTTACTGATTGTCAAACCGGATTCTACCCATTACGGCCACAAGATCGTATCGGAAAAGACCAAATTTGACTGGCTCCATTTTCGAACAGACTGTACGTATTATTATTCTACGGAGTTTCATCTGGAAAAGCCTGCCCCCCATTATCACAGCTATTACACAGACAGAACAAGCGTCCTGACTCTTCCGCTTTATAAAAAACTGACGCCTCTGGGGGCCAGTGAATTTGTATCCATATTTTCAAAATTAATTTCTGCCAACATTGACAAATACCAGCAGACAGAAATTCGCGGACAGACCTGTTCTTCTCCTTTGGAATGTCAGATTCTATTTCTTCGTCTGCTCAGTTTTGTCCAGGTATTCAAGCCCCAGCTAAATTCTTCGGAACTATTGGCGGCAAACATTATGGAATACATCTCACAAAATTATCATACGGATATTACACTCAATAGCATAGCAGATTATTTTAATTTTCACCCCGTACATATTATCCGCTGCCTCAAAAAGGAGTTTGGGTTGACCCCCAACAAAGTAATTACACAAATGCGGATAGAGAATGCCAAAAAACTTTTGATCACTTCGGATTTGAACATCAGCAAAATAGCGGAATTGGTCGGTTTCTCCACTTCCTCTTATTTTAATAAAGTTTTTCGGGAATGTACGGGCAGTTCTCCCAGGGCCTTCCGTGAAACGCATAATCCTGCCAGTTTAGATTGACTTCTCCCTATAATCGATATATAATTTCCTCGATTTATAATAAGGAACATTTTGAAGGGAGTGCGTTACATGGATAGTATAGTAAGGAAATACACGACGGATGATCTGCCGGATATGATTCGGATATGGAATCAAGTTGTGGAAGATGGCATTGCCTTTCCCCAGGAAGATTTACTGGATATGCAAACCGGAAAAGATTTTTTTGAATCTCAAACCTATTGTGGTGTCGCCATCGATCCGGAGGCTGGAAAGCTTCTCGGACTCTATATTCTCCATCCTAATAATGTAGGACGCTGTGGCCATATCTGCAATGCCAGTTATGCCGTTGACCGCACACTGCGCGGGTTACACATTGGAGAAAAACTGGTTTCTGACTGTCTGATACAGGGGAAAAAACATGGCTTTGACTTATTGCAGTTTAATGCGGTCGTCGCCTCCAATACCCACGCAAGACATTTATATGAGCGGCTCGGATTTGTAGAATTGGGCGCCATTCCCCATGGCTTTCGAATGAAAGATGGCCATTATGAGGACATTTATCCCTACTATCATGAACTATAAAGACCTGACAGCATTTTTTGTTTTGCAGGAAACCGTATTGTATTAAGTACAAAATGGAGTACTATGAAAAAACAAAGCGGGCAAGTCCGCCTCGAACTCCCTAAATCCCTCAATTCTTGATGGACTTGCTCCGCTTTGCGCGCCAGATGCATGTTGCTGAAAGCAACTATTTTCCAAATGCATCTGGTCGCATCCTCGCGGAGCGTTTTGATTTCAAAGGAAGGCCAAAACTATTATTCCTGGAACAAAATGGAGTACTTTCCTTTGAAATCAAAAAAAGCTCCATATACACGCTTTATCAGCATGTATATGGAGTCTTTTCGTATCCGCTAGCCTCTGTAATAATTAATCAGACAGCCTTTCAAAATGATGGTTCTTTCATCATCGGTCAGTTCACCAAGTTTCAGTTCAAACGGCGTCAATTCCTCGCCAACTTTATATGCGGTAATGACATCCCATTTTTCTGTCACAGCTTTTCTGATATCGGGAATAAACAGATAATCGCCATTGGCAAACGGAAGGTCTCCGTCCGGAATCAAAAATGGCAGCATACCCCAGTTGATCAGATTGGAACGATATCTCTTCGTCGCATACTCATTTGCTATATTTGCCCAGCCGCCCAGTACTTTCTGGCAGGAAGCAGCCTGCTCACGGGCGGAACCATCACCTGGTTTTACGGCAAAAATCGTAGAACCCACACCAACGTTTGTCCTATCTACCGCAAATTTTGTCTTGATCGTTTTAAATACCGGTTTCAGTTCCGGGAAAGCCTCGGACGGGCAATTGCCGGCCTCGATAGCCTTCTGTGCCACCTGAACAGCCTTTGCCTTTCCCACATAAGAAGGATCTTTTCTGGAAAGTGCGAATTCGGCCAGTCCAAGAGGATTGGAACGGTAAGAAGAAGTCTCTCCTGACGGAATCAATTCATCTGTTGTCGTTACCGGGTCATGAATTTCGGATACCACTTTCAAAATCATATTTTCCGGTAAAGCGGACATTTCCGGCCAGTCCTTAATGTTTGGACCAAACTGAATTTCCACGGAAGGATCGGCAACACCTTTACTGTCAAATACACGGTTTTCATAAATGGATTTCTCAAAATAATATTTAGGATTCGTGTAAGTTCCCTCAAATTCCGTAGCCGGCGTCAAACGGCCCTTATTGGCTGCCGTCGCCGCAATGGAACGGGCATCCATCAATGCCACAGAAGAAATCTGACCGTTCTGAATCTTAGAACCTTCTCGGTTCGGGAAGTTTCTGGTTGAATGGCGGATGCTGAAAGCATTATTAGCAGGCGTATCGCCAGCTCCAAAGCATGGACCGCAGAAAGCGGTTTTCACAATAGCGCCGCTTCCGATCAGGTCTGCCAGTCTGCCATTTTTAGCCAGTTCCATATAAATCGGCGTACTTGCCGGATATACACTTAAGGTAAAGGCGTCCGCGCCAATGTAGTTTCCTTTCAGAATATCAGCGGCCGCACAGATATTTTCAAACCCGCCGCCGGCACAACCAGCGATAATTCCCTGCTCCACATACAGTTTTCCATCATGGACTTTGTCCTTCAGGGTAAACTCGATCTTACCATCCAGACTTACCTGTGCTCTCTTCTCCACATCATCGAGAATATCCATCAGATTAGCGTTCAATTCATCGATGGTATAGGTGTTGCTGGGATGGAATGGCATGGCAATCATCGGGCGAATCTTATCCAGTTCCACAACTACTACGCCATCATAATAAGCGACGGCTCCAGGATTCAGCTCCTTATACTCCTCGCTTCTTCCATGGATTTCATAGAACTCCTGAATCTTCTCATCCGTCCGCCAGATAGAGGATAGACACGTGGTCTCTGTCGTCATAACATCAACACCGATGCGAAAGTCCGCGCTCAGATTTGTCACACCAGGTCCCACAAATTCCATTACTTTATTTTTTACAAAACCATTTTTAAATACGGCGCCGATAATAGCCAGAGCCACGTCCTGGGGACCTACGCCCGGAATCGGAGCACCGGTCATATACACAGCTACGACCCCCGGCATATTAATATCATAAGTTTTCGACAATAACTGTTTTACCAGTTCCGGTCCGCCTTC
>CAYRTA010000074.1:0-11439 GCA_964427045.1 uncultured Hoministercoradaptatus sp. | reverse complement strand
TATTATGATTGGAAAAGGGGCGACCGCCCGTTCCATTCGTCTGGACCTTCCCCATTTTACGCTGGTAGGCGCTACTACCAGGGCAGGTCTTTTGACAGCCCCCCTGAGAGACCGTTTTGGGGTCATTCACCATCTGGAATTTTATACGGAAGAGGAGTTACAGAAGATTATCCGGCATTCGGCAAAAATTCTGGGTGTGGAGATTGATGCGGATGGCGCGAAGGAGATGGCGAAGCGTTCCAGAGGTACGCCCCGTCTGGCAAACCGTCTGTTAAAGCGGGTCCGCGATTTTGCCCAGGTACAGTATGACGGCAGGATTACCAGGGAAGTGGCCTCCTTTGCGCTGGATCTTCTGGAAGTCGATCAGTACGGTCTGGATCAGACCGATCGTATGATTTTAAATACCATTATTTTTAAGTTCCAGGGAGGTCCCGTAGGTTTGGATACGCTGGCCGCCGCCATCGGAGAAGATGCGGGAACCATTGAGGATGTCTATGAGCCTTACCTCATTCAGAATGGCTTTTTGAACCGGACGCCCCGGGGGCGTGTGGTCACGGAGCGGACGTACCAGCATTTGGGTATACAGGCGCCTTAAGGGGAGCGGGAAATTTAAAGTCAAAAAAGGTTGTTTTTTACCTGATTTTGTTTATAATAGAGGGTAACTACAAAGGGGAGGAAGTAGCCGCCATGCCATCAAAGAATACAACCAGAGTGTTAATTGGAGGAAAAATTGTCACCCTGAGCGGATATGAGAGTGAAGATTATCTGCAGAAGGTGGCTTCGTATATGAATCATAAGATTGCCCAGTTGAGTGAACTTCCGGGCTATAACCGTCAGCCGGTGGAAGTGAAGAATACACTGCTGAGTTTGAATATTGCCGACGATTATTTTAAGGCAAAGCATCAGGCGGAGGTATTTGAAGAGGATTCACAGGTGAAGGACAGTGAAATGTATGATCTGAAGCATGATTTGATCAATGCCAGAATTCAGATCGAAAAACTGGAGCATGAGAAGGAAGAATTGAAACGGAACCTGAAACAGATGGAAGAGGATATGGACAGTCTGTTAAATAAATAGAAACGGGTGCGGCGTTTTTGATTTTCCGGTTTTCAGATGTTTGAATGATTAGCGAAAAGAATTTCTATCGGAGTTTCCTTTCGTATACTTAGTAACAAAAGAAATGGGCGTGATAAAGTATCACGTCCATTTCCTTTCAATACCAGACAGATACAATATCAGACATACCGGACAGCCGCCGGCGGCGGATGTTACGGTTTAGGAGTGAACGAAAATGCGAGCAGAATTACTGGCCCCGGCCGGGTCTTATGAGGCCATGGCTGCTGCCTTTCGTGCCGGAGCGGACGCTGTTTATTTGGGCGGTGAAAAATTCGGCGCCAGGGCATATGCCAAAAACTTAAATGAGGAACAGTTGCTGGAGGCCATTTCCTATGCCCATTTATATGGAAAAAAGTTATATTTGACTGTGAATACGGTCCTTAAAAACCGGGAGCTGGAAGAGAAATTGTACACTTATCTGCTGCCTTTTTACGAGGCGGGATTAGATGCGGTGATTGTCCAGGATTTGGGTGTATTGGCTTTTATCAGACGCGCCTTTCCCCATTTGCCGATCCATGCCAGTACCCAAATGACCGTATCCGGTGTGGAAAGTGCCCGTTTTTTAAAAGAAGCAGGTGTGACAAGGATTGTAACGCCCAGGGAACTTTCGTTGGAAGAAATACGGGCGATGTACGAGGCTACCGGTTTGGAAATCGAGAGTTTTATTCATGGCGCCCTTTGCTACTGCTATTCCGGCCAATGCCTGATGAGCAGTCTGATCGGAGGACGCAGCGGAAACAGAGGCCGCTGTGCCCAGCCGTGCCGTCTGCCCTACGAGGTATATGCCGGGGGAAAGCGGCTTAATCATGAAAAAACTGCTTATGTGCTGAGCCCCAAGGATATGTGTACCGTACGGATATTGCCTGCGATTATAAAAGCCGGCGTCTATTCTCTGAAAATTGAAGGGCGGATGAAGAAGCCCGAATATGCGGCCGGTGTGGTGGAAATATACCGGAAATATCTGGACCGTGTGCTGGCCGGCGATATGGAATACCAGGTTTCCGAAAAGGATAGACAGCAGCTATTGGACATTTATAACCGGGACGGTTTTCATGAGGGCTATTATGAAACGCGAAATGGACGTCAGATGATGGCCTTAAGAAATGAAAAAAAGACGGAAAAAGGAAAAGATCTGGTAACCATCCGAAATGAAGCCCTGTTTGAGCGGCTTCACAGGGAGTATTTGGAAGGGAAAAATACCATAAAAATTAAAGGAATATTAAGCCTTTTTCCCAATAGTCCTGCTATACTGGAAGTAACAGCAGGTTCTGTTTCAGTTACGGCCTGCGGCGGGGAAGTACAGAAAGCACAGAAGCGGCCGGTGACCCGCGAAGAGGTGAAAAAGCAGATCGAAAAGACCGGAGCTACGGAATTTGTATTTGAGCGGCTGGAAGTCATCATGGAGGACAACCTTTTCGTTCCTATGCAGCAATTAAACGAGCTGCGGAGAACGGCGCTTCATGATCTGAAGGAAGCACTGACAAAACCCTACGAGCGAAAAACTGCCAGAGGATGTGCGGACAGGGAGAAGATAGGAGCGCCGTCTGTTTCCAAAAAGTCCAGGCAGACCGGTGATATGGCCGGGGATGGCGATGTGTTCTCGACGTTTGCCCGCACATCTCTTTCGGCATCGATTACCGACTGGAGTCAATGGCGGGCAATTCAGGATATTCCGGAAATTGAGCTCGTGTATCTGGACTGCGGCATGTTTTCCCGAAACGATTATCTAAGCGAGGCGGAGACATTTCTGTCGAAAGCAAAGAAGACCGGAAAAAAGATAGGTCTTATGCTTCCGCATATGGTCCGGGACCGGGAACTGGACGGAAGAAAAGAAGCTTTTTCCTCCTTGGCTGCCAGCGGACTATATGGATTTTTGGTGCGGAATCTGGAAAGCTACGGCATAGTAAAAGCACAGGGCCTTGCTTCTTATGTGCGTCTCGATGCCAACGTGTATACGGTTAATGGAGAAAGCCAGAACTTCTGGAGACAGGAAGGAATCCGGGGAGATACCGTTCCGCTGGAACTGAACCGGAAGGAATTGGCGCATCGGCGTAATCAGGACAGCGAGATGGTAGTTTACGGCTATCTGCCCATGATGGTTTCCGTCCAGTGTATCCAGAAGAATCTGGAGGGCTGCAGCCGCCAATGTGCAGTATTAACGGTAAAAGATCGTCAGCAAAAGGAATTTCGTGCAGTATGTAACTGTGAATTCTGTTATAATACAATATATAATACCGTCCCCTTATCGCTTCTAAAGGAAGCGGATCAGGTAAAACGGCTGGGCGTCGGCGGATACCGGCTGTCATTTACCATGGAAGGGGAAAAAGAAACCAGGCAGATTGCGAAAAGCTTTGCCGCAGTTTATGTAAGGGGAGATAATCCAAAGGCCCATCCATGGTCCGGTGAAGTGACAAAAGGCCATTTTCAGCGGGGGGTGGAATAAGGATTTCTCTGATGGAGGAACTTTGTGGAAAATATTATTACGGAAATATCCAAATATTTTATCTTGCTTTTGATGATGCTTTTTACGTACCAGTGTTTTACGATTTTTCGTAAACGGACGCTGGAGGGAAAACGTCATGTGCTTCGCAAACAGATGATACTGATTCTGTTTATGAATTTTGTGGCTTATGCCGTGCTGTTTGTTCAGAGCATGGATGTAAAATATTTGATGATGTATGTGGCAGTTTTTATATTTATTGTGATTGTGCAGCTTCTCTACCGGGTAATTTATAAAAAGGGAAATCTGCTGATTGTCAATAATATGTGTATGCTTCTCAGTATCGGATTTCTGATGCTATCCCGGCTTAGTTTCAGCAAGGCCGTTACGCAGTTTGAGATTGTGGTACTTGGCATGGCATTATCCTTTATCGTACCGGTTATCGTACATAAGGTGAAGATCTTAAAAGATATTACCTGGCTGTATGCCATTGCCGGACTGGCTATGCTTGGCGTGGTGCTGGTTTTGGCGGCTGTATCAGGCGGCGCCAAACTTTCGATTGAGATTGGGGGCATCACCTTCCAGTTTTCGGAAGTAGCCAAGATTACCTATGTGTTTTTTGTGGCGAGTATGTTTCGGAAAGATACCAGCTTCCGCCAGGTGGTCATCACGACCATTGTGGCGGCGGCCCATGTATTGATTTTGGTGGCTTCCACGGATCTGGGAAGCGCGCTGGTTTTTTTTGTGGCCTATGTGGTCATGCTCTATGTGGCAACGAAGAATCCGCTTTATGCCCTGGCCGGTATCGCGGCAGGCTCGGCAGCCTCAGTGGCGGCTTACTATATGTTTAACCACGTGCAGCAGCGTGTGGCCGTATGGAAAGATCCCATCGCTTATTATGATACGGCAGGCGGCGGTTATCAGGTATCCCAGGGACTGTTTGGCATCAGCGCCGGCGGCTGGTTTGGTACCGGACTGGGAAAGGGCATGCCGGATATTATCCCGGTTGTAACGAAGGATTTCATCTTTGATGCAATCTGTGAAGAATTAGGTTCGCTGTTTGGAATCTGCTTGCTTTTGGTTTGTATGAGTATCTTTTTGATGATCGTAAATATATCCATGAAGATGAGCAAACGGTTCTATAAGCTGATTGCCATGGGTTTGGGTGCGGAATATGCCTTTCAGGTATTTCTGACGGTCGGCGGAACGATCAAGTTCATTCCGCTGACAGGCATAACTCTTCCCCTTGTGGCTTATGGCGGCAGCTCCGTCATCTGCACGATTATGATGCTGGCAATCATCCAGGGATTGTATATTCTCAGAGAAGACGAGGAAGAAGAGATTGAAAGAAAAAAACTTGAGAAAGAACGACAATTACAGAGAGAACAGAAACGAAAGAGAAAGAACCAGAGGAAGGGCGGACCAGGAGGCCCGCCTGTATCAGGCGGCGGATACCGGGAAAAAACCCTCGAAGAAAAAATCCAGGAGCAAACAGAAAAAAGCCTCAACTGGTAAAGAATATGTGATCATTTCGTATTTCTTTGTGTGCATATTTTTATGTATGATCGGATATCTCGTATATTTTAATGTGGAATTGAAAGATGATTATGCCAATAGCCCTTATAATTCCAAACGCCAGGGTACTTTTCAGGAAAAGGTAGTGAAAGGAGATATTCTGGCCTCCGGCGGGGAAGTATTGGCTACCACGGTAACCGATGAAGAGGGAAAGGAATCCCGCAGTTATCCCTATGACAATGTATTTGCTCATGTGGTTGGCTATTCGGATAAAGGCGTCAGCGGTCTGGAACAGAGTATGAATTCCCAGCTGCTGACTTCCCACTCCAATATCGTGGAACAGATTGAAAACGGAATCACAAATGAAAAAAATATTGGTGATAACGTGATTACGACGCTGGATGTCAATCTTCAGCAGGCTGCATACGATGCCCTGGGTAATTACCGGGGAGCCGTGGTCGTTTTGGAGGCGGATACCGGTAAGATACTGGCTATGGTCAGTAAGTCTGACTTTAATCCCAATACGATCGCGGAGGACTGGGAAGCGATCAATGCGGATGCGGCATCGTCCAGACTTGTCAATCGCGCGACCCAGGGGCAATACCCGCCTGGTTCCACATTTAAGATCATAACGGCCCTGGCTTATTACCGGGAGCATGGAAGTTTTGACGGGTTTGATTTCAATTGTGTGGGTGAAGTGGAAAACGGCGGTTATACGATTCATTGTTACCATAACAGTGCTCATGGCCAGGAAGATTTTGCGGCCGCTTTTGCCAAATCCTGTAACTCTGCATTCGCGCAGATTGGTGTGGATTTAAACAGAAGTGATTACCGGGCCACAGTGGAGGATATGTTATTTAACCAGACGCTGCCGATTCCTATGGAATATAAAAAGAGCGTATTTTCTTTGGAAAAAGGCAGTGCGGACGCCCTGACTATGCAGACAGCCATTGGTCAGGGAGAAACGCTGACGTCTCCTATGCATATGGCTATGATTGTCAGTGCTATTGCCAATGGCGGAACGCTGATGGAACCTTATCTTGTGGAAAGTATTGAATCCTATAGTGGCACTAATGTGAAAAGTTATCTGCCATCTTCCTATAAGAAGCTGATGACTGCCGACGAGGCAGATGCATTGACGGCATTGATGGAAAATGTAGTAACGAATGGTACGGCTTCCGCCTTGTCCGGGCGCGGTTACACGGTGGCAGGTAAGACGGGTACGGCGGAGCACGGAGATACCAGTTCTACCACGCCGCATGCATGGTTTGTTGGATTTTCCAATGTGGAGGATCCGGATATTGTTGTCAGTGTCATTGCGGAAGAAGCCGGAGCGGGCAGCGATGTCGCCGTTCCCATAGCCGGGAAGATTTTTGATACCTATTATGCCAATCGTTAATTTCACTTAATGGTTGCGCCGGTTTTTGAAAAGCGATATACTGAGTACAGATAGAGTAAATACAACGCATGTCAGGAGGAATTGCAAATGATAGAAGCAACCAGCTGTGGCGGCGTGGTAATACACAGGGGAAAGATTCTGGTTTTGTATAAGAGTTATCGTAATAAATACGAGGGCTGGGTTCTCCCGAAAGGTACGGTGGAAGAAGGAGAAGATTTTGGTGATACGGCTCTTAGAGAAGTGCGGGAGGAGGCTGGAGTACAGGCCACTATCATGAAATATGTGGGAAGAAGTCAGTATACCTTTTCCATACCGGAAGATGTGGTGGAAAAAGAAGTTCACTGGTATTTGATGATGGCGGGCAGTTTTTACAGCAGACCTCAGCGGGAAGAGTATTTTGTGGATTCCGGTTATTATAAATTTCATGAAGCTTACCATCTGCTGAAATTTGCCAATGAGCGCCAGATTTTGGAAACGGCATATAATGAGTACTTGGATCTCAGAAAATCGAATCTCTGGGGAAACCGTAAATATTTTTGACGAAATTATTAGAAATTGTTGGGAAAAACTATGCTGAATTGGTATAAACCGCTTTATGTAGGTGATAATGTTAAAGACAGAAAAAAAGTGATCCGGAGGACAACCTGCCGGAAGCCCCAATATGACGTTTATCTTGTGACTCTGGCTGCAAATCCCGAAAATCTTTTGGAAATCATATCTGCAAATTATCTGCTGCAGAAGACAGTGTATCGCCGCTGCCCCATGATTGTGGGGATTGCTTCCGGTTATGGAGAAGCCCTGGCACTGGTGGAACGCATCGTGTCAGATACATATGAAGCACAGCAAGATGTGGATGTAAGAACCTATCTGAGAGCACGGCAGAAGCTCCGCAGATCAGATAGGAATGAACAAAAGGATATCAATCAGGTAGTCATCAAAAAACAGGGACAGGAAGACGGCAGGTAGAATATGCTACATATCATATTAACTATATTAAAAATCCTGGGAATCGTGCTGTTAGTTCTTCTGGCATTGATTCTGTTGATTCTTCTGGCTGTTCTGTTGGTGCCGGTTCGTTACCGGGCGGCCGGCGAAAAAAGTGAAAACGGTTTGCGGGGAGAAGTTATTGTATCCTGGCTTTTGCATATGCTCCATATACGCATACGATATGAGAATGAGCAGACGGACCAGGAAATATTCCTTTTTGGAATTCCCTTATCTGCCGTCCGTAAACGAATTCACAACTACAGGACAAAACGCCGGCGAAAGAAGAGAATAAAAGAGAAAGAAAAGAGTAAGAATAAAACTAATAATAATCAAGGGAAGGCAAAACCCGAGCGGAAAACAGATATTCCGGCTAAGACGGAGTCAAAACCTGCTGCAGCGATTGAGACAGAACCGAAACCGGCCGTACCGGTTGAGACGGAGTCAAAACCTGCTGCAACGATTGAGTTTGAATCAAAACCGGCCATACCGGATGAGTCAAAATCACAGTCCGGACCGGGGCCAGAGACACAGGCGTCCCGGTCATCATCAAAATGGATAAAGCGCGTGGGCGGAATCCTGAGACTGCTTTTTCATCCATTTATCTTTCTAAAACGCCAGATGGCAAAAGTGCTGGAAAAGATTCGAAAAATCAAATTCACAATCCGTGGTATCTGTGGTAAAATGAATTATTATTACGAATTACTCAAGGCAGAAGCTACAAAAACGGCCATGTCCGCCATTTGGTGCAGACTAAAGAAAGTTTTAAAACATACCCTTCCGGGAAAAATTCGGGGAACGCTCCATTTTGGTTTGGATGATCCATCCTGGACAGGGCAGATTTTGGCAATAGCGGCTGTTTTTTATCCCAGGTATGGCAGGCAGATTTCCCTTGTGCCTTATTTTGACCGCCAGATTTTAGAAGGAAAATTGGAAATGCGGGGACGGATCCGGGTAGGAACGCTATTATGGCATGGGTTACAGCTATACTTGAATAAGGAAGTAAAACAATTATATAAGAAAATACGGCATAAGGAGGCATAATTATGGCAGATAATAATTTTCAAAATACGGTGGAAGCCCTGTTTAAAGGAATGGATAGTTTCATTACCACAAAAACCGTAGTAGGCGATGCGATCACGGTGGGCGAAACCATCATTCTTCCTCTGGTGGATGTGTCTTTTGGTGTGGCAGCCGGAGCCTTTGCTGAAAATGCAAAAAATAACGGCGGCGGTGGTATGGGAGGAAAAATTTCACCTTCCGCTGTTTTGGTTATTAATGAGAGAGGAACCAAACTGGTAAATGTAAAGAATCAGGATGCAATTACGAAGATTTTGGATATGGTTCCGGATTTGGCTGACAAATTTACCGGTAAAAACAAGAAGGATGAGTTGTCGGACGAGGATCTCGAGCATATATTGAACCAAGAGGAAGAATAGGAGTTGATCTCCAACGAGAGTCTTTGGCTTTATCTTGTTTTGGGTAGGCGTGGGCATGCTGATTCAATTATTACTTCCCACATGTATCTGGACAGTAGTCATAGCAGCTATTCTTATGCTTTTGGGGTATAATTTATTTTGCTGTCATTGAGTGTTCTCATGCATTGCGTGAGAACACTTTTTTAGGAGAACGTTATGAAAACATCAGATTTTTATTATGAATTACCACAGGAATTAATAGCCCAGGACCCGCTGACGGACCGCTCTTCTTCACGTCTTATGCATCTGGATAGAAAAACCGGGGAACTGGAACATACGGATTTCAAACATGTGATTGATTATCTGAAACCGGGAGATTGTCTGGTAGTCAATAATACGAAAGTGATTCCGGCCCGGCTTTATGGACATAAAGAAGGCACGGGCGCAGTCATTGAAATTCTTCTTTTAAAAAGAAAAGAGCATGATATCTGGGAATGTCTGGTAAAACCGGGCAAAAAGGCCAGACCGGGGGCCCGGATTATCTTTGGCAATGGAATTTTGACGGGAGAAATCATAGATATTGTGGAAGAAGGAAACCGCCTGATCCAGTTTCATTATACGGGAATTTTTGAAGAAATTCTGGACCAGTTGGGAGAGATGCCCCTTCCGCCCTATATTACCCATCAACTGAAGGATAAGAACCGGTATCAGACCGTTTATGCAAAACATGAAGGTTCTGCCGCGGCGCCCACAGCGGGATTGCATTTTACCAATGAGCTGCTGGCGGAGATTGCCCAAAAGGGAATCCGGATTGCTCATGTGACTTTGCATGTGGGACTTGGAACTTTCCGTCCCGTTAAAGTTGACGATGTGGAACAGCATCACATGCATTCGGAATTTTATGTGGTGGAAGAAGAACAGGCGGAACTGATTAACCGCACGAAAAGAGAAGGGGGCAGAGTGATTTCCGTGGGGACCACAAGCTGCCGAACGCTGGAGTCAGCTACCGGAGAGGATGGTATCTTAAAGGCGGGGAGCGGCTGGACCGATATTTTTATTTATCCCGGCTACCGGTTCCGGATGATTGACGCCCTGATCACCAATTTTCATTTGCCGGAATCAACCCTGTTAATGCTGGTATCCGCCCTTGCCGGAAAACCGGCGATTATGCATGCCTACCAGGTGGCAGTGCAGGAACAATACCGTTTTTTCAGCTTTGGGGATGCGATGTTTATTGATTAGAAATGGTACGAAAGAATGAGGGCTGGCTATGAAAAAATACATTCCATCGGCAATTATGCTTGCTATTTTTGAAGGAATTGCAGTCACATTATGGCTGACAAAAGATAATTTGTTTTATTTATTCAACTTTAGTTACATAGGTTTGTCTATTGCTTTGGGATTGGCGTTATATGTAAAGAAAGTAAAATATGCCAGAAGGGTGGTACAGTTTCTGGTTGGTTCATACATGCTGATTTATCTGGGCCTGATCTGTAATGAAAATATGCAGATAGAAGGATTCTGGTATTATCTGTTTATGGGTGTTTTTGAGGCGGCCACGATTCACTATGCGGTGGCGAAAATTTTCGGTCCCCTGTTATTTGGGCGGGGATGGTGCGGCTATGCCTGCTGGACGGCTATGATTTTGGATTTGCTTCCCTATAAACGGCCGAAAGCACCGCGAAAAAAGATCGGGTTTCTCAGATACGTTACATTTATCTTATCCTTGCTATTTGTGTCAAGTTTGTTCTTACTGCAGGTACAAAATCTGGAGCGGATTATGTTCTGGAGTTTTTTGATTGGAAATCTGATTTATTATGGGATTGGAATTACGCTGGCAATTGTCTGGAAGGATAACCGCGCGTTTTGCAAATATTTGTGTCCGATAACTGTGTTTCTAAAGCCGATGAGTTATTTTTCCCTGCTGCGGGTAACCGTAGATAAGGATAAGTGTATTTCCTGCAATAAATGCAAAAAGGTATGTCCTATGAATGTGGATATGACGGATAATTCCCGTAAACGAAAGATGGGTACCGAATGCATCCTGTGTCTGGAGTGTGTGGATACCTGTCCGAAGAAGGCTTTAAAATGCTGACAGGAATATATGGCGGCGTAGAAGAAATATCTTCCGCGCCGCTATAATTACGCTGCAGGGCATGTGAAAGGATCCGGCGAAGGGTCCTTTTCGTTATTTTGCGTTTTTGGTCAGGTATTTTTTTTCAATGCGATTCAGAATACCATATAGAATGATGGCTATGACACATAGAATTGCGATGGACATCAGCATCCAGCTAAGCTTAAATACCTGGCTGGAATAGATGATCAGGTAACCGAGGCCCTGCTTGGCGCCAATAAATTCTCCGATGACGACGCCTACGAGACAAAGGCCGATATTGACTTTCATGACACCTAAAAACAGCGGAAAAGAAGAGGGGAGTACTACCTTGAGCAGCGCATCCCGTTTCGTGCCGCCTAATGTGTAGATTAATTTCAGACCATCCGGGTTGATTTCCTGAAATCCGGTATACAGATTAATGATGGAACCAAATACGGCCACTGAGATTCCG
>CAYRTA010000073.1:0-11587 GCA_964427045.1 uncultured Hoministercoradaptatus sp. | reverse complement strand
GAAGGTACTGGTACCTGCCGACACATTTCCCGTACGGGGTGCTACGGAATTTGTGGCAGTCATGCCGGTTCCTGCATCGCCTTCCGGCGGGCACAGAGGAATGCCGGCTTCCAGATTACCGGTTTCATCCAGGAAAGCCGCGCCATCCTCCGTCAATACACCTGCCTGCTCGCCGGCCACCAGGACCTTCGGAAAAATATCTTCTAATTTCCATGGATACCCGTATGGCTGAATCAACTGATTAAACTGATCCACCATTTTTGCATCATAGTCATGGGTATCGGAATCAATGGGGAACATGCCGGCCGCATCTCCTATACCAATGGTTCTTGCGCCTGTCAGCTTCCAATGAATATAGGCACTTAATGTGGTCACGTAATCTAACTGGCTTACATGGGTTTCCCCATCCAGAATACGCTGGTACAAATGAGCAACCGTCCAGCGAAGCGGAATATTGAAATTGAACAATTCCGTCAACTCATCCGCAGCCTGCTGGGTGTTGGTATTTCTCCAGGTCTGGAAAGGCACCAGCTGCTTTCCTTCCTTATCCAATGCCATATATCCGTGCATCATGGCGCTGACTCCGATGGCGCCGATCTTTGTCAGAACAATTCCATATATTTCTTTCACGGTCTCTCTCAGGGAACTGTAACAACCGCGGACCCCCTTGTGTATTTCCTCCAAACTATAGGTCCAGATATTATCAACCAGGGAATTTTCCCAGTCGTAGATTCCGACTGCCAGCACATTGCCCTGCAAATCGACCAGTACGCCTTTGATTCTGGTGGAACCCAATTCGATTCCCAGTGCCGTCTTTCCACTTATGATCCATTCTTTGGCATCCATGTTTTTCACCTCGTCCTTATTCTTCTCTGCCTGGGTCTTTTAGAAACAGGTAAATGCTCCGTCGATAATGAAATCAGAACCGGTGGTGAAGGAACTCGTATCACCTGCCAGATATACACAGATGGATTCCAGTTCTTCCGGCTTGCCCATTCTTCCCAAAGGTGCCATTTGGTTCCATTTTTCGATCAGCGGAATCAAAGTCGGAGAGTTCAGGGTCAGTTCTGTTCCGATGTATCCCGGGCTGATGCTGTTGACACGTACGCCACGTTTTGCCCATTCAATGGCCAGAGACTTGGTCAGCTGAATGACACCGGCTTTGGAAGCATTGTACGCGCACTGCGGCTGCGGAACATTGACAATATGTGCTGACATGGAAGCGGTATTGATGATGGATCCGCCGCCATTTTCCAACATATACTTACCGGCAGCGATATCGGTAAGGAAAATTCCGTTCAGATTAATATTGATAACTTTATACCACTGTTCATAAGTCATCTCTTCCGCCGGAGCATTGATGCAAATACCAGCGTTGTTATGGCAGAAATCCAGGCCGCCCAGTTCTTCAACTACCTGTGCCACCATGGCGTCTACCTGCTCTTTGTCGGTACAATCGGTCTTGATGGCAATTACTTTTCTTCCGGTCGCTTCCGCAAGTTCTTTCGCAGTCTTTTTCGCTTCTTCATAATCCAGATCTACGATGGCTACGTCCGCTCCTGCTTCTGCAAATGCCGTTGCCGTGCATTTTCCGATTCCTCTGGCTGCTCCTGTTACAAATCCTTTCTTTCCGTCCAATCTCATTTTTTCAATAATTCCCATGGCTCTCTCCTTTTCTTAAATAAATTTGTAAAATGTTTTATCAAATTGTAATTACATAATAATCCACAAAACCGTTTTCGTCAATCTGTAATAATAGACAATGTTTTAACCTCAGATTTATACAAAATACACAATGATACCTTCTTTTTATTTGTGTTATAATTGATTTTGTTAAATCATTTATCAAATCATTTGTGAATGCGGGGAAAAATCGTATGAAGAAAAGTATTACGCCCAATCAGATCAAGCAGAATAACCGAAGCCTGATCTATCATTATATTTATCAAAACAGAAAGGTTTCTCAGCAGGATATTTCCTATGATCTCCGTTTAAGCCGCCCCACCGTCACCACGAATCTGACTGCCATGGAAAATGACGGACTGATTGAGAAAAGCGGACAGATCGATACGGAATATGTCGGACGGAAGGCCTCCGCCTATTCCATCGTTTCGGATTTTCGTATCGGCATCGGTGTGGAATTATTGCGAAAAGAAGTGAAAATGATAGCGGTCGATCTGTATGGGAAAAAAATAGACCGGCGTGTGGTGCAAGTGAATTATAGAAACGAAGAAGCTTATTTCAAAACCGTATGTGATCAGATTCTATCCTTTAAAGATAGCCTTCCTATTGCGGATGAGCAGCTTTTGGGTATCGGATTTGCCATCCAGGGCCTGGTCTCCCCGGACAGACAGACCATTGTCTACGGAAAGATTTTATCCAGCACCGGACTTTCTATTTCCGCCTTTACCAGATACCTGCCTTATCCCTGCTCCTTCGTACACGACGCAGACAGTGCGGCCGTTTCGGAACTGTGGATATCGCCGGAATTGGAAGATGCGTTCTATCTTTCCATCAGCAAGCATCTGGGGGCCGCCATGATCGCCAAAGGCCGTATCATGACCGGGAAACACGGCCATAATTCCACCATTGAGCACATTGAGATGCAGACTGGCGGCGCCACCTGTTACTGCGGAAAACGAGGCTGCATGGAGACCCTCTGCTCTTTAAGCGCGCTTCTTTTGGAAAATGAATCGCCGGACGATTTCTTTGCCAATGTGCGGGCTGACCTTCCTGCCTATGTGGAACGCTGGCAGCAATTTCTTATCAATCTGGCCAAATCCATTAATTTGCTTCATCTGATTTACGATACGGATTTCATTTTGGGCGGATATCTGGCTTCCTATCTCTGTGAGGAGGATCTGGCCTTTCTGCACAGGGAAATCCAGCAAAGGACCCCCTTTGAAGAAGCGGCGGATTTTCTTCGCATAAGCAAAATGCCCAAACATAACATTGCCATCGGCGCGGCACTTCCTTATGTACAGGCATTCCTGGACCATATGACCAACCCGTAACGCCATATGTCAAATCGCAGGAATGGATGTATCATGCTCCCATGTAAACAAACATTCCTGCGATTCGACGCATATCTGAATTATCTGAATAGTTACTAACTTGATTACGCGGCGCAAGTCTATATCACACAAAGCAAGCTTAAATAAACGGGCCGCTTAATCCTGTTCCTCGCCGCATAGTATTTCTTTTAGTGTATGCCACCCCAATACCGCACATTTTACCCTGGCCGGCATATGGGCCACATCCACAAAGGCTCCGGCCTCTTCCAGGTATTCGATTTCTTCTCCGGAAGCTTTTCCGTGAATCATTTTAAAAAATAAGTCGGAAAGCCGGACCGCCTCTTCCTGGCTTTTTCCGATAATCAAGTCCAGCATGATATCCGCCGAAGCCTGGGAAATGGCACAGCCATCTCCAACGAAAGCGCCATCTGTGATGATGCCATCTTCTATTTTCAGTTTCAGCCGGATTGCATCGCCGCAGCTTGGATTGACGCCATCCTTTTCTATGGTGGCATGGGGAAGTTCGTGCTTATGCTCCGGGTACAAGTTATGCTCCGTCAGAATCGCATTATAAAAACTTCTCTCTCTACGCTCCATAACCCATCCTCCTTCTTACACTTGCAATACTCCGCAAAAATGCATCCAGCTCTTCCGGCTCATTATAGAAAGCCAGGCTAAGTCTTGTGGTAGACGGTACGCCCAGATGTTCCAAAAGAGGCTGGGCACAGTGGTGACCTGCTCTGACGGCAATTCCGTCCGCATCCAAAATGCTGCTGACATCATGGGGATGAACGCCCTCTACCGTAAAGCTTATGATTCCGCAATGTCCCTGTGCGTTCTGTGCCCCCTGTATCCGTATATGGGGAATCTTCGCAAGCCCTTCGTAAACCTGCTTCGTCAATGCTTGCTCTCTCTCTTGGATTGTATCAAATCCGATCTGGCCGATATATTCTATGGCCGCTTTCAGTCCCCAGGCCCCTGCCGCATTTACCGTTCCGGCTTCCAGGCGGTGAGGAAGCTGTGCCCACACGGCATCCGTCCGGGTTACAGACTGAATCATTTCTCCCCCTAACAAAAAGGGTTCCATCCGCCGAAGAAGGCTGCGCTTTCCATAAAGAACACCGATTCCCATGGGTCCATACATTTTATGACCGGAGAAAGCCAGAAAATCGGCATCCAACTGCTGCACATCCACAGGCATATGGGCGGCGGCCTGGGCCCCGTCCACCACCACGACGGCGCCGCAGGCCCTTGCTCTTCTTATTATTTGCTCCATCGGGGAACAGCAGCCCAGCACATTGGATATCATGGTAATGGCCACCAGTCTGGTCCGGCTTGAAAAAGCCCGTTCAATCTGTTCGTCCGTGATCATGCCGTCCGGTTCACACTCCAGATATTTCAGACTGGCGCCCGTCTGTTTCGCCAGCCGCCGCCAGGGAAGCAGATTGCTGTGATGTTCCAGAATACTTACCACAATCTCATCGCCAGCATGTATATGGGACAAACCATAGCTATAGGCCACAAGGTTCAAACTTTCCGTGGTATTTCTCGTAAATATAATCTCTTCCGAAGAGGAAGCATGCAGAAAGGCACGAACCGCTTCTCTGGCTTCCTCGTACCTTCCGGTGGCTTCCTGTGCCAGTTCATAAATGCCGCGCAGCGGATTCGCGTTTGCATCCCGGTAAAAAGCTTCTTCTGCCTGCAGAACACATACCGGTTTCTGGGTCGTCGCCGCATTGTCCAGATAGATAACGGGATGGGCCTGAAACAAAGGAAAGTCCTTTTTCCAATTTTTCAATACTCCTTCACTCATTTCCTGACACCCCCTCTAAATATAGTTTTACCCGTTCTTCCAAATCCCGATTGCCAATCTTCGTCCGTATACCATCCAGCTTCGCCCTGGCAAGAAGCGCCGTGGCCTCGCTTTTTTCGATTCCTCTGGCTGCCAGATAAAATAACATTTCTTCATCCGGTTCACCGATGGTAGCGCCGTGATTTCCGCGCACATCTTCCTCCCCGCAGAGAATCAGCGGAATCGTCTGATTGACAACATCCTCGCCCAGCAGCAGCACCTCTTCTGTTTCCTCTCCTTCGGAGCCAGAGGCACCCTTCTTAAAATCAATGGTTCCGCGAAACAGTTTGAAAGCCTGCTCTTCCAGTACACCTCTGGTCTGTATTTGACTCTTTGTCTGCTTCTCATTATGCAGTACCACGTAATTCATATCCAGTCTCTGGGTATTCCTGCACCAATAGCCCACCTCTGCTGTCACACTGCTATTTGGACCATTCAGATTTCCCAAAAAGCCGGCCCATGTTTTAACTCCGCCCAGAAACATCTGCAAAAGTTCCACATGACCGTCCGCTTCACATGTGGCTCTGATCTCATTTACCAGCCGGTAACCGGCGCCCAAAAGCTGTACCTGAACCAGACGTACCCTGGCATTTTTCTGAACCTGTATATCCGTGCTGACTTTAAGCAATCCTTCTCCCTCCTGGGGTGAGGTAAATTCCATCCATACCGTGAGATCGCTCCCTTCGCCAGCCCGTAACTTTACTTCCTGTATTTTATTTTCTTCCGCTTCACAGACGAATCGGAAAAAATGCTGCTTCTCTTCTTCGCCTTCCTGACATACCATTACCGGCGGCGCCGCTTTCGCCTCCTGAAGTCTTTTGGCATCCTCGCCTTTCAATACACTTTTATTCATATGAAGCCAGTTCCAGGTCGGCGCCGGCAGTCTGTTTCCCACTAATTCTACCAACGATTCCATAGTCCACTTCCTTTCCAATGACACGGCTTATCTTTCATCCCTAATCTTTAATTTTTAATCTTCAATTTTTAATCATCTTTAATTTTTATTCTCTCATTTTCCATTTTTCATTTCTCATTTTTTATCCGATGCTTCCCTTCATTTCCAGCCGGATCAGGTTATTCATTTCCACCGCATACTCCAGCGGAAGTTCCTTTGACACGTTTTCGGCAAAACCGCTGACAATCATCGCCCGTGCCTCTTCCTCCGGAATACCTCTTGCCATTAAATAAAATACCGCCTCATCGCTGATTCTTCCGATGGTAGCCTCATGCCCTACATCTGCGTGCTTCGTACGAATATCCATGGCCGGAATGGTGTCGGAGCGGGATACAGAGTCCAGCATCAGGGACTGACAGGACACTGCCGCTTTAGCGCCCCTGGCTTCCTTATGAATCGTTACCGAACTGCGGAACGTACTGATTCCGCCGCTTTTGGAGATAGAACGGGTATTCATATAGGACACGGTGTCCTCAGCGGCGTGTACCACCTTGGCCCCGGTATCCAGATTCTGCCCCTTCCCGGCAAAGGTGATGCCCGTAAATTCCATTCTCGCGCCCTTTCCTTTTAATATGGTCATCGGATAGAGATAGGACACATGGGAGCCGAAGGAACCGGATACCCATTCCATGACGCCGCCCTCCTCTACCAGCGCCCGCTTAGTATTCAGGTTGAACATATTTTTCGACCAGTTTTCAATGGTTGAATACCGCAGTCTGGCGCCCTTTCCCACAAACAGTTCCACACAGCCCGCGTGGAGATTTGCCACATTATACTTCGGCGCGGAGCATCCCTCTATAAAATGAAGGTCCGCCCCTTCGTCCACAATAATCAGCGTGTGTTCAAATTGTCCGGCACCCGGCGCATTTAAGCGAAAGTAGGACTGTAACGGAATCTCCACCGAAACCCCCGGCGGAACATAAACAAAGGAACCGCCGGACCAGACGGCGCCGTGGAGAGCGGCAAATTTATGATCTGAGGGCGTAACCAGCTTCATAAAATGCTTCCGGATCATAGCTGCATATTCCCCCCGCATGGCACTTTCCAGATCGGTATAGACAACACCCTGGGCGGCCACCTCCTGGCGAATACTGTGATAAACCAATTCGGAATCGTACTGAGCGCCCACGCCAGCCAGCGATTTTCGTTCGGCCTGGGGAATCCCAAGCTGCTCAAAGGTATCCTTGATTTCCTTTGGGACATCGGACCATTTAACCGCCATCTTTGTATTGGGACGCACATAGGCCGCGATGTGATCCATGTCCAGTTCATCCAGAGAAGGTCCCCACCCGGGAATCTCCATATTATTATAAATGCGCAGCGCCTTTAGACGAAACTCCCGCATCCAAACCGGATCATTTTTCCGGTCTGAAATCTGCTTTACCACATCCTGATCAAGTCCTTCCCGGATCCGGTAACTGTCTTTCTCTTCATTCCTGTGATCGTAGACGCTGCGGTCTACATCCTCCACATATGTTTTCTCCCTCATTGTCCGCCTCCCGTCGTCTTATGTCCCAGACGTTCGATATATGCCTCAAATCCATGCTGGTTAATCTCGTCGATCAGGGAAGCATCGCCTGTCTGCACGATTTGTCCATCCACCAGGATATGGGTGTAATCCACATGCAGTTCCTTCAAAATACCAGTGCTATGGGTAATAATGAGTAAAGCGCCATCCTGGTTTTTCTGATACTCTTCCACACCTTTTGACACAATGCGGACGGCATCCACATCCAGCCCGGAGTCTGTCTCATCCAGAATGGCCAGGGCAGGTTTTAATAATAGCATTTGCAAAATTTCCGCTTTTTTCTTTTCCCCGCCGGAAAATCCCACATTTAATTCTCTCTCCGCATAGGACGGATCCATCTGCAGCAGTTCCAGGGCCTTCTCCAATTCCTTTTGAAAAGTCCACAGGCGAACCCGTTTTCCCTGCTGCTGTTCCCGGGCGGTCCGAATAAAGGTATTCAGCGGCAGTCCCGGTACCTCCAGAGGATTTTGGAAGGACAAAAAAATACCTGCCTTTGCCCGTTTATCCGGACTGTCCTCATTGATTGATTTACCCCGTAACAAAATTTCTCCGCCATCGATCTGATAACGGGGATGCCCCATCAGCGCATAACCCAGTGTTGATTTTCCTGCGCCATTGGGCCCCATAAGTACATGGGTTTCTCCCTTTTTTATATGCAGATGAATATCGTGAAGAAGCTGTCTTTCTTCCACGGAAACCGATAATCCCTCCACATCCAGTAATCGTTCTGACATACACACACCTAACCTTTCTTTCCACCCGGAAATCCGGATTTCTATTTTTATTACCCACTATTTTAGTAGGTTTTTCGCCCTCATTTTTATTCAACCCATTTGTTTAATGGGCTGAATAAACTATACCCCAATCAACCCACTTTGTCAATGGGTTGATTGGGGTTGTTTTTCCGGAAAATCTGTGCTATATTAAGGCAAAGATTTATGAAGCCAACGATGCTGGAAAACAAGAAAGAATCCGCCTTACTGACTGTAAGGAACAGGAAAATAGAAAAGTAAGAAAGGGGGATACCCCATGCTCATATCAACGAAAGGACGATATACCCTGTATATGCTGGTGGATCTGGCCAAACATATGGATGACGGGTATGTGCCTTTGCAGGAAATCGCCAACCGCCAGGGCCTTTCTAAGAAATATATGGAAAACATCATAAAAGTTCTGGTCGAACATAAGTTATTGGAAGGCATTAAAGGAAAAGGCGGCGGCTATCGTCTGACGATGCCGCCGGAACGCTACTGCTTGGGAACCATTCTGCGGCTGACAGAAGGCAGTCTCGCGCCAGTAGCCTGCGCGTCTCCGGAACATCAGGGATGCACCCGCATGGAATGTTGTCCCACCCGCCCCGTATGGCAAAAACTGGATAATCTGATTAACGATTATCTGGACAGTGTTACGCTGGCCGATCTGATGTAAGTGCTCAATCATTCTTTTTCGCAGCTTTTTTCATCATAATCAGCAAACCGGCAAACATCCAGAGATTTCCAATGCTGATCCACGCCATAGAAAGGCCGTTTGCCAACGGAACATTCCCCCATGCATTGAAGCAAAAGGCAATGAGCATTCCCACAGGCAAAGAAAAAATCCAGCACCAGCGCGGATAGGGTGTGAAGCCTTTGGCAAAAGCTGAAATCTGCGCAGCGCAAAGCACAACAAAAAACAGGAAAAAGAGAATCGTTCCCGGCATGAGAAAATAAGTACCGAAGCGAATGGTTACCTGCAGGGCTGCAGCAGGGCTGACCGCCTGCATATACTTATAAAGATACGCGGTGGCCGCAAAAGGAAGATGAACGCCGCAGCCCCCAAAGATCAAATAGCCCAGGATGCCGCTTCGATACGCATGGGCGTGTTTCGGTGATCGTTCCGCCATCAGTCTATAAATTCCAAAATAGCAAAGCCCCTCCAATGGAATTCCCAAAAATCCCAGAAAACCGCCCCAGAAAATACGCCTGTCGGAAAGTCCCGCATAGGCCGACAGCATTCTTTCAAATCCGGACAAAGTCCGATCTTCCACTCCATATCCCAGGAGCATATCTCCGATAAAAACCATGATGGAGGCAATCACTCCGATCACCAACAACTTTCGAATCCTTGGCCAGTCCAGTTTACGGTCAATTCCAATATCATTATATGACTGCATACTTCTCTCCCTTTCTCCGTCTCTGCGCTTTCTTTTCAGCACGTTACAAATTTCTCTTAATTTACCGCATGCAGCCAGCGGTCTCTCTTTTCTCCAAACCATTTCGTTATATATCCGAGAATCGTTCCCACCAGAACTGAGGCGATTATGGTACCGATGCCCACACTGCCCAAACACCCGATCATCGCCAGACAGGCCACCAGCGAAATGGTTACCATACTGACATCAAATCCAATTTTGACTCTGGCAAACATAACGCCGCTAATATCAGAAATTGCCTGCATTGCCCCTTCTCCTGCCAGGTTAATAATCTTAGGCGGCATATAAAGAAAGATTCCAACGGCAATAAAGATTGCGCTCAGCAAAGCCATACCTAACCGGATCATCATGCTTTGCGGCGTCGGCAGAAAGGAAATACCCCAATTGCAGAGAGTGGTAAAATACCCAAAAATAATGCCAGCGAGAACCTGCAGCACATTTTTTATCTGGAATTTTTTTCTCAGTAAAATGATTTGCAGCAGCACAAGCATACAATGAAACATAATGGTTGCCTTTCCCATTTCAATGCCCCAGATGCAAGTCATGGTATAAGGAATGGAACTAACCGGAGATACGCCAAGGTTGGATTTTACCGATATGGATATTCCAACGGTCATAATAAACAAACCGACGATATACATGACCAATCTTTTTATCAAACATCCCTTTATAAGACTCTTTTTCATATGTTTCTTATCCTTTCCAATCTGAAATTATATCCTTACATATCTTATCAACTAATTTCAGTTTGTCAAGAATAACCTTTTTTCATTTCCTTACAGGTATAACCTGCGAAAAAGGCTTCGCACAATACTCTTTTGTTTATACATAATTACATACACGTGCAATCGCAGTTTCCATATACCCCAGTGTTTCCGACTTCGTTAGCTTTCCGTTCGATACCTGAAGGACTTCGTTCAGAAGCTTATCACGCATTTCTTCCATAGTTTCCGGACCATAGATTACCGGACTGGCATCCATATCGATGTTATCTTCCATGTTCGCATAAGTAATTCTGTTACCGGTAATCTTAATTACAGGTACGATAGGATTTCCAGTAGGCGTACCCCGTCCCGTTGAGAATACAACAACCTGTGCTCCACCCGCTGCCATACCCGCTACCGAAGACGGATCATTCCCCGGAGTATCCATGATAACCAGACCGCCTGCCTTTTCCACCTGTTTTGCATAATCATAAACAGCATTAATTGGTGTATGACCACCTTTATGAATACATCCGAGAGATTTCTCCTCCAATGTAGTGATACCCCCTGCTTTATTTCCGGGAGAAGGATTCCCTTGTCTTACTTCTTCACCTACCAATTGCAAAGCCTTTTCGTAGCGGTGCACAATTTCATAAATTCTATCCTTAATTTCCGGTGTAGCGGCTCTGGATGCCAAAATATGTTCGGCACCGATAAATTCTGTCGTCTCCGATAGAATAGAGGTACCTCCCAGTTCTACTAATTTATCACTTAAAGCACCAATCAATGGATTGGCTGCCAGTCCGCTGGTGGGATCCGATCCGCCGCATTCTGTGCCAACAATCAGTTCAGAAATCGGAAACTCTTCACGCTGAAGCAAGGAGGCAGCCTGTACCATTTTCTTTGCCGCACGAACAGCCTTTTCTACAGTGGCAACCGTTCCCCCGCATTCCTGAATAATGAAAGTTTCCATGGGTTTATTGGTTCTTTTACGAATTGCCTCTGTTACCAGATCCATCTGACAATTTTCACATCCAAGAGAAATCACTACAATACCATATACATTGGGATTAGCCGCCATACCCGCCATAACATCCATGGTAAGCTGCTGATCACTTGCCACCTGGGCACAACCGTTCTGATTATGAAACGTAACTGTTCCTTCAACCTGTGATGCAACAATTCTTGCTGTATCTGCAGCGCAGATTGAAGCTGGCAAAATAAATACTTTGTTACGAATTCCAACTCTTCCATCCGGCCTTTTATATCCTAAAAATTTCATAATGCCCTTGTATGATGTTTTCAGAAGCTAAAACATCTACTTTCCTTTCATTTTAATATCG
>CAYRTA010000072.1:0-11637 GCA_964427045.1 uncultured Hoministercoradaptatus sp. | reverse complement strand
CCTACAAAAGAGGCTGCTCCCAACTGGCAGGTCGTAAATGGTCTCCGCAGTGACGGCCCCCGCAGGCATAACCGAATGGTATTATGTTTTCCCCAAAAATGCAGGCTGCAGATCAGACAGCCGAGAATCGGCGACACAGCAGTGGCTAAAGCGGCGCCCACCATACCCATATGGCAGGGAAACATCAAAATATAATCAAATACAATGTTAAACAGACTGCTGCATAAGGTAGCGGCCATGGCAAGGGACGGCGCCCCATCGTTTCTCACAAAAGAATTAAATACATAGTTGAGCATGAAGAAAGGGGTAAAGGCCATGAAAACACGGGTATACGGTGCTCCAACGGCAATAATCGCCTGATCTCCGCCCAACAGCCCTACTATTTTATCCGGTATCAAAATACCGGGAACCATAAATACCGCTCCGATCAAACAGGAGAACATAATTCCATGAAAGAAATAAAGGTCTGCTTCTGGATCATCCCGGGCTCTCAGAATGCGAAAACGGATGGCCGATCCGCTTCCCAGCATAGAACCGATGGCAAAGATCAGACTGTATACGGGAAGAACCAGGTTGAGCGCCGTGATCCCATCCGCACCTTCTGCCAGAGATATGAAAAAGGTGTCAGCCAGGATATATAACGATATGCCTACCATACCCAGTATATTTAAAGAAACATATTTTATAAATACTCTTCCAATAGACTTCATATGTCAATCGTAACCCCCAAAATATGCCCTGTCACGGCAGCGGCGCAATCTTTTGGCAGTATATTTTCCGGAAGAAAAAGGAACTTAGAAGCAGTGAGGAAATCTCCGCAATGGGGATGGACCACCAAACCATATCCAAACCACCCACTTTTGCCAGAATCGCCGCTGACGGCAAAATAATCAAAAGCTGACGGCATGCCGAGTTAATCAGACTGTAAATGCCATTTCCCAGAGCCTGGAATACGGAACCTACAATCACACAATAACCGGCAAAGATGAAACTTAAAGCAATGATCCGCAAAGCCGGAATTCCAATTTCTAACATATCGGAAGAAGCATTGAATAGTCCAAGGAGCTGTGCAGGGAAAAACATGAAAATAGCCAGTCCCAAAAGCATAATAACAACCGCCGTTATAATACTCAGCCATATAGTCTGCATAATACGCTTTTTATTCTTAGCGCCATAGTTATAGGCAATAATTGGTACCATACCATTATTTAACCCAAACACCGGCATGAAGATGAAACTATTCAATTTATAATAGACGCCAAATACTGCCGTCGCTGTCGAAGTAAATTGTATCAGAATTTTATTCATGCCAAAGGTCATAACGGAACTGATGGCCTGCATGATAATCGAGGGAATCCCCACCGTATAGATGGTACAGATAATTTTTCCGTTCGGCCGGAATCCCCGTATATGGAAATCCAATTCTTTATTAACACGAAGATTAAAAAAGAGCGCCAATATCATTCCGCAAATCTGTCCGAACACGGTGGCTATTGCGGCGCCTGCCACACCCAGCCTGGGAAATCCAAAATAACCGAAGATCAGAATCGGATCAAAAATCATATTAATGATGGCCCCGGTTCCCTGGGAAATCATAGTGTAAAAAGTAAGACCCGTGGACTGTAATAAACGTTCAAACATCATCTGCATAAACACACCTATACAGACGCCGCAGACAATGGAAAGATAGGTTGTACCATATGATACAATCTGCGCATCCGTTGTCTGGAAAGAAAAGAACCGACGGGCATTTAGTGTTCCAAGAATCACGAAAACGATACAGGTACAAAGTGCCAGAAAGATACCGTTTTTTGCCGATTCATTGGCAATTTCATAATTTTTTTCTCCTAAACTGCGGGATAACAGCGCGTTCACTCCAACCCCGGTTCCCGCCGCAAAGGCAATCATCAAACTCTGTATGGGAAAGGCCAGAGAAACCGCCGTCAACGCGTTCTCGTTAATCTGGGCAACAAAAATACTATCCACAATATTATACAGGGCCTGTACCAACATCGATAACATCATGGGTAAGGACATTTGGTACAAAAGTCTGGGAATCGGTACATATCCCATTTTATTTTCCTGAGGATGCTGATCTGCCATAAGCCTCTCCTTTCTTTTGTGAAACAATACGCGTACGTTATATTGTAATCGAAGATATCAGGGATGTCAATAAAAGCAAATTGACTTTTCCCCTATGATACCGTAAACTTAGATATGGATTTATTCTTGCGGAGAATACAAAACAAAGGAGAACAGGAAACATGAACAGGAATCAGGCGATTCTGGTGGTCAGTTTCGGCACCAGCTTTCCCCAGACCCGGGAAAAGACCATTGACAGAATCGAGCAGCGTATTGCGGAATCCTACCCTGACTGGCAAGTCTACCGGGCCTGGACCAGCAAAATGATTATGGCAAAATTATTACGTCGGGACGGCATAAAGATTTGTAACGTAACGGAGGCTATGGAACGGATGCTGGCAGACGGCATCACCGATCTTGTCATACAGCCCACTCACGTTATGAATGGCATTGAAAATGATTTGATGACACAGGAGGCCCTTGCTTTTAAGGACCGCTTCCACAGCATCTCATTTGGCGCGCCACTGCTTTCCGGGGAACAGGACAACTGGGATGTCATCGACGCAATCTGCGAGGAATTCCCGGATTTGAAGGAAGATGAAGCGCTGGTACTCATGGGCCACGGGACAACCCATTATGCCAATGCGATCTACGCGGCTTTGGATTATGCGATGAAGGATAAAGGATATCCCAATATCCATCTGGGGACGGTGGAAGCCTATCCGTCTCTGGATTCCGTAATTCGTCTCTTAAGAGAACAGAAAGCGAAAAAAGTAATTTTAGCTCCTTTTATGATTGTGGCCGGCGACCATGCCACCAATGATATGTCTGGTGACGATCCCCAATCATGGAGAAGCCGTATAGAAGCCGCCGGATTTTCTGTTGAGTGCTGTATGAAGGGCCTGGGTGAATATCCGGCCGTACAGAATTTATTCATTCAACATGCCAAAGCGGCCATGTAAAGCCTAATAAAGAAACAAGGGGAGGCTCACCGGACACCAGTGACGCCTCCCCTTCTCATTTGAACATCTATCCTATTCTACAATTATTACTTCTTTCTCTGACTGCCATTGATCTGCTATACCAGCTGAAATATACACTTCTTTATCCCTGGTGATCAAAACCATATCAAAGTCTTCTTTATGCGATCTCCAGAAATCGCAGGCCCCGTCAAGCCCCATAATATAAAGCGATGTAGATAAGGCATCCGCCAACGATCCATCCCCGGAAATAATACTCACGGAAAGCAAATCTCCTTCCGCCGGGCAGCCGGTACGCGGATCAAGTATATGAATATACGTTTTTCCTGCTTCCGAAAAATACCGTTCGTAGCCGCCGGAGGTAATGACCGCCCGGTCAGTCACCGATAACACGCCGATGGAATCCGTCTGGGAGCCCTCCGGGTCCCGGATACCGATCTTCCAGCTGCTGCCGTCTGGCTTTGTGTGAAGCACCTGTACATTGCCGCCCAAAGATACCATACCGGTAGTAACTCCGTAAGATTCAAAAATTTCCATAATTCTGGCGGAAGTATATCCCTTGGCAATACCTCCGAAATCCACTTTCTGGCCATCACCCAATCGTACCGTCTCACCGGAGCCATCCGAACTTTCAACAGTAATTTGAGAAGCATCGATAAGCGGCAATACCGACGCCAGTTCTTCTTCGGTGGCCACATGATATTCCTGGGTAGGAAAACCCCATAACTGCATCAGCGGATAAATCGTTATGTCGAACAAGCCGCCGGTTTCCTGATACAGTTCATCCGCCTTATGAAATAATTCGGCCGTATCCTCCGAAACAAACAGGCTGCCCTCTTGATTCAAACGGGATACTTCACTATCCGCATCCCCTGTTGACCAAAGTCCATCCAGCCGTTTTACCTCTTCCATGGCAGCCAAAACGGCTTCTTCGGCCGAATCGCCATATGCCGCGAATTCCATATACGTATCCATGGCAAATAATTGGCTGGTATATCCATCGTTTTCTGATGAATGCATCTGCTCTGCGCCGCTCTCATCTGCGGTCCGGCTTCCAGAATCCTGACGGCCAACATACAGCAGGCACTCGCCTGCCAGAACCAGAGCAGCGATTCCCAGGAGACAAAAACCAACTTTTCTATCCATACTGCCCGTTTACAAATGTCTAATAATATGCACCGGACATTTCTCGGCGCATTTGCCGCAGCCAACACATTTGTTATAATCAATGTGAGCTACATTGCCGTCAACGGTAATCGCTCCGGTTTCACACTGTTTGGTACACAGACGGCAGCCAATACAACCGGCCGTACACACTTTTTTCACAGCGGCTCCCTTATCCTTGTTGGAACAGCGCACAGCAACCTTCTTGTCCGCACGAATCAGCTCGATCAGCCCCTTCGGACAAGCCTTGATACACTGTCCGCAGCCGATACATTTCTCACGGTCAACAACCGCCACACCATCTTCCACATGAATGGCATTCATGGGACAAGCTTTTACACAGGAGCCATATCCCAGACAGCCATAATCGCATTCCCATATGGAAATGCCGGCCATGACTGCCGCACGGCAATCGTTAATGCCCACATAATTACATTTTTCATGGGTGGCCTCACAGCTTCCGGCACAGCGGACGAAAGCCACTTTTTTCAGCGCTTCCGCCGGTTTTACGCCCATAATGGCTCCGATCTTTTCAACCATCTCCATATTGCCTACCGGACAGGCATTGATCAGCGCTTCGCCCTTTACAATGGCCGCCGCCACCGCATCACAGCCGGCATAACCGCAGGCGCCGCAGTTGTTTCCAGGCAGGCATTCACGGATGGCGCTTTCCCGCTCATCCACTTCTACATAAAATTTCTTACCGGTAAATACCAGAGCAATACCAATTACAAGACCGATCACTCCGACTACCAGCGTCGCAATAATAATCTCAGACATTCTCCTACCTCCTTATGACAATCCGCTAAATCCCATGAATGCAATCGCCATCAGTGCTGCGGCAAGCAGCACTACGGGAGCACCGCGGAATGGAGCAGGCAGTGCCTCCTCATCGATGCGGTCACGGATACCTGCCAGCAACACAATGGCAATCGTATAACCAATGGCCGTACCTAAACCGGAAAGCACACATTCTAACAGATTATATCCATCCTGCACATTGGTAAGGGCCACGCCCAAAACTGCACAGTTGGTGGTAATCAAAGGCAGATAAATACCAAGAGCCTTATAAATGGCCGGAGAGGTCTTTTTCAGGAACATCTCTACCATCTGCACCAGCGCTGCAATTACCAAAATAAATACAATCGTTTTCAGATAATCCAGATCCAGCGGAACCAGCACATAGTCATATAACAGGCTGGCTACTGCAGATGAAATGGTAATAACGAATACAACTGCTCCGCCAAGGCTGGCAGAAGCTTTCATCTGTCTGGACACGCCCAGAAAGGAACAAATACCGAGGAACTGGCTCAAAACCACGTTATTAATCAGAGCCGCCGCCACAACAATCATAATCAAAGATGTCATTTCTTAGCTTCCCCCTTTCCTTCACTGTTATGGAATTTACTGCAGTTTGCACAGCAGCCGTCACAGCCTTCCACCATATCATTGGCTTTGGTTGGCTTATGGGCCGCATTCATAACAGCAACGATAAGAGCAAGAACCAGAAACGCGCCCGGCGCTTTGATAAAAAGCCCGATCGGCTCTACGGAATCCGGGAATACCGGAATGCCAAAAAAGGTACCGGCGCCGAAAAACTCACGAATCAGACCGGCTATGGTCAGGGCGATGGTAAATCCGATTCCCATACCCACGCCGTCCATAGCAGACAGAAACGGCGTATTCTTGGAAGCATAAGCTTCCGCACGTCCCAGGATAATACAGTTTACGACAATCAGCGGGATATAGATACCCAGCGCACTGTACAAATCCGGAAGATACGCCTGGGTAATCAGCTCAACCAGCGTAACCAGAGAAGCAACAATAACAATATAAGCCGGCAGACGTACTTCACCCGGAATCACCTTTCTGAGCAGTGAAATAATCAGGTTCGATACAATCAGAACCACCAGTGTGGAAGCACCCATACCAAAACCATTCGTAGCAGAGGTGGTAACAGCCAGCGTAGGACACATACCCAACATCAATACCAGAACGGGATTTTCTTTTATAATACCATTATAGATACGTTCAACCCAAGGTTTCATCGTTTTCTCCCTCCTATCCGATATTTGCAGCGTAGAAATCGAGTGCTGCATTGACTGCGTTGACAACTGCGCCGGAGGATACGGAAGCGCCGGAAACGGAATTGATTTCTTCATCGGAAGCCGCTCCGCCGGATTTATTCAGGGTAAATTTCGCTACCTGTCTGCCTGCAAACTGGTCTTTAAAGGCAGGCTCATCACACTTCATACCCATACCTGCCGTCTCATGAATTTCCGTAAAAGCCAGACCATTGATGGTTCCGTCGGCGGAAAGTCCAAGAGACATTGTAATGGTTCCATCATAGCCGTCGCCGCTGGAAACACTGATTACATATCCTACCACAGTTCCGGAAGCGTCCGTTCCTACCACCACATCATTAATATAAGACTTACCGAAGTCCGTTCCGTAAACCTCTCCGCCCAGGGCCTCCACCGCGGCGCTGATGGCATCATCGTGTTCAAAAGCCGTGGCATCCTTGCAAACCTCCTGATAAGATTCTGTCATGGCCGCAAGCTGCTGCTCTTTGATGGCCGGCTCCGTTAGTTTATAAACACCACTTAAGCAAACGCCGGCAATTAAGGTAATCACACAAAGCGTAATCGCCGGTTTCGGAATTGAGAAGCTTTTCTTCTCACCCGGCTGAGGCTGCGGACGGTAGCCATAAGGCTTCGGTATACAATATTCGTCAATCAGCGGTGTCAGCATGTTGGAAATAATAATGGCGTAGCTGACAGAGTCCGCCGCACTGGCAAAGACACGGAAAACACCGCTCAAAATACCTACGGCCGCGCCATAGATAATCTGACCGCCGGAAGAAACGGGGCTGGTAACCGGGTCCGTCGCCATAAAAATAGCGCCCATAACAATACCGCCGCCGCAAAGGTGGACAGCAAGGAACCACGGATCAAATCCACGGCCGCCAAATAACCCGATAAACAGGGCAAAAGACAACAATGCCGCCGCCGGAATCTCAATGGTAATACCCTTTCTTATGAAAAGCCAGATTCCGCCTATCAGCAAAGCTGCTATGGAACAACCAATGACACCGTTTGTATTTCCCAAAAACAGATCCAGAAGATTTACGCTCTCTCCTGCCGCCAGATCCACCAGCGGGGTAGCGGAACTCATACCGTCCACCGCGTAATTTGCCACGGTTCCGCTAAAGGAAATCAACAGAAAACAGCGGCCGGCCAGGGCCGGGTTCATGAAGTTTTTACCAAGGCCGCCAAAGAAGCACTTCACCACCAAAATAGCAAATACACTGCCCAGAAGCGGCACATACAGCGGTACGCCGCCCGGAAGGCATAAGGCAAGTAAAAGGCCGGTAACAACCGCACTTCCATCTTTGACTGTGAAAGGTTTTTTTGCTATGTAATCAAATATGCATTCCGTCAAAACGGCCGCGATAATAGAAACAAGAATAATCCAGAGCGCATGCAGCCCGAAATGATAAACACCAAAGATGGCAGCCGGAAGCAGGGAAATCGTCACATCGGTCATTGCCCCCTGTGTGGTCAGCTTCTTTCTGACATGCGGGCTGGAAGAAACGTTATATAATTTACTCATTTTATTTCCCCCCTCTATGCTTTTCTTTTGGCTGCCATAATCTCAGCCTTTGCGTGTTTAAATAATTGCATGAGAGGTCTTCTGGCCGGACAGACAAAGGTGCAGGAACCACACGCGATGCACTCCAGGCCATACAGTTTATTCTCATAGCGGTCATAGTTTTTCCGTTCGGCGGCCACAGCCATCATCTGCGGTACCAAACCCAGCGGACATACCTGGTTACAGCGTCCGCAGCGCAGACAGGCCGTCATCTGGCCCTGGGCAATCTCCACTTCATCCTCCAGGAGGAACGTAAGCGCATTGTTGCTCTTCTGGAGCGGAATATCCAAAGAAGCGATGGCAATACCCATCATGGGGCCGCCGCTTAAAATCTTTTTGGCCTCGCATCCCTCCTTATAGCCGCCTGCAGCCTCCAGAAGTTCCAGACAGGAGGTTCCAATACGAACTATCAGATTGGACGGCTCCTTCACGGCATCACCGGTAACGGAAACAGCTTTTTCCATCAAGGGTTCCGAATGACATACGGCCCGCTCAATAGCATAAATCGTGGCCACGTTATCTACGATACAGCCTGCATCCGCCGGAAGCATGCCAAGTTTAATATCCACACCGGCCACTACTTTCATGATGGAACGCTCGCCGCCCTGCGGATATTTGGTCGGTACGGCCAGCACCCGTACTTTATCCTGGCCTGCCGCCGCTTTTTCCATGGCCGCGATGGCCTCCGGTTTATTTTTCTCAATAACAATAACGCCCTCGGCATTTTCAAAAAGCCGGAGCATAATCTTCATGCCGGTTACGATCTCTTCCGCATGGGTACGCATAAGCTGATCGTCGCAGGTAATATAAGGCTCACATTCAGCGCCATTGGCTATGACAAACTTGATATCCGCCGCATTCTTCGGCGCCAGCTTGACATGCGTTGGAAATCCGGCTCCTCCCAGACCTACAATACCCGCATCCTTTATTTTTCCTAAAATTTCCGCATTTGACAGCGCAGTATAATCAACTGCTGCTCCGATTCCTTCAGCCGGAGTAAAAAGCCCGTCATTATCAATTACAATGGACTGTGCCATTGTACCCATGACTGTTCTGCGATTTTCAATTGCTTTTACTTTACCGGAGCAGGAACTAATGATGTTGGCAGACACAAATCCATCCGCTTGCGCAATCACTTGGCCCGCCAATACCTGGTCGCCCTTTTTGACAACTGGTTTGGCCGGTTTACCGATATGCTGACCCAGTGGAAATACCAGTTCGCCTTTTGGCAGATACGTCTTAAAGGCGGCTTCTCTGGAAAATTCCTTACAGTCTTTGGGATGAACGCCACCACGAAATGTTTTTCTGGTCATAAAATATCCTTCCCTCTAAAAGTTATTTTGTGTTGCTGCATACATAATAAATAGTAATACTTTCCTATGGAACAAAAAATAAAGTTACGACTATTCTTACTGAAAAATCGTAACTGTATTTTTATTACTATTTCTTTATATGAAATAATACAGCTTCTTAAGCCGTATTTTAGCATAATCACCAGCAAAAATCTACTATTTCCTGATTTTATTCTACATCTTTCCTATATTTTCAAAAAAGCTTCCGAATTCTGGCATCGCCATCCAAAATTCGTTTTTCCCAATCTCTGTGTTCCGGTTCCAGTATAAAACGAAAAGCTTCATATTCATCCAGCAGACCCTGGCCATGAAGAACCCGAAAGGCTCCCGCATCACTTCCCAGCGCCAGATGTACACCCAAATCATAGGCGCGCCTGAGATTGCGCTTTTGTCCCTGCCAGATTTCTTCCACTACTTCTTTCGGAAAACGTCCGTCTCCAATGAGATTTCGAACGGTTACAAGGGTAGGCACCCAGACAACCGGCGCAGAAGCCATGGCTTCCAGGGCATCTTCATCACAAAAATTACCATGCTCAATACTATCGGCGCCAAAAAGGGCCGCCGCTCGTACTGCCCGGGCGCCATTGGTGTGGGCCATAACAGAAAAGCCTTCTTCGTGGGCAATATGGATCACCTCTTTGATTTCCTCATCACTCAGAGACTCCTCCGTCAGCCCTCCATGGACAAAATCCATGATGCCGGAAATCATAATCTTTACAAAATGGCCGCCCTGACTTCGCAGATTTTGAATCAAGCCATGATATTCCTTCATGGTCTCAAATTCCCGTCCCACAATAGCCCCATAATGGCCTTTTTTATGAATGGCATAAATGGGAGTCCGGTACGTAATCCCATATTCCGGCGCAAGAAGCATGGTTCTTCGTGATGTCTGGTAAATATCGCCGCCTTCCCGCAGCCAGGTAATTCCCCGCCTTTGATATTCCTTTAGATGATTGCGGATCACCGTTTCATCCACACCGTTCTTTTGCAGCTGTACGGCCCTGCGGTAATCGATGCCATTCATGAATATATGCATGTGGCACTCGCCAAAAGGAAAGGGTTCCTTCGCTTTTTCCATGAAAATGATCTCCTTTAATCTCTGCGGTCATCAATCATATATAACAGCGCATTACAGATACAGGCAGCGATATTACTGCCGCCCTTTCTTCCCCGCGCCACAATATAGGGTACATCCGTCTGCATAATCAATTCCTTTGATTGTACCACATTGACAAAACCTACCGGAACACCAATAATCAGCGCCGGATTCAATTTACCATCTTCGATCAGTTCGTAAAGCCGTATCAAGGCTGTCGGCGCGTTTCCCACGGCAAAAATCAGCGGCTTATCCATAAGGGCCGCTTTATCGATACTGGCCGTAGCGCGGGTCGTGCCCTTTTCTTTGGCCGTCTTTGCCACGTCCTCATCAGACATAAAGCAGTATACTTCGCCGCCATAGCGGGCCAGTGCCCGTTTATTGATACCGGAGCGCCCCATCTGGGTATCGGTAACGATGCAGGCCCCGTTTTTGATAGCTGCTATCGCCTTCTCTACCACGCCTTCCGAGAAGCAGAGGCTGTCGGCATATTCAAAATCCGCGCTGGTATGGATGCAGCGCTTAATGATCAATTCCCGGTCCGGCGGCAGTTTCCGGTCTCCCAGTTCTTCCGTAATAATCTCAAAACTTCTCCGTTCAATATCACGGGGCTTTACATTTTCCAATTCCACCTTCATGCTCAGATTCCCTCCTCTATAATTTCATAAATCCGCTTCATATCCAAATGTTCTCTTAAGGCTGCCGCCAGGATATCATACTGTGTCTCTTTAAACGCCTGAAAATCCACACCGGTAATGTGCTCCGTATCAATCCCTTTTTGCCGTCCGATGGCCTTTATAATGGCCTTCGGCACTTCTTCCTTATCGAACACACCATGCACATATGTTCCATAAACCGTATCCTCATAAGCGCCGTCCGCTTTCCATTCACCGGACGAAGCAGCTGAATAATCGCGGATGGTAGTGAAAGATGCCTCTCCCGCTTTCAACGTGCTGATTCCCATATGAATTTCATAACCCTCGAATTTGACACCGGATAATTCTTTTAATACGCCATTGATTTCCCCGAAGCTTCCGCTGACACGGGTACGTGTTTTCGATGATTCAAACACGGTATCCATGGCCAGAAGACCCATACCTTTCATGGTACCTCCGTCCTCAAGCCCCTCCGGATCCGCCAGCGTTTCTCCCAGCATCTGATATCCGCCGCATACCCCGAAAATAATTTTCCCCTGGGCCGCCTGTTTTAAAATGGCGGCTTCCATGCCGCTTTCCCTAAGCCAGCGCAAATCTCCCATGGTATTTTTGGTTCCCGGAAGGATAATCATGTCCGGATTTTTCAGTTCATACAC
>CAYRTA010000071.1:0-12068 GCA_964427045.1 uncultured Hoministercoradaptatus sp. | reverse complement strand
ACGGGCGGTATGTCCGGCCCGGCTGTAAAGCCGGTAGCTGTCCGCATGGTCTATCAGGTAGCCCAGGCAGTCCGGATTCCGATTATTGGAATGGGTGGTATTGCCAGTGCCGAGGATGCTTTGGAGTTTATTCTGGCGGGAGCCACCGCAGTTTCGGTAGGAACAGCGAATTTTTATAATCCTTACACTACACAGGAAGTCGTGGATGGTATCGGACGGTATATGAGCCGTTATGGTATAGAAGATATTAACAGTCTGATCGGAGCAGTAAAATAGATCCGTTTTCCGGCGTGATCGGATAAGGAGAGACATATGAAACTTACCATATTGGGAACGGGAAATGCAACCGTAACCAAATGCTACAATACGTGTTTTGCATTTACCAATGAAAAGGGACATTTTTTGGTGGATGCAGGCGGCGGAAACCGGATTTTGCAAATTTTAAAGGACGTGAAAATTCCGCTTTTGGAGATTCATGATATTTTTCTGACTCATGAGCACATTGATCATCTTCTGGGAATGATCTGGATTATCCGTATGATCGGTCAAAGTATGAATCAGGGAAAATACGACGGTGAACTGCGGATTTATTGCCACAGTGGCCTGGTATCTACCCTTACCACCATTGCGGAACTGACGATCCAGAAAAAGGTAACCAAACACATCGGAGAACGGATTCGCCTCATTCCGGTGGAAGACGGTGAGATGCGGGAAATCATTGGATGTTCCGTGACCTTTTTTGATATTCAGTCCACGAAGGCCAGACAGTTTGGTTTTTCTCTGGTGGACGAAGAGGGAACAAAGATTTCCTGCTGCGGCGATGAACCCTATAATCCCTGTGAATTTCAATATGTAAAAGACAGCGACTGGCTGATGCATGAGGCTTTTTGCCTGTATGGGGAAGCGGATATTTTCAAACCCTATGAAAAACATCACAGTACGGTCCGCGAAGCCAGCCAGCTGGCTGAGAAACTGAAAGTTCCCAATCTGATTTTGTATCACACGGAGGAAACGCATCTTGCATGCCGGAAGGAGCTCTATACCAGAGAGGGAAAAGCGTATTATCATGGGAATCTGTATGTGCCGGATGATTTAGAATCCTTTCTCTTATAAAATCATATAATAATGCAGAGAGATTTCCAGATAATTAGAAAATGCTTGCATGTGAGTAAATTACATGGTAGGATTATACAGGAATAAAATAATAGAGCACAAATGAAACGCGTAAGAGGGAGTAGCTGACACGATTTTCGTGTATCTTTGGTCGTCAGTACAATAACGGCAGTTATTCGTCAAAGATTGAAATAGCGAGACTTTTACCGCAGATGGATTCTGCGGTAAAGGTCTCTTTTTTTACGCGGGCAGCAAGCCAAACGAGCATGCCTTGCATGTTCACCTGGCGACTGCAGCGGTAACCAGCGAAACTCGCAAAGCGTGTTTCGGCGCGGATCAGTGCTTCGTTAAGAAGGGAGAAAAGAAAAAGATGGATTTTTTAACGGAAGGTTTACGGCTGCTTACCTGGCAGCAGGTTGTGATGTATGGGATCGGGATCTTACTGATCTGGCTGGCAATAAAAAAGGAATATGAACCGGCGCTGCTGCTGCCTATGGGGTTTGGGGCAATTTTGGTAAACTTGCCTGCCAGCGGCGTGTTGGACCAGGTGCTTGCCGGAGTGGGGGAAACCAGCGGCATTATTCAATGGTTGTATGAGATCGGCATCGAAGCTTCGGAGGCCATGCCCGTATTATTATTTATCGGAATTGGGGCGATGATTGATTTTGGGCCGCTGTTATCCAATCCCCGTATGTTTTTATTTGGCGCTGGAGCCCAGATCGGCATATTCGCGGCGATTTTACTGGCCGTAATTCTGGGATTTGACTTAAAGGATGCAGCTTCCATCGGTATTATCGGCGCTGCCGATGGTCCAACCTCCATTCTGGTATCCCAGATTCTAAAGTCAAATTATATGGGGCCTATTGCGGTGGCGGCTTATTCCTATATGGCCTTAGTGCCGGTTATTCAGCCTTTTGCCATTCGGCTGGTGACAACAAAAAAGGAACGGAGCATTCGCATGGACTATAATCCGGCTTCCGTCAGCAAGGGGGCCCGCATCGCGTTTCCGATTGTTGTGACATTTGTGGTTGGTCTGGTGGCGCCGTCATCTGTGGCGCTGGTTGGCTTTTTGATGTTTGGAAATTTGATCAGGGAGTGCGGCGTCCTTCATACGATGTCTGAGACTGCGCAGAATACCCTGTCTAATCTGATTACGCTGCTTCTGGGAATCACGATTTCTTATAGCATGCAGGCGGCCCGGTTTGTAACGCTGGACACCCTGAAAATTATGTTAATTGGCGTGTTTGCTTTTGTGGCGGATAGCATCGGCGGCGTGTTGCTGGCCAAGGTAATGAATTTGTTTACAAAGCAGAAGGTCAATCCCATGGTAGGGGCTGCCGGGATCTCTGCTTTCCCCATGTCGTCCCGTGTGGTTCAGAAGATGGCGATGGAAGAGGATCCGGGTAATGTGATCCTGATGCATGCGGCAGGGGCCAATGTATCCGGCCAGATTGCTTCTGTTATTGCAGGAGGTATGGTGATTAATCTGGTAACCGGATTTTTAGGATGATAACAGATGGAATTGTGAAAGGGGCAGAGAATATGGAAAATATATGGATTGCATTGGAAATTATGTGGAAGGGTATGGCCGGGATTTTCGCGGCAGTGCTGGTTATTATGGTAATCGTTTATTTTATGGGAAAAATGGGAAGAAAATAATTTATGGAAAAATAGGAAGAAAATGATTTATGGAAAAATAGGAAGAAAATGACGGGCGGAAAATAGCGGCCGCAAAGTCAGGAGGGCTAAGGACTATTCATACCAAAAACAGCTTTCCCGGATATGGTTGAAAAAAGTGTCTGCACATGCTATAATCCCGATAGGTATTGTAAGATAAGACATAAGAAAATCAGACAATACAGAACAAGTATATTCGGAGGGATAAAAATGAAGGTATCAACAAAAGGGCGATATGCGCTTCGGATTATGGTAGATTTGGCCCAGCATAATGATGGATCACTGATTCGTCTGAAGGATATCTCCGAACGGCAGGCGGTAACTTTAAAATATATGGAACAGATTATGCCGCTTCTGACAAAATCTGGCTATGTAAGAAGTTACCGTGGAAATAATGGGGGATATCAGCTGGCTAAGGATCCTTCGGAATATACGGTGGGAGAGATTCTGCGAACCACCGAGGGAAGTTTATCTCCGCTGAACTGTATTGAAGTGGAGCCGAATCCATGTCCCCGGTATCCGGATTGCTCTACGGTGCTGTTTTGGGAAGGTTTAAAGCAGGTCATTGATCAATATGTGGATAGTGTGACTTTGGCAGACTTATTAAAAACGAAATGTGAAGCTGTTTCATTACCCAGTCAAAAATGAAAGACATGTGAAAGGTCATGGGATGATCCGTACGGGTCATCCCGTGGCTTTTTTTGTTAGAAATAAATGTATAAAACATATAAAATATAGTTGACAAATAGGTTTAGCTGTCATATAATACAACCAACAGCAAAACATACTAAACTAATAGGAAAGGTAGGCAAAGAAAATGGCGAATATTTATAAAGGGACAATTGGTTTGATTGGAAATACACCATTGGTAGAAGTTACGAATATCGAAAAAGATCTGAATTTGGAAGCGAAGCTGATCGTGAAGCTGGAGTACTTTAATCCGGCAGGAAGCGTAAAAGATCGTATTGCTAAAGCGATGATCGAAGATGCAGAAGAGAAAGGTCTTTTGAAAGAAGGTTCCGTGATTATCGAGCCGACTTCCGGAAATACGGGAATTGGTCTGGCTTCTATCGCGGCGACAAAAGGATATCGTATTATTCTGACCATGCCGGAGACCATGAGTGTGGAAAGAAGAAATATTCTGAAAGCTTACGGTGCGGAACTGGTTCTGACCGATGGTTCCAAGGGTATGAAGGGTGCTATCCAGAAAGCAGACGAACTGGCAAAGGAACTGCCGAACAGCTTTATTCCCGGACAGTTTGTAAACCCGGCCAATCCTGCAATCCATAAAGCAACTACCGGTCCGGAAATTTGGAATGATACAGATGGAGCAGTCGATATCTTCGTAGCCGGCGTAGGAACAGGCGGAACACTGACTGGCGTTGGCGAATATCTGAAATCGAAAAAACCGGAAGTAAAGATCGTGGCAGTAGAGCCTGCAAGTTCCCCGGTTTTGTCCGAAGGAAAAGGCGGTCCGCACAAGATTCAGGGTATTGGAGCAGGTTTCGTGCCGGATGTATTGAATACGAAGATTTACGATGAAATCATCACCATTGAAAATGAAGACGCTTTTGCAGTCGGCAAACTGATTGCAAAGAAAGAGGGCGTTTTGGTAGGTATTTCCTCCGGTGCGGCACTTTCCGCAGCTATTCAGCTGGCAAAACGTCCGGAAAATAAAGGTAAGACCATTGTTGCTCTGCTTCCGGATACAGGCGACAGATATTATTCTACTCCGCTGTTTACCGAAGCGTAAGATTTATCCTTTTTCTCTCTGCAAAAACAGCAGAGAGAAAATAAAAAATGAATATTCTATAATACAGATCAGAAAGAGGTAAATGATATGAGCGAAAAAATCAAAAGAGAAAACAGAAACTTCAAATTTGAGACGAAGCAGCTTCATGTAGGACAGGAGAGTCCCGATCCGGTTACGGATGCCAGAGCGGTTCCCATTTATCTGACTTCCTCCTATGTGTTCCATAACAGCAAACATGCGGCTGACCGTTTCGGTTTACGGGATGCCGGTAATATTTATGGCCGTTTGACCAACCCGACCCAGGATATCTTTGAACAGAGAATCGCAGCCCTGGAAGGCGGCGTGGCAGCTCTGGCCGTTGGTTCCGGCGCGGCTGCTTTGACTTACGCACTGCAGGCCGTAGCTCATGTGGGAGACCATATTGTAGCAGCGAAGAATATTTATGGCGGTACCTACAACCTTCTGGCTCATACATTACCGGATTATGGAATTACCTGTACATTTGTTGATCCTTTTGATTATGAAGCCATTGAGGCGGCTGTTCAGGAGAATACAAAAGCCATTGAAATTGAGACATTGGGAAATCCGAACTCAGAAGTAGTAGATATTGAGCGGATTGCAAAGATTGCCCATGCACATAAGATTCCGTTGATTGTAGATAATACATTTGCTACCCCTTATCTGGTTCGTCCTCTGGAATATGGCGCGGACGTGGTGGTACATTCCGCAACGAAATTCATTGGCGGTCATGGAACAACCATCGGCGGTGTTATTATTGATGGCGGTACGTTTGACTGGGAAGCCAGCGGAAAGTTCCCGTGGCTGGTAGAACCCAACGTGTCTTATCATGGCGTAAGTTTTGCCCGTGATGCGGCTCCGGCAGCTTTTGCTACCTATATTCGCGCAATTCTCCTTAGAGATACTGGCGCTACCCTTTCTCCGGTACATGCGTTTATCTTCCTTCAGGGCCTTGAGACGCTGTCTCTTCGTGTAGAACGCCATGTAGCCAATGCATTGAAGGTAGTACAGTATCTGAAAGATCAGCCATTGGTTGAAAAAGTGAATCATCCGTCTATCTCAACCGATCCGGAGCAGCAGGAATTATATAAAAAGTATTTCCCGAACGGCGGCGGTACGATCTTTACATTTGAAATTAAGGGCGGTGCCGAAAAGGCGCAGGAATTTATCGATAATCTGGAATTGTTTTCACTGCTTGCCAATGTGGCAGATGTGAAATCACTGGCAATCCATCCGGCTTCAACCACCCATTCCGAATGCAATGAAGCGGAACTTCTGGATCAGGGAATTAAACCGAACACGATTCGGCTCTCTATCGGTACAGAGCATATTGATGATATCATTCAGGATCTGGATGAGGCATTTAAGGCTCTGCAGTAAGGGGATTATATGAAACTTTCCAAGAAATGCAGATATGCGCTGCGGGCTTTGATTGATTTATCAGTAAATTCGGAAACAGAACATATCGTGTTGGGTGGTATTGCTGAGAGAAATCATATATCGCAGCAATATTTGGAACAGGTATTTGCCAGCCTTCGAAGAGCCGGTATTGTGAAAGGCATCAAAGGGTCTCAGGGAGGTTATAAACTAAACCGGGCAGCGGATCAGATCACAGTATCAGAGGTTTTAGAGGCGGTAGACGGCAGTTATCTTGTGGAAGGAGAAGAATTTTCAGAAGATATCAATGCAAGAAATATTTCGGCCGCCGTGCAGACGTTGGTGATCGATCCTATCAATACCAGTTTGGTGCAATTGCTGGAACGAATCACACTGGCGGATTTGAAGAATTATTATCTCGACAGCCGGGATTATGATACGGATATGTATTATATTTAAATGATCAGGCAAGGAAAAGGAGGCTCCGGCGGAGTTTCCTTTTTCTTGCCTGGCTGGAAGTTATTATAATCGCAAAGGATTTAAACGGAGGCACCGTATGATTTCGCCATGGAATGATACGGTGCTTTTGCCTGGTGTTTTTTCCGCAATTGTATGTAGGCAAGGCAAATGGGCACCACGGCGAAAACGGAGCAATATTTACCCAGGCTTTTCCACAGCAGATAGTCTGCTGCCACGCCAAGATGAAAGCAAAGGATGGTTAAACCGTAAAAATGATATTTCAGCCGTTCCTGGGGCATGTGATTGCAGTAGACATTAACCAAAGCCGAAGTGAACTGCCGCAAATTATTGGTTGAGAAGATGCTGGAACTTGTAAAACCGTAGGCACCCGGAAAGCTGCACCACTGAAAGGCCATGGCAAAGAAGGTGGGATACAGGCAGATGATCAGTGGAATATCTCTGGGAAGCAGAGGTAAAATTACGGCGGCCAGAACATCCAGTCCCAGGCTTAGATATTGGATATTGATACGGGAATGCTTCGGCAGATATACGGCAAGGGCGATTGCCGCCATGTAAAGCAGCATACCTAAAATACGAAGACATGTGTGGGGCAGGTTGCCGCCCAAAGCATCCGTTACCAGACCGATCAGATTGGAAGTTTGCGCCGATCCAAGGGTGTCCTGGCAATTCAGTACCGGATAGACTCCCAGAAAGCCGCCGATAAAGGCCATGTGATAATGGGTTCGGGCCGCCTGCCGGTTGGCAAAATTCAATCGTTCATCTTTTATCATAGCTGCATATTCCTCGCAATCTTATTCTTGTATTTTTAATCCGTTGCTATTATACTTACCTATTGATAATATGTACAATATATATTTCGTATTGCTAAAATCAGTTTTTGATATGACAGGGAGAAAAAGACATGGATGTAAGTTATGAATATTATCGGATTTTCTATTATGTTGCCCGGTACCGGAATCTTACACAGGCCGCGGAGGTACTGCATAATAGCCAGCCGAATATTACCCGGACCATGAAACTTCTGGAACACGCGCTGGAATGTGAACTGATCATCCGTTCAAACAGGGGTATCGTTTTGACCCCGGAGGGGGAAGAATTATATAAGCATGTGAAAGTTGCCGTAGAGCAGATTCAGGCGGCAGAAGAAAAGCTTCATAAGCGGACACGCTTACAGGATGGCATTGTATCTGCGGGCTGCAGTGATGTGGCCCTGCATTTGCTGCTTCTGCCGGTCTTAAATCGCTTTAAAGCGGCTTATCCGCAGGTGCATATACAAATCTCCAATAATGTTACCAGAAAGACCGTAGAGGCCGTTAAAAACGATCTGGTGGATTTTGCCATCGTAACTACACCGACGGAGTTAAAAGCGCCGTTATCAGCATATCCGCTCCTTGCGTATCAGGATATTTTGGTGGCAGGGCCGGCCTATCGGGAACTTGCCCGGAAAGAACTGACATTACGGGATTTGATGGATTATCCGATGATATCCCTGGGGGAAGACACGGTTACCCATGAGTTTTACAGTGGATTTTTTCACCAAAACCGCCTGTTATGGAAACCGCAGCTTGAGGCAGCGACGACGGACCAGATTCTCCCCCTGGTTGGCAGCAATCTGGGGCTTGGCTTTGTGCCCGAGCAGCTGGCCGAAGCCCAGATACGTAAGGGAACGGTCTATCCCATACGGCTAAGAGAACAGATACCGAAGAGGCAGATTTATCTGGTGGAAAACGCCAGTCATCCTATGGGTATCGCGGCCCGGCAATTCGTACGGACGCTGCAGGAGTACTGTGATGTCCTTACACAGCAGGAATAGGAGAATTACTTTCGTAATTGTTTCAGTTGTTCTATCATGGCCATATCCGACGCCTGTACTTTGAGATTGGTTTCCATGGTACGTCCATCCGGTGTGGTGATTTTCATTTCCAGAATGGCACCTTCGCCGATGACGCCAGGCTGGGAAGCGGCATTTAAAAACATGGGAAATTTGGGGTGATTGGATTTGAAGGTATTCCACATATTCATCAATTTCATCATTTCCATTGGGTTTGGCATAATAGTACCTCATTTCTTTAGAATCCTAATCATCATATCCTATCTGGTGAAAAATGAATATTGTCAATATTGTACAAATTCTAAAAATAGATTTTGTGCAAAACATACTTGAACACAGGTGGGATTTGTGATAAATTGGTAATGGTAAAAATAAATGAGCGGATGAACCGAGGCGTTCATTCCCGGGGGCACTTATGAAGAATGATTATGAGGCTTTAAAACTAGAAAACGAATTATGTTTTCCTCTCTATGCCTGCTCCAGAGAATTGATTAAACAGTATAAGCCATATCTGGATGAAATTGATTTGACCTATACCCAGTATATTACCATGATGGTACTCTGGGAAAAGAGAGTTTTATCTGTAAAAGAACTTAGCATTTACCTGTATTTGGATTCCGGTACATTGACACCGCTTCTGAAAAAGCTGGAAGCCAAAGGATTGGTATCGCGGAAACGTTCGGAAGAGGATGAGAGAAGCCTGATCGTTTCACTGACAGATCGGGGCAAAGAACTTCGCAAGCGTGCTGTACATATTCCGGAACGAATGGAAAGCAGCAGTAATTTGGAGCCGGAAGAAGCGGCGGAGCTGTATCGGATTTTGTATAAGATGTTGGACAATGTGGACTCGAAATATAATGGCTGAAAAGGAATCAACCGCTGTCGATAATACAAAAGCAGGAGTGGGATACTTAATAGTAAGTATTCCACTTTATTTTTGCGCCAAAATGGGGTATGCTGTGAATAAGTTTATGGAGCACAGGAGGATTCATACATGACAACGGGCAGAATCTTGAATAGTAAATTTTATTTGTATTTGACGGAATTTTTTGCGGGAATGTCCGTCATGGCCGTGGAGTTAGGAGCCAGCCGCCTTCTGGCTCCGTATTTTAGTTCATCCCAGATTGTGTGGACGATAATTATCGGGACGATCATGATCGCCATAGCCCTTGGAAATATCTATGGCGGGCGTTTTGCGGATAAAAACCCCAATCCGGGACGGCTTTACGGCCGGATTATCATTGCCGCCGTATGGATTGCGGCGATTCCGGCTTTGGGTAAATACATTATTATCGGAATCTCCGGTATTATGATTTTCTCTGTCAATAGTAATTTCTTAATCTGGGCTGCTTTTGCGGCCTGCATGATTATCTTTGTATTTCCCTTATTTTTGTTGGGAACGGTGACTCCATCGCTGGTGAAATATACGGTGGACAGCCTGGATGACAGCGGTAAGACGGTGGGGCTTTTGAATGCTTCGAATACCATTGGCAGTATCCTGGGCACCTTTCTTCCCACCTTTGTGACGATTCCATCCGTAGGGACTTCCGTTACGTTTTTGATCTTCGCCGGTATCCTTCTGGTTTTGGCCATGATCTATTTTATCAGTGCGGGACAGGGAGTAATCCGTGTGGCAGCAGGCTGTTTTCTCTTTGCGCTGTGCTGCCTGTTTGGGTATTCCGATAGTTTCGCGTTCTGGGAACATGATTTGGTTTATGAGGGAGAGTCCGTATACAATTATCTGCAGGTGAAGGAGGATGATTCCCGGGTCATTCTTTCCACCAATGTTTTGTTTGGCGTGCAGTCCATCTATGAAAAGGACGGCGGTCTTACCGGACTTTACTACGATTATGCCATGGCGGCGCCCTTTATGGCAGGGGTAAAGGAAAAGGACTCGCTGGATGTATTAATCTTGGGTATGGGCACGGGAACATTCGCAACCCAATGTGAGCATTATTTTGATAATCTGGTTATGGAAGGTGTGGAGATCGACGAGGATATTACAGATTTGGCCGTCACCTATTTCCATTTGTCAGAAGACATACCGGTTACCACCTATGACGGACGTGCTTATCTGAACGCGGTGGATCAGACCTATGATGTCATTATGGTAGATGCTTATCAGGATATTACCATTCCCTTTCAGATGTCCTCCATCGAGTTTTTTACTCTGATCAAAGAGCATTTGAATGAGGATGGTGTGATGGTGGTCAATATGAATATGCGGGGAGAAGAGGAGGGAAATATCAACCAATATCTGGCGGACACCATATCCTGTGTATTTTCCGAAGTCTATACGGTCGATGTAAAAGGCTCCACGAACCGTGAACTTTTTGCTTCGAATAATACCAATATGCTGCGTGTGTTTGAGGATAATATCAGGGAAGAGGAGGATGAAAGCCTTTCCCGAATGATGGAGCAGGTGTCGGAAGGTCTGCTGGTTTATGAAGCCGGGGATTATGTGATGACAGATGATCAGGCGCCGGTGGAACTTTTGGGGATGAAGGTGATTGACGGACTGATTGCCGATGAGGTGTTATACTATAAAGAAATTTATGAACGGGATGGAATTCGAGGTTTATTGCAAACAATGTAAGTGCTAACATTGATAATTCCTGGAAAATATGCTAAAGTAAGAAAAATGTTTATACTTGAGAGGAATAAAAACATGAATATTTATGATATTTCCAGGGAGGCGGGGGTTTCTATCGCCACGGTTTCGCGTGTTATCAATGGCAGCAGCAAGGTAAGTCCTGCTACGAGGAAAAAAGTCATGGATATTATTGAGAAAAGCGGTTACACGCCAAATGCCTTTGCCCGCAATCTCAGTAATAAAACCATGTCAACAGTAGGAATTTGCTGTGCGGATTCTTCGGATGTTTATCTGGCTCAGGCGGTATATTACTTGGAACGGGAATTGCGGAATCACCGTTATGCTTCTATGCTTTGCTGTACCGGTCATGAATTGGAACAGAAGAAGGAATATCTGAAGTTATTGGTGTCCAGAAATGTAGATGCCATATTCTTTGTGGGATCTCATTATGTGGAAGATACGATTGAGAAAAATCAATATATTCTGGAGGCGGCACAGAAAATACCGGTTTTTATTTTAAATGGTGAGTTGGATGGAGAGAATATTTATTCCATCCGCTGTGATGATCAGAAAGCGGAAAAATCCCTGACGGATTATATGTATGCCTGCGGCAGGAAAAATCCGGTTTATCTTATGCGGATGCGAAGTTTCAGTGGAAATTTGAAAATGCAGGGCTTCTGCGATTCCTGCAGGGAACATGGCATGGAGGAACCTGAGAAACGGGTATTCCATACTTCCGGTAAGATAAGGGACATTGTAGATCTTCTGGAAGTGCTCAAAAGGAAAGGACTGGAATTTGACTCCGTTCTGGCTTCTGATGATGAGGTTGCCGTGGGAGCCATCAAATATGCGTTTCGCAGCGGACTTTCGGTGCCGGAGGATTTCCAGGTGATTGGATATAATAATTCAGTTCTTGCCGAGTGCAGTACGCCGGAACTTACGACTTTTGATAACCGGGTAGAATATATGTGTGAGACAGCGGTTTCTCAGTTGGTGGACGTACTGGACAGCAAGGGCGCAGATCGCCGCACGATATTTGATGGAATCATATCCATTCGGGAGACTACTGCAAAGTGGCATAGGCAGATTTAGCGGGTATTATATTTGTACGGCTGGTTTCCTGTGAAACAAAAAAGCGCTCTGCCCAGGATTCATTTTAAATTATTGCAATAAAAAGCGGAGTATGATCAAAGAAGATGGATGGCCTTTGGTCATAATCCGTATGG
>CAYRTA010000070.1:0-12132 GCA_964427045.1 uncultured Hoministercoradaptatus sp. | reverse complement strand
GCCAAGCAGCCATGCTTGCATGGATATTTGGCGGCTGCCGTGAGGGTCAAATACCCGTTGCTTACAGCGGGACATTTGATTATTTTACAACTGCAAGAATATCGTTCTGTTTTACGATAATGTATTCATTTCCGTCCAGCTTTACTTCTGTTCCCGCATATTTTGAATAAATAACCTGATCTCCAACTGCTACTTCCATTTTTACTTCCTTGCCATCTACACAGCCGCCAGGTCCAACTGCTATAACTTCTGCCTGCTGAGGTTTCTCCTGTGCCTGTCCGGGAAGAACAATACCGGATTTTGTGGTTTCTTCAGCAACTAACTGTTTTAATACAACTCTGTCTCCTAAAGGTACTAATTTCATATCTATTTGCCTCCTTTATGATCTTTCATGTTATTAGCACTCACCACAATTGAGTGCTACCGATGTTCCTATATTAGTAATTTTGCCTTTTTTTAGCAACTTTAATTATCCCTGCAATTTCCGAAAAAATTTCGGGTTTTCTTTTGAATACTCTTTTTTTCTCTTTTTTTCTTAAAATATCAGATCGACTTGTTTTTTTTGCGAGTTCGAATTTCCTGGAGTTCGTCAAAAATCAAATCATTCATAACTTTAATATAAGTCCCCTTCATGCCGCTGGAACGAGATTCGATAACGCCGGCGCTTTCAAACTTCCGCAATGCATTTACAATGACCGAACGGGTAATCCCTACGCGATCTGCTATCTTACTGGCAACCAGAATTCCTTCACTTCCATCCAGTTCATCAAAAATGTGCATAATCGCATCCAATTCCGAATAAGACAGCGTGCCGATTGCGGCGCGTACCACTTGCAGCTTTCTGGCCTCTTCTTCACTTTCCTCATTGAGAGAACGAAGCATTTCCAGACTTACAACGGTGGTTCCATATTCACTGACAATAATATCATCGATATCATAAGGCCGCTTATCCCGGTATAGAAACACGGTACCCAACCGTTCTCCGGCAATATTGATGGGCGTAATAATAGCATGGAGAGAAACGATGGCCGGATTCTCAAATCCCAAAGTCTGTAAATTCACATTTTCTTTCGTGGAAAGTACACTTAAAAAGCGGTCATTTAACAGAGGGTCCACATGTGTCCCCACCTGATCTTCGATTAATTCGCAAATCTCGGTTACACCCTCACAGAGGCTGACCCCCAACACCTTACCCTTTCGGCTGATCACCAGAATGTTGGAATCCAGTGTTTCTGTCATCACACGACAGATATCATTGAATACAACTTTCGTAGCATGATTGTTATGAAGTAACTGATTGATTTTTCTGGTCTTATCCAATAATTGTACACTCATTTGCCTTATTATCCCTTATCTTTCCTAACTGCCACATAACCACACTGCTCATTCATACAAAGCTTTTTGTTTCCTTTTTCTACCATATAGGTGCCACATTGCGGACATTTTTCCTGCAATGGTTTTTGCCAGGACATAAAATCACATTCCGGATTATTCTCACAACCGTAATATTTTCTGCCCTTCTTTGTTTTCTTTAAAACAATTTCTTTTCCGCACAGGGGACAGCTGACGCCGATTTTTTCCAGATACGGTTTCGTATTTCTGCAATCCGGAAAACCGGGACAGGCCAAAAAGCGTCCGTGGGGACCGTATTTAACGACCATATTGCGGCCGCAATTTTCGCAGATTACATCGGTTACTTCATCTTCCAGCTTCACCTGGGCCAGCTCCCGCTCCGCAGCCAAAACCGCCTCATCCAGATCCGGATAGAAATTGCGTACTACCACCTTCCAGTCTACCGTTCCATCACCCACTTTGTCCAGCAATTCTTCCAAAGTAGCCGTAAAATTCACATCCACGATACTTGGAAATGCCTGTTTCATCATCTGATTTACCACTTCACCCAGTTCGGTCATGTACAGGTTCTTCTGTTCCTTCGCCACGTACCTGCGGGCAATAATCGTGGTAATGGTCGGCGCATAAGTACTTGGCCGTCCGATCCCCAATTCTTCCAGTGTCTTTACCAGCGACGCTTCCGTATAATGGGCCGGAGGCTGGGTAAAGTGCTGTAACGCTTCCTGGTTTTGGTAGATCAGTTCCGTATCTGTGGTCACCGCCCGTGCAAGGGTATTATTCTCTTCCTTTTCCTCATCACTGTCCACATATACGGACATAAAACCGTCAAAGATTCTGCGGGAAGTAGCCACCGTAAACAGATAGCCGGCTCCTTCAATCTTGACGGAGGTCGTCTCATAAAGCGCCGGTTTCATACGGCTTGCCAGAAATCGTTTCCATATTAATTGGTACAGACGGAACTGATCCCGGGACAACGATTCCTTCACCACAACCGGCATGCGGTTGACATCCGTAGGGCGGATGGCCTCATGAGCATCCTGCACGTTCTTCTTGCTGCCCTTGTTCACATCCCCGTCAGATACATATGCCTGTCCATAATGTTCCAGAACGAAACGGCGTGCCATAGCATCAGCTTCTTCTGAAATACGGGTGGAATCCGTACGCAGATAGGAAATCAAACCTACGGTTCCCTGTCCCTTAATATCCACACCTTCATACAACTGCTGGGCAATGCGCATCGTTTTCTGTGTAGAGAAATTCAATGCTTTCGCTGCCTCCTGCTGCAGGGTACTGGTGGTAAATGGCAGCGGTGATTTTTTACTGCGTTCTCCGGTTTTTACGCTGGCCACCCGGTAAGACGCATCTTTCAACTCCTTTAATATCTGATCCAGCTGTTCCCTGGAACGAATTGTGATTTTTTCTTTTTCTCTTCCGTAAAATTTCGCCCGCAGCGGTTTTTTCTCTCCCGGTATGGAAAAATCCAAATCCAAAGTCCAGTATTCTTCCGGAATAAAGGAATTGATTTCATCTTCCCTATCGCCAATGATACGCAAAGCCACGGACTGTACCCGTCCCGCACTCAGACCACGTTTGATTTTCTTCCACAAGAGGGGACTGATACGGTAGCCCACCATACGGTCCAGAATACGGCGCGCCTGCTGTTCGTTCACCAGATTCATATCAATATCTCTGGCATGTTTCAGAGAATCTTTCACCGCAGTTTTTGTGATTTCATTAAAAGTGATGCGGCACATTTTCTTCTCATCTAATTTCAGCGCCTTAGACAAATGCCAGGAAATCGCTTCCCCTTCCCGGTCCGGGTCGGTAGCCAAATACACCTTATCCGCTTTACCGGCCGCCTTTCTCAGTCCTGCCAGCAACTCTCCTTTTCCACGAATGGTAATATATTTCGGTTCATAATCATGTTCCACATCGATGCCCATCTGGCTCTTTGGCAGATCCCGGACATGCCCGTTGGAAGCCGCCACTTCGTAATTACTTCCAAGGAACTTTTTTACCGTTTTTACTTTTGCCGGTGATTCTACAATCACTAGATACTTAGCCACTGTATTCCTCCCATTTCTTTCGCTTCTTAATTTCTGTGCAAAGGTTATCAACCTTTACGAATATATTGATGTTTCCAGACCTCTTCTACTACTCCAGCCATGACAAGGTGTGTCAGAGAAACCAACAGGCTTGCAGTAGAAAGTCCTGTATCTTCCTGTATTTGTATGACGGATTTTGGGTTCAAATCGAGACAACTATACACCAATTCCTCTTCCCTTGCAAGACCCAATCCCCGAATTTGTTCCGCTAACGAACTTTTTAACGGGGTTTGAAAATCCCTTTGACTTTCCCAGTGCATTTCCTGAAGAATAATCTCCGGTCTCCATGCCGGAACTGCTCCCTGGTAAATCAATTGGTTACATCCCTCACTTAGCAGGTCACCGACTCTTCCCGGAATTACAAAAACCTGTTTTCCCTGTTCCAAAGCCAGATCCGCCGTAATCAGCGAACCGCTTTTTTGCCGGGCCTCTACCACCAGCACCGCATCCGACAGGCCGCTGATCAGACGATTTCGCATGGGAAAATGCCAGGCAAGCGGCGGCTCTCCCACGGTGAACTCTGATAAAATACCTCCCTGCGCTATCATCTGTTCATATAATTTTTGATGGGAAGCCGGATAACATCGTTCCACTCCACATCCCAAAATGCCATACGTCTTTCCCTTTTTTGCCAGCGCTCCCCTGTGGGCCGCCCCATCCACGCCTCTGGCCAGACCGCTGATGATCTGAATACCCATCTGAGCAAAAAAAGCAGCATATTCATAGGCGATATTACTTCCATAATGGCTGCACTCCCTGGCCCCCACAATGGCCAGACTGGGATGCCTGTCAGAGGGAAGATTTCCCCGCACATACAAGGTCTCGGGCGCATCTGCAAGCGATTCCAGGCGAAGAGGATATCCCTCCTGGCCCTTTGCATATATTTTTATGTCATTGATTCCCTGTTTATTCACGGTATTTCCCGTTTCCATTTTGCGTTTTACCCCTCTTTCTTCTATATTATATAGTTACCTATAATTTCGATAGCCAACCGCTTCCGCCACATGTCTTTCCTGAATCTGATCACTTTCTTCCAGATCTGCTATGGTCCTGGCCACCCGCAGAATACGGTTACAGGAACGCCCGGTCAATCCCAGCTGATCATACGCCTGCTGTAAGAACCGTTCCGCCTGGGATGTGGTCTTACAATAGCGATGCATATCCTTCGGCGGAAGCTCTCCATTATACCGGTAGGATTCTTCGCGGTATCGAACTGCCTGTCTTTCCTGGGCTGCTCCGGCTGCCCTTTTCATACCATCGGTGGACCATTGCTGATCTGCCGTTTCCTGCCGCATTTCCCGATAGGTCGGCGCCGATATAGGAACGCAGAGATCGATACGATCCAGAAGCGGCTGACTGATACGATTCATGTACCGGTTAATTTCCCCTTCCGTGCACCGGCAGCGATTTCGATCGGGAAAATATCCACAGAGACAGGGATTCATAGCTGCCACCAGCAAAAAGTCAGCCGGATAGCAAAAGCGGCCTCCTACGCGGGAAAGGAAAATGCATCTGTCCTCCATCGGCTGCCGCAAAAGTTCCAGACTTCTGCGCTCCATCTCCGGAAGTTCATCCAGAAACAGGACGCCTTTATGGGCCAGAGTAATCTCTCCCGGAACCGGTATCCGGCCTCCGCCTGCCAGGGCCTGAGGCGACACCGTATGATGCGGCGCGCGAAAAGGACGCTTTCTCACCCAGGGATGCTTTTCATCCAATAATCCCGCCACACTGTATATTTTCGTTAATTCCAAAGATTCTTCGGGAGTAAGCGGCGGCAGCAAACCGCCAAGCCGCTGGGCAATCATGGTCTTTCCGCACCCGGGAGAGCCCGTAAGAAGCATATTATGAAACCCTGCCGCCGCAAGCAAGGCACCTCTCTTTGCCGGCAATTGGCCTTTGACATCGGCGAAATCCAACACCGGCTGTTCCTCATCCTCCAAAGACCAACTAAATTCCGCCGCCGCTGTCTTTTCCCATGCCTTTTCTTTTGTCTTTTTCATGAAATCGGCCAGCGTGGCTGCCCCGATAATACGAATCCCCGTAAGCATGCTCGCTTCCAATACATTTTCTTTTGGAACGATACAGGCCCGGCAGCCCTGCCGGTATCCCTGTTCCACCATCGGCAGGATTCCATTGAGCCGGTGAATGGTTCCATCCAGACCAATTTCACCCGCTACCAAAACACCATTCAGGTAATCGGGCGGCAAATGTCCCAGGGCCATTAAGATTGCCGCCGCTATGGGCAGGTCAAATCCGGTCCCCGCTTTCAGTACATCTCCCGGCGACAGATTGATCGTAATTCGCCGGGGCGGTAACGGAATCTTCAAATTATGAAGGGCCGTCCGCACCCGGTCCTGGGCTTCCCGGACCTGGCGGCTTGGACTTCCTACCATATAAAAACCGGGCAGTCCGCTGCTGACATCCACCTCCACATGGACCAGCGTGGCTTCCAGCCCATGAAGTGTTGCCGATAAAACTTCAGTAAACATACCATATCCTCCTCATACAATTTTTTATTATTTAGCGGAATTGGGAATTTTTGAATTGTGTGAAATGGCTTGTCCATTTCAATAGAAATATATTTTAAGAAACGATTTTTGTAGAGATCTGTTTTCCCGGCCAACCTTATGTCGGAATATGATTTTCATTGGGAAAAGCACAATTAGTAAAAAGGCGCATAGACTAAATTAAAATCCCTTTTGAGGAGAAGACTTGAAAACCTTTCTAAAGCCCCTCACCAAGGAGGAGGAAAGCCTTTTTCTTCAGAGATACCAAAAGGGTGATTTGGAAGCCAGAAATGTTCTGATAGAACGGAATCTCCGTCTGGTGGCGCACATGGTGAAAAAATATCAGAGTGTGGATGAAGACCCGGACGATCTGATTTCCATCGGTACCATAGGACTCATCAAAGCAGTTTCAACCTATGATATGACGAAGGGCAGCCGCCTGGCCACCTATGCGGCCCGCTGCATCGACAATGAATTATTAATGATGTTGCGGGGGAGGAAAAAATATACCCGTGAAATTTCTCTTTATGAACCTATAGGCACGGATAAGGAGGGCAACGAAATCCATCTGCTGGATATTATGGAAGGCAAAGAGACAGATATGACCGACTCTTGCATCAGAAAAGAAAATATTCAATTGCTGCAAAAATATATGGAAGATGTTTTGACGCCTCTGGAGTATGAAGTGCTCCAATATCGATATGGATTGGCCGGTAAACCGGAAATGACACAGCGAGTCATAGGAAAACGGCTGGGCATCAGCCGCTCCTATGTATCACGTATTGAAAAGAATGCAGTCATAAAACTTCGTAACTGCTTCTCTTCCTGATTACTCTTTTCTTCTTAAAATATCATACTGATCCAGAACGATACCCAGATCAATATAAAGTATCTGCTGCGGGTGAGGCGCACTTTCCATGGGATTACCGTCCTCATCCTGGATACTTTTCACCGTCACTTCGATATTCTCTCCGTTTGGTTTCATGACCTCAATCTGTTCTCCTACGGAAAACTTATTTTTCTGAGTGATCCGATACAGACCAGCTTCGCTTTGGTCCTCAATAATACCCAGATAGGTATATTCTTTAATATAGGTATTACTGTCGTAGATTTGTGCTTCTTCGGAAGGTTTCCCATAAAAGAAGCCTGTCGTAAACTGGCGATAAGTACAATTGGAAATCTGGCTGCGGTACCAGGGCAAATGAGCTTCATACAAAGCCGGATCTTTCAGATAATCATCGATGGCTTTCCGGTAGGTCCGGGCCACGGTCGCCACATACAGCGCCGTTTTCATACGGCCCTCGATTTTAAAACTGTCAATGCCTGCCTTAATCAAATCGGGGATATGTTCAATCATGCACAAATCCTTTGAATTGAAAATATACGTGCCGCGCTCATTTTCATAAACTGGAAAATATTCACCCGGACGGCTCTCTTCCATGACTGTATATTTCCAACGACAGGGATGGGTACAGGCGCCCTGATTTGAGTCCCTGCCCGTTAAATAATTGCTCAGAAGGCAGCGGCCGGAATAGGAAATACACATGGCGCCATGAACAAAAGTTTCGATTTCCAGATCATCCGGAATATGTTCCCGGATTTGCCCAATTTCCGCAAGCGACAATTCCCGGGCAGTCACCACCCGTTTGGCTCCCAATTGATGCCAGAATAAATAGGTGCCATAATTGGTATTATTGGCCTGGGTGCTGATATGAATCTCCATTTCCGGACAGACTTCTCTGGCAATCATAAACACACCGGGATCGGATATAATCAGTGCATCCGGACCAAGCTCTTTTAACTCCTGAAAATAGGTCCGCACACCTTCCAAATCATCATTGTGGGCCAAAATATTGGCGGTCACATATACTTTTACCTGATGCGCATGGGCAAACGCGATACCCGCTTTCATATCCTCCGGGGAAAAATTCTTCGCTTTCGCCCGCAGGCCAAAGGCCTCTCCCCCAATATACACAGCATCTGCTCCGAAAATCACCGCTTCTTTTAAAACTTCCAAACTGCTGGCCGGAACCAGTAATTCGGGAACTCTCATTTTTTATCCATTCCTTTCCAGTTTCGTACTCAGTGAAACGCCGTCTCCCAGAGGAATCAGCGATGTCACCAGTTCATTACTGTGCTTTAATTCATACAAATATTCTCTCATCCGCTTATGGATGGTCCGGTTTCTCCGTTCCACCGCAAAATGAGATTCAATAATATCACCTTCCTGCAGGATATTATCGGACACTAATACGCCGCCGCACTTTAACAGCCGCATAATCTCCGGCAGGAAATGGATGTACTGGCCTTTCGCCGCATCCATAAAAATAAAATCGAAGGGTTCCGTCAGGGTAGGTAAAATCTCCGCCGCATCGCCAAAAAGAAGCTGAATCTGCGACTCCCTCCCTGCCTGTCTGATATTCTCAAGAGCCAGGGGAATCCTTTTTTCATAATTCTCAATCGTTACCAACTGACAGGGCACGGGGTTATACTCACACATCAGCAGCGCCGAAAAGCCAATGGCCGTTCCTACTTCCAGAATCCTGGCCGGCTTTAGAGCCGCCATCAGAAACTGTAATAAACTCTGCATCTCTCTGCGTATAATCGGAACCCCATCCCGTATCGCCTGTTGTTCCAACTCCTCCAAAAAATCCGTATGCCTCTGATCCAAAGAATTAATAAAGGCTGTCATTCGTTCATCAACTACCACTGCCCGTATCCTCCCCGGAATCTCCCGAGACTTCGTCTTCCGCAGGTTGTCCTTCCGTATCTTCTTTCGCCAGGATGGCCAGGATTTCATCCACCTCCTGACTGGTTTTCAGAATATACGTGCCCGGCTGTATCTTTCCACGATAATCGGAGAACTTTTCCTGTACCCAGAAAATCAGAGGTTTCTCAATCAGGCCATTTTCTTCCAGAATTTCACCAACCCGATATACGCTGTCCTCTTCTCCGATCACAACGGTTACTTCTTTCGCATCTTCTTCCTCATCTACCGCCTGCTGGTCAAACACCTCATAGCCAAAACCATAAGCTGCTCTTCCGGCCATAAAGATCAGAATCACTGCTAAAATATATACCAGAAACCGAAGCAATCCTTTTGCGGTACTGATCGCAGCACGATATGCCGTGTCTTCCTTTTTTCTTTTACCCATAATACTCCTTATGATCTGGGGATCTGAATACTGATACCTTTCTCAATTCTGGAATTGATTTTCTGCAGCATTCTGCAAACATCTAACTCTGCCTCCAGAAATTCATTAACCACTGGATTTTTACGGAATTCACCGTATTCTCTTTCGAACTGATCTAACTTATCAAATAAGTCTCCATCACCTTTTTCGCCATTATTAAATTGATAAGCGGCCAGGCGGAACTTGTCGATCTGTTTTCTAAGTCCAGGCTGCTCCTTCAGTTTATTTTCACAGTCAGTATATCTGCAATACGTCGAACTTTGTTTAATCACTTCCACCAATGTATCGACATATTCCTGTATCTCTTCCATGTAATTTCAAGCCTCCATTATAATAGGTAAAATCATCGGTTTTCTCTTCGTTTGCTTCCACAAGAAATCCCCCAATTCATCTTTAATGGCGCCTTTCATCTTACCCCAATCGGAAATCCGGCGGTCCAGACAGGAATCCACGGCATCTTCCACAACGCTTTTAGCCTGTCCCATAAGATCCTCTGACTCCCGGACATAAACAAATCCGCGGGAAACAATATCCGGACCAGCCAGCAATTGATTCGTATACTTTTCCAATGTCAGGACAACAATCATAATGCCATCCTCCGCCAAATGCTGACGGTCACGCAGCACGATATTCCCCACATCGCCTACGCCAAGACCATCTACTAAAATAGCGCCAGTATGAACCTTACCCGTAATCTGGGCAGACTCCTCATTTAATTCCATTACATCTCCGGAATTCATGATAAAAATATTTTCTTTCGGTATACCAAGGCTCGCCGCAATACCTGCATGGGCCTTCAGGTGTCGATACTCTCCGTGAACCGGAATCGCGTATTTGGGTTTTACCAGAGAATAGATCAATTTGATTTCTTCCTGGCAGGCATGACCGGAAACATGCACATCCTGGAAAATAACATCCGCGCCGATGGAAGATAACTCGTTAATGACCTTCGATACCGCTTTTTCATTTCCCGGTATGGGATTGGAACTGAAAATTATCGTATCACCGGGTTTAATCGAAACCTTTTTATGAATATTGGAAGCCATCCGGGACAGGGCCGCCATGGACTCTCCCTGACTTCCTGTCGTTATCAGCACCATCTGTTCATCCGGGTAATTTTTCATCTCATCAATGTCAATCAACGTACGGTCAGGAATATCCAGATATCCCAATTCTGCCGCTGTAGAAATGACGTTGACCATGCTTCGTCCTTCCACCACAACTTTTCTTCCATATTTATAGGCAGAATTAATAATCTGCTGTACACGGTCCACATTCGATGCAAACGTGGCAATAATGATTCTTGTGTTTTTATGTTCCGCAAACAGATTATCGATGGTTCTTCCTACGGTTCGCTCCGACATGGTGAAACCGGGACGTTCCGCATTGGTACTGTCGCACATCAGAGCCAAAACGCCCTTTTTCCCAATCTCCGCAAATCTCTGCAGGTCAATGGCGTCGCCAAAAACAGGAGTATAATCCACTTTAAAATCGCCTGTGTGAACAACGATACCGGCCGGAGAATAAATTGCTAATGCGGAAGCGTCTGCAATACTATGATTTGTCTTAATAAATTCGATCCGAAAACATCCCAAATTGATGGATTGTCCATGTTTAATCGTTTTTCTCTTTGTGGTTCTGAGTAAGTTATGTTCTTTTAATTTATTATCAATCAGACCAATCGTCAGCTTTGTAGCATAGATCGGTACATTTATTTCTTTCAATACATAAGGCAAGGCTCCAATATGATCCTCATGTCCGTGAGTGATCACAAAGCCCTTTATTTTCGAATAATTATCTTTTAAATAAGTTATGTCCGGGATGACCAGGTCGATTCCCAGCATATCGTCCTCCGGGAACGCCAGACCACAGTCCACCACGACAATACTGTCTTCGTATTCAAAGGCAGTAATATTCATTCCAATTTGTTCTAGTCCGCCCAATGGAATGATTTTTAACTTTCCATTACTTTTTTTCAAACAGCACCTCCATTATTATTTTCCGAACATATCTCTTACATTTCAAAATCCACATCATCCATCATCTGTGCAAATACCTTAGACATGGCTTCCAGCTCTACTTCGTCCTCCACCATACAATAATCCGCTTCCAAATCGGTATCCGCAGATAAATCTTTGAGAATATAGGCGTTCGCTTCTTCTTCCTGGGAATCGGTCACAAGAAGATAATCCCTGCCATTTACACGGGTCTGTGCTTCCACATAAAACTCGGCCTCTTCTCCTGTTTCTGTGATAAATTTTATCTTATCCATTCATTCTCCTACTGTTGCCGGCAATTATACAAGTAGTCCAGGTATCCCTGCAATATGAAAATGGCAGCTATTTCATCAACATATTCTTTCCGCTGTTCTCTGCGTATCCCCACTTCCATCATTACATGATCAGCGGATACGGTTGTCAATCGTTCGTCCCACAGCACAACATCCAGACCTGTTCTCCTCTCCAGAGTTTTTTTCAACTCTATGGATTTCTCAGCCCTGTCGCCCAGTGTGCTATTCATATTTTTCGGTAATCCCAGTACTATTTTTTCTACCTGGTACTCCTTAGCCAATTCTTCGATCCTGGCTAACGTCTGCCGCAGTTTATTTTCTGATTTTCTTCGAATAATTTCAACTCCCTGCGCAGTCAGACCCAGCGGATCACTAACGGCTACTCCCACCGTCTTCGAGCCATAGTCCAATCCCAATATACGCATTAGCGCCTCACCCAGGATTTGTGAGCGATGTATTCTTTCAGAAGTTCTTCAACCAGCTCATCCCGCTCTACTTTCATAATCATACTTCTGGCGCCTTTGTAGCTGGTAATATATGTGGGATCACCTGACATAATATATCCCACAATCTGATTTACCGGGTTGTATCCTTTTTCTTCCATTGCGTTATACACAACGTCCAGAACCTCTTTTACGGAAACCTCTGGCTCACTTTTCACTTTAAAATACTGTGTATTACTT
>CAYRTA010000069.1:0-12251 GCA_964427045.1 uncultured Hoministercoradaptatus sp. | reverse complement strand
AAGTATCGCTGAGTATTCTGTGACGTGGGGCATACGTCAGTTGCCGGGAATATGTAGGTATTTCGCAAAGTGCACGTGCATAGCGTGAATCAAGGTGGCACCGCGGGTGAATTTATACGCTCGTCCTTGACAGTGAACTGTCAGGGATGAGCGTTTTTTTGTTTCTGAGGCTGGTATTCCATTTTGTTCTCAGCACAATACGATTTTCTATGAAACAAAAGATTGCTCCGCGCAGGATTGCACTGAGGCGAAAAGGAATGGTATCGCTGATGTGACCCGCCGCAGGCGGAACAGGATTTTTTATTGTTGTAGGGAGGTAAAGATATGTATCCAACGCTTGAGACTGTAAAAGAGTTAGCTTCTACGGAGAAATATCGTCGTATTCCGGTTTGTCGTGAACTGTTTGCGGACCGTTATACGCCAGTGGAGGTGATGCGTATTCTCAGGAAGGCCAGCAGACATTGCTATCTGCTGGAAAGTGCCAGCCAGACAGAGGTTTGGGGGCGTTATTCTTTCCTGGGTTTTGATCCGCGGATGGAAATCACCTGTACCGACGGCCTTTTGCGGATTCGTAAGATCGATGAAACGGGCTGGGAAGAGCAGGAGGTAAAACAGGTTACGCATCCAGGAGAAATGCTTCGAAAGATCATTGAGGACAATAAAAGTCCCGTGATGGAAGGACTGCCAACCTTTACCGGAGGACTGGTAGGTTACTTTTCCTACGATTATATAAAATACAGTGAACCCAAATTGAAATTGGAAGATAAGGAAGAACAGGATTTCCGGGACATGGACCTGATGTTATTTGATGATGTGATTGCCTTTGACCATTACCGGCAGAAAGTGTATCTGATTACCGGAGTGCGCACGGATGATCCGGAAGCTTCCTATCAAAAGGCAGCAGAAAGGCTGGAACAGATGGTGCAGCTGTTAAAACAAGGGGAAAAAATGGAATTTCCTCCGCTGACGCTGCATTCGGAGATTCAGCCCCAGTTTCCCAAGGAGCGCTATTGTGCGATGGTGGAGAAGGCCAGACACTATATCCGGGAAGGTGATATCTTCCAGGTGGTTCTTTCCAATCCCATGCGGGCAAAAGCCCAGGGAAGCCTGTTTGATACTTACCGGGTGCTGCGGGCGACCAATCCGTCTCCTTATATGTTCTATTTTTCCAGCGATGATGTGGAACTTGCAGGGGCTTCACCGGAAACACTGGTCCGTTTAGACCATAAAAAACTGAGTACTTTCCCGTTGGCGGGTACCCGTCCCAGAGGAAAGGACCGGAAAGAGGATTTATTTTTGGAGCAGGATCTTCTGTCAGATGAAAAGGAATTGGCCGAACATAATATGCTGGTGGATTTGGGCCGAAACGATATTGGAAAAATCAGTGAAATCGGCAGCGTGGAAGTGGAAAAATATATGTGTATTGAGCGGTTTTCCCATGTCATGCACATCGGTTCTACCGTGACCGGAACCATCCGTGCCGATCGGGATGCGGTGGATGCGGTAGATGCCATCCTTCCGGCCGGAACGCTTTCCGGGGCGCCGAAGTTTCGGGCCTGCCAGATTATTGAGGAACTGGAACAAAGCAAGCGGGGTATTTATGGAGGGGCCATCGGCTATCTGGATTTCACCGGAAATCTGGATACCTGCATTGCTATCCGGTTGGTTTATAAGAAAAATGGCGCCATCTGTATCCGTTCCGGCGCTGGTATTGTGGCGGATAGTGTTCCCGAAAAAGAATTCCAGGAGTGCTGCAACAAGGCGAGAGCCGTAGTGGCAGCTATCCAGCAGGCGAAGGGGGGATTGGAATGATTCTATTGATTGATAATTATGATAGTTTTTCTTACAACCTCTATCAATTGGTAGGTTCTGTGGAGCCGGATATTAAGGTTATCCGCAATGATGAATGCACACTGGAAGAGATAGAAGCTATGGAGCCGGAGGCGATTCTTTTATCGCCGGGACCGGGAAGGCCGACAGATGCAGGTATCTGTATACCGGCAGTACGATATTTTGCAGAAAAGATACCGATTTTAGGCGTTTGTCTGGGCCATCAGTCCATTTGTGAAGCCTTCGGGGGAACCGTTTCCTATGCAAAGGAACTGATGCATGGAAAGAAAAAAGAAATCCGAATCACCGGTAAGTCACCGTTGTGGAAGGGGCTTGGCGATTCCTTTCCTGCGGCCCGTTATCATTCGCTGGCGGCGATTTCCGATACGCTGCCGGAGGTATTAAAAGTAACTGCCCAGTCGGAGGACGGGGAGGTCATGGCCCTGGAACATGTGGAATATCCGGTGTATGGCGTACAGTTTCACCCGGAATCTGTCATGACGCCGGATGGAAAGAAAATCATAGAAAACTTTATGGCCGTTGTCAGAAAGCAGCCATGAGAAATAGATCATAAGAAATTATAGTAAGATAAAACAATACGGGAGGTATGTAAAATGATCAAAGAAGCAATTTTAAAGTTGGCAAAGAAGGAAAATCTCTCCTACGAAGAAGCCGAGACAGTTATGAATGAGATAATGAGCGGAGAAGCGTCTCCGGTACAGATGTCTGCTTACCTGACCGCTTTATCGCTGAAAGGAGAAACCATTGAGGAAATTACTGCTTCGGCGGCCGGTATGCGTGCGCACTGTGTAAAACTGCTTCACGATATGGATGTACTGGAGATTGTGGGAACCGGCGGTGACGGGGCCAATTCCTTTAATATCTCTACCACTTCTTCTATGGTAATTGCAGCCGGCGGTGTTCCGGTTGCGAAACACGGCAATCGTGCGGCTTCTTCTAAGAGCGGAGCGGCGGATGTGCTGGAAGCTTTGGGTGTCAATATTACGGTTTCCCCGGAAAAGAGTGCGAAACTTCTGGAAGAAATTCAGATTTGCTTTTTGTTTGCCCAGAACTATCATATTGCCATGAAATATGTAGCTCCCATTCGGAGAGAATTGGGTATCCGTACGGTATTTAATATTCTTGGACCGCTGAGCAATCCGGCCGGCGCTAATATGGAACTGATGGGTGTCTATGAGGAAGCGCTGGTAGAGCCTTTGGCAAAAGTTATGGCAAATCTTGGTGTGACCCGCGGTATGGTTGTATATGGTCAGGATAAATTGGATGAAATTTCCGTATCAGCGCCTACCACCGTATGTGAGATCAGAGACGGAGCATTTAAACATTATGTGATTACCCCGGAACAGTTTGGATATACAAGATGCAGCAAAGAGGAATTGGTTGGCGGAACGCCGCAGGAAAACGCAAAGATTACAAAAGATATCCTGAATGGCACGGAACGCGGCGGAAAACGACAGGCGGTATGCATGAATGCTGGCGCGGCTTTCTATATTGCAGGAAAAGCTGACACCATCGAAGCAGGTGTAAGAATGGCAGAAGAATTGATTGACAACGGTGCTGCCATGAGAAAATTGGAGTCCTTTATTACTGAGACAAATCGGTAAAAGATAATGAATCAAAATAGAGACTTTGCGGGGATAGGGAGGATCGGATATGAACATTCTGCAGGAAATTGCGGAAAAGACGCAGATGAGGATTGAGGAAGAGAAAAGGCAGACGTCTCTTTCTGTACTTCTTTCCCGGATTAAGGAACAGGAGAATTGGGAACGGACCCAAAAAAGTCCCCTTCCCGATTTCTATGCTGCCCTTAGAAAGGATGGAATGTCTTATATTTGTGAGGTGAAGAAAGCCTCTCCTTCCAAAGGACTGATTGCACCGGATTTTCCTTATCTTACCATTGCAAAAGAGTATGAAGCGGCAGGTGCCTCGGCCATTTCCTGTCTGACGGAACCATATTATTTTCAGGGCGCGGACCAGTATCTGAGAGAGATAACGGATGCGGTAAGAATTCCGGTGCTGCGGAAAGATTTTACGGTTGATGAATATATGATTTATCAGGCCCGTGCGCTGGGTGCGTCGGCAGTACTTCTGATCTGCGCCATCTTAGATGATCAGCAGCTTCTTGCCTATGGCCAGTTGGCCAAAGAATTAGGGCTTCATGCGCTGGTGGAGGCTCATGATGAGGAAGAAGTTGACCGGGCCTTAAAGGCCGGAGCAAAAATTGTCGGTGTGAATAACCGTGATCTTCGAAACTTCACGGTAGATATTTATAATAGTATCCGGCTTCGAAAAAGAGCCCCCAGGGAAGTGGTATTTGTATCGGAAAGCGGAATCCGTACCGCAGAGGACATCCGGCGGCTTTACGAGCACGAGGTAGACGCTGTACTGATCGGTGAAACCCTGATGAGAAGCGGGGATAAAAAGAAGGAGCTGGAAACCTTAAATGGCGGGCCCTTAGATAAAGGACGGGCAATTATGTAATATCTATCCAAAGGCTCGGTACTCACCGGAAGGAGCATCCAAAGGCCAGTATTATGTGATGGTACTTGCCGGAAAGGGAATATGGGAATATGACAAAAATAAAAGTATGCGGGCTGAGACGGCCGGAAGATATTGAAATGGTGAATCAATGGAAGCCGGATTACGCTGGTTTTATCATCGATTTTCCAAAAAGTTTCAGAAGCCTGGACCGGGAGCAGGTTCGCGCATTGACGGTGAATTTAGACCCGACGATCCTGACAGTGGGTGTGTTTGTCAATGAACCGGTGAAACTGGCGGCGGAATTATTGAAGGATGGAACCCTTGCGCTGGCGCAGCTTCACGGCCAGGAAGATGAAGCTTACATAAGAAATTTAAGATCCCTGACAGACAAACCAATTATAAAGGCATTTTCCATAAAAACTGCGGAAGATGTAAAACGGGCGCTGGATAGTTCGGCGGATTATATTTTGTTGGATCAGGGGGCCGGCGGCAGTGGAAGAACCTTCGATTGGAATCTGGTGCCCAGGATAAAACGGCCCTGGTTCCTGGCCGGCGGACTGGGTATTGAAAATCTGGGACAGGCGATTGAACGGCTGCATCCCTGGGCGGTGGATTTAAGCAGCAGTCTGGAAACGGAACTTTACGAAGGCCCTTATAGAGGGCGGTATAAAGATCCGAAGAAGGTGCGGCAGGCGGTTGAACTGGTACGAAATGTATGCAGTTAAACCGATGCGAAATATTTATAACAGTAAGAAGATGGCATAACAGGAGAGGAGCAAGATCATGTCAAAGGGAAGATTTGGTGTTCACGGCGGCCAGTACATTCCGGAAACGCTGATGAATGCAGTCATAGAATTGGAGGAAGCATATAATCATTATAAGGATGATCCGGAATTTAACCGGGAACTGACCGAACTTTTGAATGAATATGCGGGAAGACCGTCCCGTTTATACTATGCGGAGCATATGACAAAGGATTTGGGCGGCGCCAAAGTCTATCTGAAGCGGGAAGATTTGAATCATACGGGAGCCCATAAAATTAATAACGTGTTGGGCCAGGTACTTTTGGCCAAGAAAATGGGTAAGACGCGTGTGATCGCAGAGACAGGCGCCGGGCAGCATGGCGTTGCCACGGCTACGGCTGCGGCAATGATGGGCATGGAGTGCGAAGTATTTATGGGAAAGGAAGATACCGAGCGGCAGGCGCTGAATGTTTATCGTATGCGCCTTTTGGGAGCAAAAGTCCATGCGGTGACCACCGGGACAGCCACACTAAAAGATGCCGTTTCAGAAACCATGAGAGAGTGGACAAACCGCATTGCGGACACGCACTATGTGCTGGGTTCTGCCATGGGTCCTCACCCCTTCCCGACTATCGTACGTGATTTTCAGGCAGTGATTTCCAAAGAAATCAAAGAACAGATTTTAGAAAAGGAAGGACGGCTTCCGGATGCCGTTTTGGCCTGTGTGGGCGGCGGCTCCAATGCCATCGGAACTTTTTACAATTTTATCGGGGACAAGGATGTACGCCTGATTGGCTGTGAAGCGGCAGGCCGCGGGATCAATACGGCCGAGACGGCGGCTACTTTGGCTACTGGCAGACTGGGTATCTTCCACGGCATGAAGTCCTATTTTTGTCAGGATAAATACGGACAGATCGCTCCGGTATATTCCATTTCCGCAGGTTTGGATTATCCTGGTGTGGGACCGGAACATGCCAATCTCTACGATACCGGCCGGGCGGAATATGTAGCCATTACGGATGATGAAGCAGTGGACGCTTTTGAGTATCTGTCCAGAATTGAGGGAATCATACCCGCCATTGAAAGTGCCCATGCAGTAGCTTATGCAAAGAAATTGATACCAACCATGAAAAAGGACCAGATTGTGGTCATCACAATTTCCGGACGCGGAGATAAGGACTGTGCGGCGATTGCCCGCTATAGAGGGGAGGATATCCATGAATAAGAGAATTGCCGAAGCTTTTCAGGCAGGAAAAGCATTTATACCATTTATTACCTGTGGGGATCCCTCTTTGGAGATCACAGAACAGCTCGTTTATGCCATGGAAGAGGCAGGGGCAGATTTGATCGAATTGGGAATTCCTTTTTCTGATCCGACGGCCGAAGGTCCGGTTATCCAGGGCGCCAATATCCGCGCCTTATCCGGTGGTGTCACCACCGACAAAATCTTTGATATGGTGGTGAAGATACGGCAGAAATCGTCGGTTCCCATGGTATTTATGACTTATGCCAATGTGGTATATTCTTATGGGACAGAACGTTTTATTAAGAAGGCCTCCGAGATCGGCATGGACGGACTGATCCTTCCCGATGTGCCTTTTGAGGAAAAAGGAGAATTTGATGGCGTGTGCAAAGCGTATGGACTGGATCTGATTTCTCTGATTGCACCCACCTCCCATGAGCGTATTACTATGATTGCCAAGGAAGCGGAAGGCTTTGTATATTGTGTCTCTTCCCTGGGCGTCACAGGAATGCGTTCACAGATTACCACCGATATCGGGGCCATGGTGAAACTGGTAAAAGCGGCCAAGGATATTCCCTGTGCGGTGGGATTTGGTATTTCCAATCCCGATCAGGCAAAGAAAATGGCCGGCCAATCCGATGGTGCCATCGTCGGTTCCGCCATTGTAAAATTGTGTGAACGATATGGGAAAGACTGTGTTCCCTATGTCCGGGATTATGTAAAGAGTATGAAGGATGCGCTGAGAACATGTTAAAAGCGCTCTGCGCAGGAACGCGCTGCGGCGGAAAGGAATTATGTCTGTGACCCGCCGCAGGCGGAGAATCCTGCGAAGCAGGATTCGATTTCCTTATAGGAAAAGATTCCACTTTGTTCTCAGTGCAATACGGTTCCCTCTGACAGTTTCCGGGCAAATTGCAGTAAAGCTTCATTGCATTTTTCCGGCTGTTCCCAGTTTACTGCGTGGCCGCTGTCCTCGATAATGGCATATTCCCCTGCCGGGCAAAGGGCCGCAGCCGCTTTTGCGTGTTCACAGGGCCAGAAGGGGCTGTTTGCGCCTGCAAGAAACAGGAACGGGACGGATACCTGCGGCAGTACATCCAGCCAGCTGGCATATGCATGGTCCAGAAGCAGCGGTTTTGTGCCCTCCAGGTCAAAGGCAGGCGCCCGGCTGGTGATATCGTTTAGGGTCGATAAAATGGTTTCCCCGGGCATTCTGGCGAAAGGACTGGGAATTGGTGTATCAAAATAGGTGGCCATGGTTTCTTTGGTTAGACCGTACATGCCATATCCCCAGGTTTCCGTATTCAGCATTTGCGGCGTCTGATCGATGGACACCGCTCCTGAAATATTCCGGTCGCCAAATAAGGATAGGTATGCGTAAATTGTTGAGGCTCCCATCGATTGCCCGACTAATATTACGTTCTTTAAATCAAGACAGGTCATGAATTCCTGCAGGTCCGCAGCATGTCTCGAAAGCCGGTGCCCATAGGCGGGCTGATCGGACCATCCATGGGATCTGCGGTCCAAAAGAATCACGCGGCAGCCAGCACGTATCAGTGCTTCCCGCTGCGAAAAATAAGTTTCCGCGGCAGCCCCATATCCGGCCAGAAATAAAACAGGCTGCCCTTCGCCCTGTATCTCATAGGTAAGATGTACATGATCTGAAGTTAAGAATTTTAACATATGATTGCTCCCTTCTTATTTGTATTCATTTTTGTTATCTGATTTGCGGTTTTTAATTTGGTATCTAATATACGTTATCCGGTTTTGTTTCCCAATTTGTTATCTGATTTTAATTTCCCAATTTGTTATTTGATTTTTGTTTCTAAATTTAGTTTTCTGTTTTCGAGTTCTTCCACAATCTTTTTAAACTTTGTTTCTGTCATATCATAAAACATCAGTACGAATGCCGCAAGAATCAGTATGATACCAGGTATCACGGACATTAATCCGTTAATTCCATTTAAAGCAGACTGGCTTTGGGCGCCGCCTGCAACGTAACCGCTGAGACTTAATACATATGCCGGAACCGCTCCGCCGATTGCCATGGCCAGTTTTTGGGCGAAACTGCTGAATGCGAAAATCACACCTTCTGTTCGGATGCCATATTTCCATTCGGAGTAATCTACGGCATCTGGCATAAGTGCCAGCGGCAGGGAGGCGGTAAAAGAAGTGGCGATCCCGCCCAAAGCGCTCAGAATAAATACAAAAAGATAGTGCTGATAAGGAACCAAATAAATCAGAGAATTGATGACACCAAAAAATACCAGTGAAAATAAAAGCGTATTTTTTCTGCCGAACCGTTTGCTGACCGGTGTTACCAGAATCATACCTACCGCGATGGATAAATAGACGGTAACAAAATACGCGCCCAGAAGTTCCGCCTTTTGTGTGCAATAAGTAAAATAGTAGACAATGGCCGATGCCCGGATATTGGTACTGCCGATGGTCAGTGCCATACCTGCGGCAATGAGGATCGCGTAACGGTTCCCAAATGTGGTTTTGAGGATGGTCTTTACCGGCAGCTTTTGTTTTTGCTTTTCCGTAAAGAGCTCTTTGGTATTGAGAAAAACCAGCAGATATACGATGACGCCGACAACAGCATAGATTCCCATGGTCAGTGCGTATCCGGTCTGCAGATTGCCGCCGGTGATAACAGGAGCGACAATGGGGGTAATGACGTTGACTAAAATACCACCCACCGTGGCAAACAGGGAACGCCAGATGGAAAGGCTGATCCGGTCGTCCGAATCGCGTGTAATGGCAGAGCTAAGTGAGCCGTATGGAATGTTGATGACAGTCATCATGGTACATAATAAATTATAAGTGATGTAAGCATATACAATTTTTCCGATTTCATGAAACGGAGGTGTCACAAAACATAACACGGCCGCTATACCAAAGGGAACGGAGCCGAAAAGCAGAAATGGCCTCATTTTTCCCCATTTTGTGTTTGTCTTGTCCACAATCATACCCATGACAATATCGGAAATTGCATCCAATACTCTGGATACAATAAACATTGTTCCCGCCGCGGCTGCCGGAATCCCGAATATATCTGTATAGAAAAACAGTAAGTAGACCAATACCATCTGTGAGATGAGATTATTGGCCAGATCGCCGGTTCCATAAATTATTTTTGATACGAATGGAAGTTTTCCCTCTTTCTTCATTTTTCACCTGTACCCTTTCTCAAATTGTTTGTTTTTGGCGACGTAATTAATGTGTAAAACAAATAAGAAAATAACTTTTGCAAATGTCCTTTCTATATGTGATATTATATGGAATGAGAAGAATCATTGCAATAGTAAAATACGATGAAAATGTGTTCTGTTTTTTAGTAATTATTACCCAAAGCTATTTATTCGTAGTATAATAAATACTATGATGAAAGTTATAAACCAGTAAAGAAGAGGAATGCATTATGACTTCAGAAAAGGTTACGACCGCAGAACTCAGAAAACGGAACCGAAATAAGGTTTACCAGATGATCTACACCAGGAAAAAAACTTCAAAGCAGGAGATTGCGGGTACGCTCAATTTAAGCCTTCCTACGGTTTCACAGAACCTGAAAGAACTGGAAGCGCTTCAGCTAATCGAGCGAAATGGTTTATATGAATCTTCCGGTGGAAGAAAACCGCAGGCCATTTGTTGTATCAGACAGAGCAGAGCAGCGATTGGTATTGCCGTTTCAAAGGAAACCATACATTTGGCATGCATTGACATATATGGGGCTATTATAAAGGAAATTTGGATGGATCTTCCCTATGAGGCGACACTCAGTTATTGTCAGAATGTTGGTGAAATCCTGCGGGATTTTATCGCAGATCTGAAAATTCCCGAAAAGAAAATTCTCGGTGTGGGGATCACATTACAGGGTACCGTTTCTTTGGACGGACAGTCCATCGCTTATGGCACGATTCTGGACAATGCAGGGTTCCGGCTTCAGGATTTTGCGCAATTTATTCCGTATCCCTGCCACTTTGTCCATGATGCGGAGGCTGCCGCCATATCCGAACTGCATTTTAATCCGCAGATGCCGGATACGGTATATCTTGCAATTGGTGATAATATCGGTTCGGCCATCATTATGAACAGCACCATTTATCGTGGCAGTCATTCCGGCGGCGGGTTTATTGAGCATATGACGGTAATTCCCGACGGGAGGCCCTGTTACTGTGGAAAAAAGGGATGTTTTGAGACGTACTGTTCCCTCCAGGCATTATGTGGAGGACAGAAGCATATGGCGGATTTTTTTGCTTCCTTACACAGGCAGGAGGCTGACTGCATGCAGCAATGGCATACCTATTTGGAAACACTTGCCGAGGTCATCGATCATATCCATACGATTATCGATTGCAACGTATTGATCGGCGGGCCGCTGACGTCTTATATGACCCAGGAAGACTTGGAAGATCTGAACCGGATGGTTTTGGAACGATGTGTTTTTCCTGAAAAGCGGCCATATGTACAAGTCAGCCAATGCCGTGATTCAGTGGATGTGGTGGGAAGTGCGATTACATATATCGATCAATTTATAGAGGAAGTTTAAGGTGTTCAAAATGATTTTGACCAAAAATAGAGGAAGTTTAAGTGTCCAACGGTGTTCAAAAATAATTTTTACCAAAAATAAAGGAAATGCCTTTAAAATGGGCATTTCCCTACTTAAAAATGAGAGGCGCAGACCGGATTTGAACCGGTGGATACTGGTGTTGCAGACCATTGCCTTACCACTTGGCTACTGCGCCTTATCTATGCCTATATATTATAAACCATGGCAGGAAAATCTGTCAACTATCAATACGTACTATTTAAGAAGGCTATAATTGAATAAAATGAATATCTTTGGGAAAGAGAGAACGTAAGATGAAGGAAAAAAATGTTTGGTTTCAAAAAACTTCAACGGTGTGGCTGGGGGCTATGCTTTGCTGCCTGCTTTGGGGCAGTGCTTTTCCCAGCATTAAGATTGGATACCGGCTGTTTGCAGTCGGCTCCGGGAATACGGCCAGTCAGATTTTGTTTGCAGGCTGCCGTTTTACTCTGGCTGGCGTACTGATCATTCTGTTTGGGAGTTTGCTGGCAAAGGAATTCCTGTATCCCAGAAAGCAGGAATGGGGCAAGGTATCCTGCCTTTGTATGCTGCAGACCGTACTGCAATACTTTTTCTTTTATGTGGGATTGGCCCACACCAGTGGTGTGAAAGCTTCGATTATTGTAGCCCTTAATGTGTTTCTGTCTATTTTGGTGGCAGCGCTTTTGTTTCATCAGGAGAGCCTTACGGCAAAGAAGATGGGCGGCTGCCTGATTGGATTTATGGGCGTTGTATTGGTCAATATGGCAGGTATGGATTTTCAGTTTCATCTGACGGGAGAAGGATTTATGGTTCTTTCTACGGTAGCTTCCGCATTTTCCGCCGTGTTTTTGAAACGTTTTTCCCAGCAGCATCATCCGGTAATGCTAAGTGGTTATCAATTCGCCCTGGGCGGCGTCGTGATGATTATTATTGGATTGGCAATGGGCGGCCGCATTACGGTTGTAAAGCCGCTGGGGCTGGTGTTACTGGTATATATGGCGCTGATTTCGGCGGTGGCTTACACGCTCTGGGGCGTTTTATTAAAGTATAATCCGGTGTCCCGGGTAGCCGTTTTCGGCTTTATGAATCCGGTCTTTGGCGTTATCCTTTCTGCCCTTCTGCTGAATGAAAAAGATCAGGCAGGAGGCTGGATCAGCTTAATTTCCCTGGTATTGGTATGCATTGGAATTTATGTTGTCAATCATGAAGCGAAGGTATAAAATAATAAGTTTGACGGCAAATCAAAAAAATCCTTACGAAACTTCAAAAAAATTGTTAAAATATATAGTATAGGACTGTTGTTTGAAAATTAAGCATTCCTATAGAACATGAAATTTGACAATTAAAAAAATCTCCCAGT
>CAYRTA010000068.1:0-12286 GCA_964427045.1 uncultured Hoministercoradaptatus sp. | reverse complement strand
GGGTATGTATGAAGGGGTGCTCGAAGGAGTATACTAAGGTATGATTACAAGTAGCAGTAATACGCAGGTTAAGCAGGTAGTGGCGTTGAAAAAGAAAGCCCGTGAAAGAAAGAAACAAGATGTGTTTCTGGTTGAGGGACCTAAAATGTTTAAAGAGGCGCCCAGGGACCGGCTGGTCAAAACCTACCTATCGGAGACGTATTTCCAAAACCGGGATCAGGATTTGGATTTACAGGGGATAGAGTATGAGATTGTCAGCGACGCCGTATTCGGACAGATGAGCGATACGCTGACGCCCCAGGGAATTTTAAGTATTGTCCGCCAATATCATTATGTACCGGAGGACCTGCTTCCCAAGCGGGGAGCGCCGCTTTTACTGGTATTGGAGGATTTACAGGATCCGGGTAATGTGGGTACCATATTCCGGACCGCGGAAGGAGCTGGTGTAAGCGGAATTATTATGACGAAGAAAACCGTAGATATTTACAATCCCAAGACAATTCGCTCCACCATGGGTTCCATTTACCGGGTTCCATTTCTCTGTGAGGAATCTTTGGATACTATCCTGTCGTGGTTTTCGGATACAGGTATCCGCACCTGTGCGGCTCATTTGAAGGGGACTTGTAACTATGACCAGACGGATTATACCGGCGGCTGTGCTTTTTTTCTCGGAAATGAGGGAAACGGATTATCCGAGGAATTATCCGTCCGGGCGGATTGCCTGGTGAAAATCCCCATGGAGGGGAGATTGGAATCCCTGAATGTAGGGATTGCGGCAGCATTATTGATGTACGAAGCTTCCCGGCAGCGCCGGCAGGCAAATAGAGTGGGAGATATAAACAAATAATAGGAGGAATTCTTATGGCAGAAAAGAAGAGGACGGAAAGTATTAATAAGAAAGAATTGCGAAAGAAGAAGAAAAAACGTTCCCTGGTGATAAAGACCATTATATTGTTATTGCTGCTTTGCATCCTGGGCGTTTGCGTGTTTTTCCTGATTCGTTCGCTGAAAGAGCCTCAGAAGGCAGAGGATCAGACGCAGGATACCCAGCAGGAGCAGCAGAATGCTTCGACGGAAGAGGAAGAACCGCAGCCAACAGAGGAAGCTTCTGTGGACGTGGCGCAGGAGGACCGGACCGCCATCATGCAGCAGGCTGAGTATCTGGCAGCAACTTATGACTATGATGGAGCCATGGAATTGCTGAATGGAATAGAAGGAGCAGCCGGTGATCAGGAGATTTCCGCGAAGCTGGCTGAATATCAGGCGGCTAAGGATAGCTGTGTGGCAGTAAACGTAAATGAGGTTACCCATATCTTCTACCATTCGCTGGTTGTAGACCCGGACCGCGGATTTGCAGGAGATGATAGCATTGCCGCAGGATTTAAACAGTGGATGACAACGGTGGATGAATTTAATAAAATCACTCAAACGATGTATGATAATGGTTATGTACTGGTTCGTCTGAGAGATCTGGTGGTAGAGACGACCGATGAGGATGGAACGGTACATTTTACGCCGAATACCAATCTTATGCTGCCGGAAGGCAAGAAAGCCTTTGTTTTATCTCTGGATGATTTAAGCTATTATCACAGTTATGACGGCAGAGGGATTGCCTCTAAGATTGTGTTGGATGAAAATGGCAAGCCCACCTGTGAATATATCCAGGCAGACGGAACAACGGTTACGGGTGCATATGACTGTGTGCCGCTTCTGGATGCGTTTTTGGAGGAACATCCGGATGCCTCCTACCATGGAGCGAAGGGTATGATTGCCCTTACCGGATATAATGGAATTCTGGGATACCGTACGGATATTGCTTATAAAACAGGAGAAAATCTGACTTCTGACCAGTCGGCATGGCTGGCGGCCCATCCGGACTTTAACTGGGATGAGGAATGTGCCCAGGCTAAGGCGGTGGCCGATGCCATCAAAGAAGATGGCTGGGAATTTGCCAGTCATACCTGGGGCCATATGGCCATCGGAGATGCTTCTATGGAACGTGTTGTGGCCGATACGGAAAAATGGAGAAGTTATGTGGAACCGCTGGTAGGAAGTACGGATACGATTATTTTTGCTCATGGCCAGGATCTTGGCGACTGGCATGATTATGCGGCTGACAACGAGAAGTTTGTGTATCTGTCCGGCCAGGGGTATCATTTCTACTGTAATGTGGATTCCAGCCAGTATTTCCTGCAGATCCGGGATAATTACGTCCGTCAGGGCCGCAGAAACCTGGACGGATACAGGCTCTGGTATGATGTACACGGCGAGACCAACCGAACCAGTGATTTGTTTGACGCTTCCCAGATTCTCGATCCCCGCCGTACGGATGTACCTGCTCTGTAAGGGTAAAACAGGAACAGAAAAAAAGATATTTTTTTCGTGTATACAGTTGTTTTCTATGTAAAAATCGCAGGATTGATGACGAACCAGATAGATCGTTGTCAGTCCTGCGATTTTCTTGTCGAAGGGCGTAGAAAAAATATAGTTGACAGGATGGCCTTCTTCTGGTAAAATTCAATTTGTAACAAGATTTAATAAATTTGTAACAAATTGTAAAAAGAACGAAATATCAGGGAGGTAATCATGAGAAACACAGCTTGGAAAATGCTGGGAGTTCTGGGAGGAGTAATTGCTATGACAGCGGGAACCGGAACCCTGGCTTATGCAGAAGAAACTTCATCAGAGATTACAAATGATAATTCCACTCTTACAGTTTCAGAGACCGATGTGGCCTGGGAGAACCGGGCGGCGGCAGATGTAGATAGCTACATAAACATCCGGCAAAGTCCTTCTACGGAAGCGGAAACAATCGCAGTTCTTCCTAAAGGCGCCTATGTAGAAGTAATTGAGCAAAATGATGACGGATGGACAAAGGTTACATCCGGAGATATAGACGGCTATATTAAATCGGATCTGTTGGTTTTCTCTGAGGAGGCGGAAGATCTCTATGAAGAAACCTACGGAATGCAGGGAACGATTACAGCCAGCGTCCTCAGAGTCCGAAACGGAGCAGATTTGGAGGCTTCGCAGATCGGCTCAAAGGCAAAGGGCAGCAGCGTAAAGATTCTCGGCCAGGAGGGAGACTGGTATAAGATTGAATATGGCACATCAGAGGGGTATGTATTTTCAGAATATGTGGAACTTACGGAAGTTACGGCCATGTCCCTGGAGGAATACAAAGAATCCAACAGCGCGGTAAGCGTTTCGAATGGAGAGCTGGCGCTTTTGGCGGCCATCATCCAATGCGAGGCAGGCGGTGAGAGCCACACCGGTAAGGTCGCGGTAGGTGCTGTGATTATGAACCGTGTACGAAGCAGTTCCTTCCCCGACACGATTTCAGAAGTAGTATACCAGAGCGGTCAGTTCTCACCGGTAAGCAATGGCTCCCTGTCCACTGTTTTGGCCCAGGGCGCGCGCAGTGACTGTTATCAGGCGGCCCAGGAAGCCCTGGACGGTTCCAATCCGATCGGTGACGCTCTTTACTTTAACAGCGGCTATGGCCGGGGAATCCAGATCGGATATCAGCATTTTTATTAAATAATGGAAAGGGCATCCTTTCAGAATAGAATATGGATACAGTGGATACACTGTTAGGAATGAAAAGACAGATCTTAGAAAGAATGAGATCTGTCTTTTGATTTTTGATTGTGTTTTGGGGCATGATAGTGTAAGATATAAGATGTATATGTTAATTCCTCATCAAAAAAGGAGGTGGGTGAATGGATGCAGTATACTGGCTTGGTATTGTGATCGTTTTGCTGGTGATTGAGATTTTTACACTGGGTCTTACGACGATCTGGTTTGCCGGAGGAGCGCTTGCAGCTTGTATTGCGGCCGTATGTCATGCCAGTCTGATTGTCCAGGTGTTAGTGTTTTTGGTGGTCTCAGTAATTTTGCTGTTGTTTACACGGCCGGTAGCTATGCGCTATCTGAATAAGGACCATGTAAAAACCAATGCTGACCGGTTTATCGGTCAGGAGGCTGTGGTTATAGAGGGAATTGATAATCTGAAAGCCTGTGGACGGGCCCAGATCGCCGGAATGGAGTGGACGGCCAGGTCTGTGGATGAAAAAGACACTATAGAAGCCGGAACGATTGTGTTGGTGGAACGTATAGACGGAGTAAAATTAATGGTACGAAGAAAGGAAGGATAATATGCCATACTTTTTTTTGATTTTAGTAGTTATCGTCGTTGTGATTTTGGCGGCGTCTATCATCAAGGTAGTGCCCCAGGCAAAAGCGTATAACATTGAACGGCTTGGCAAGTTTCATACTACATGGTCAGCCGGTGTGCATTTTAAGGCGCCTTTTATTGACCGTATTTCAAAGAAGGTAAACTTAAAAGAGCAGGTTGTGGATTTTCCGCCGCAGCCGGTAATCACCAAAGATAATGTAACCATGAGAATTGATACGGTTGTATTTTTCCAGATTACGGATCCCCAGATGTTTGCGTACGGTGTGGAGAATCCGATTATGGCCATTGAAAACCTGACGGCAACCACACTGAGAAATATCATTGGTGATATGGAACTGGATGAAACCCTGACTTCCCGTGAAATCATCAACACCCAGATGCGCTCTGCGCTGGATGTGGCGACTGATCCGTGGGGCATTAAGGTAAACCGTGTGGAATTGAAAAATATCATGCCTCCGGCAGCTATTCAGGAAGCCATGGAGAAACAGATGAAGGCGGAACGTGAGAGACGTGAGTCCATTCTGATCGCGGAAGGTGAAAAGAAATCTACTATTCTGGTGGCGGAAGGCAAGAAGGAATCTGCTATTTTGGATGCGGAAGCAGAGAAACAGGCGGCAATCCTCCGGGCGGAAGCACAGAAGGAAAAGATGATTCGCGAGGCGGAAGGTGAAGCGGAGGCTATCCTGAAAGTGCAGCAGGCGAATGCCGATGGTATCCGTTTCCTGAAAGAGGCAGGAGCCGATGAAACCGTATTGACATTGAAGAGCCTGGAAGCGCTGGCGCAGATGGCAGATGGAAAAGCAACAAAAATTATTGTGCCATCTGATTTGCAGGGGCTGGCGGGATTGGCTACCTCTTTGAAAGAGATTATGACGGAGCCCAAATAGATTAACTGTACAGATGAATGGAAAGAATAAAAATGGTACTGTCTCAGATTTGAGGCAGTACCTTTGTCTGGTAGAAGATGAATATAAGCAGGAGGATAAGTTATGAATGTAAAAGGACGTCATTTTTTGACCTTAAAGGATTTTACGCCGGAGGAAATTATCGGATTCCTGGATTTGGCAGAGGAACTGAAAGCAAAGAAAAAACAGGGAATTTTAGTGGATGTTTTAAAAGGAAAAAATATAGCGCTGATTTTTGAAAAAACCAGTACCCGTACCCGCTGTGCCTTTGAAGTGGCGGCTCATGATCTCGGAATGGGAACTACATATTTGGATCCAAGCGGTTCTCAGATTGGTAAAAAAGAGAGTATTGCGGATACCGCTAAGGTATTGGGCAGTATGTATGAGGGTATCGAATATCGTGGATTTGGTCAGGAAATCGTGGAAGAGCTGGCAAAATATGCGGGAGTTCCGGTATGGAACGGATTGACCAATGAATATCATCCCACCCAGATGCTGGCCGATATGCTGACCGTGCGGGAACACTTTGGCAAGCTGAAAGGAATTCGCCTGGCCTATATGGGAGATGCCCGCTATAACATGGGTAATTCTTACATGGTTGTCTGCGCGAAATTAGGTATGCATTTCGTGGCCTGTGCGCCAAAGAAGTATTGGCCGTCAGAGGAGTTGATCGCACAGTGTCAGGAATATGCGAAAGCTTCCGGAGCAACCATTACACTGACAGAAGATGCGCTGGCAGGGACCAAAGATGCGGATGTGGTATGCACGGATGTCTGGGTATCCATGGGAGAACCGGATGCGGTTTGGGAAGAGCGGATTCGTGAACTGACCCCCTATAAGGTGACGTCGGATATTATGAAAAATGCTTCCGAACATGCGATTTTCCTTCATTGTCTGCCTTCCTTCCATGATCTGAATACGAAAATCGGAAAGGAAGTTGGCGAAAAATTTGGTCTGAAAGATATGGAAGTTACCGACGAAGTATTCCTGTCGGAACAGTCTCTGGTATTCCAGGAGGCAGAGAACCGTATGCACACGATCAAGGCTGTAATCGCAGCTACGCTGGGTGCTGAATTCTAAGGAAAGCTATGGAATCGACAAAAACAAAAATTTTAAAAGAATTGCGCCATACGCAGGGCTACCTGTCCGGACAGGAGTTATGTGGGAAACTCGGCGTTTCCCGCACTGCTGTGTGGAAATATATGAAACAGTTAAAGGAAGAAGGGTATGAAATTGAGTCCGTACCCAATCGGGGGTATCGTCTTGTGGAAACGCCGGATATTCTCAGTGAAAGTGAAATAATCAGCCGGCTGGATACCGCCTGGGCAGGAAAAAATCTCTGTTTTTTTGAGGAGGTGGATTCTACCAATACCCAGGCACAGCATATGGCCATGGCCGGAGCGCCCTCCGGAACGCTGGTGGTTACCGATTGCCAGACTGCCGGAAAAGGACGGCGGGGGCGCGTATGGCAGTCCCCGAAAGGTTCTTCTGTCTATATGACCATTTTAATGCGCCCTCAGTTTTTGCCGGAACGGGCTTCTATGCTGACGTTGATTATGGGCCTGTCCATTGTACAGGCGATCCGTGAAATAACGGGACTGGAAGCGGTGATCAAGTGGCCCAATGATGTGGTGCTGAATAAGAAGAAAGTCTGTGGGATTCTGACAGAGATGAGCGCACAGATGGATTATATTGAATATCTGGTAATCGGGATCGGAATCAATGTGAACATGAGGGAGTTTCCCGAAGAATTGGCGGACAAGGCTACGTCGCTGTTTCTGGAATTGGGTTCTCCGGTGAACCGTTCACAGCTGGTTGCCGGCAGTATGAAGGCGTTTGAAAAGAATTACGCGGTTTTTGAAAAGACCCAGGATATGTCAGGACTTTTGGAAGAGTATCAGAAGGTATTGGCCAATAAGGACCAGCCGGTACGGGTTTTACAGCCCCATCATGAATATTCCGGTATAGCCAGAGGAATCAATGCCCGCGGAGAACTGCTTGTGGAGCGGGAAGATGGAACTGTGGAAGCGGTCTATGCCGGAGAGGTATCCGTACGCGGGTTATATAGTTATGTGTAAGGATGGAAGATGAATATGTATGCAGATCGTATTGTATTATGCGGAGCCAGTGCTTATGAGCAGAAATATTACTTCAATAAGGAATTTGATTCTTTGCCGCAGCAGATAAAAGATGAACTGCAAATCATGTGTGTGATGTATACAGAAGAGATTGGCGGTGTCTTTACCCTGGAATTTAATGAGGACGGTACGCTGGAGTTTCGGACGGAGGCCCTGGAAGCAGATGCCATGTATGATGATATTGGCAGCGCGCTTCGCATCAAGAAGCTGCAGACAGAAAAGCAGGAACTTCTGGAATCCCTGGAAATGTACTTTCGGGTATTTTATCTGGGAGAAGAAGTATAACATGTGTTACGGCAGGAGATGGGAGCGATCATGGAACTTCGGATTGGAGATGTGATACTGGAACATCCGGTTATACTGGCGCCGATGGCAGGAGTTACGGATTTACCGTTTCGTCTTTTGTGCAAAGAGCAGGGGGCTGCCTTGCTTTGCATGGAGATGATCAGTGCCAAGGCCATCTATTATAAGAATAAAAATACGGAAAGTTTGATGCAGATTGATCAGCGGGAACGTCCGGTGTCCCTGCAGCTTTTTGGTTCGGATCCCCATATTATGAGCGAGATGGCAAAGCAAATTGAGGATCGTCCCTTTGATATCCTGGATATTAATATGGGATGTCCGGTCCCCAAAGTGGTGAATAATGGGGAAGGTTCTGCCTTGATGAAGAATCCAAAACTGGCAGGAGAGATTGTGTCAGCGATTGCAGGGGCTATTCAAAAGCCTGTGACGGTGAAGATTCGAAAAGGATTTGATGAGGATCATCTAAATGCAGTGGAGATTGCCCGGATAGCCCAGGAGTCAGGGGCGGCGGCTGTGGCAGTCCATGGAAGAACCAGGGAGCAATATTATTCCGGTAAGGCGGATTGGGATTGTATCCGTCAGGTTAAAGAGGCGCTTCATATTCCAGTGATCGGGAATGGCGATATCGATTCGCCGGAGGCTGCGGCACGTATGCTGGCGGAGACTGGCTGTGACGGTATTATGATAGGCCGGGCGGCGCAGGGAAATCCCTGGATATTCCGACAGATCATAGAATATCTGGATAAGGGAACTTTTTCGGCGAAGCCGGATTTCTCTCAGGTGGCAGAGATGATCCGCCGCCATGCCGCACTTCAGATTGCGTATAAGGGTGAGTATACGGCTATGCGGGAAATGCGGAAGCATGTGGCGTGGTATACGGCCGGTTATCCTCATTCGTCCCGGCTTCGGGCCAGGATCAATACGGCGGAAACGCTGGAGGAATTGCTGGAACTTTTGGAAACAAAAATGGCATAGGGGATAAAAGAAACATGAAGAATACAAAAGGGAAAAGAAAGCAGAAGAGGGTGCAGCACTGGCAGGTTGTCAGTGTGGGATTATTTATTTATGATGCCATCGCTGTCAATGCAGCGTACCTGATTGCGCTGTGGCTGCGTTTTGACTGCAGCTATACGCGTATCCCGGAGCCGATGCTTTTGGGGTTCCTCCGGTTTTCTCCTATTTATACAATTGTATGTTTGCTTGTTTTTTTGTATGCCCGGTTATATAATAGTATATGGAGATTTGCCAGTTACACGGAATTGATACACATTGGCTGTTCGACTATGATAACGGGAATTATCCATACGATTGGCATCACAGTTCTATGCCGCCGAATGCCTATTTTCTATTATATTGTAGGGATTATTTTACAGTTTCTATTTGTGCTGGGAGTCCGGTTCATTTACCGGTTTATCCTGCTTTTGCGAGGGCAGAGAAAAAAGAATGCCAAAAAAACTGTAAATGTAATGCTGATCGGCGCCGGAGCCGCAGGGCAAATGATTTTGCGGGATATTCATAAAGGCACGAAGAGCAACGGGCAGGTGCGTTGTATTATTGACGATTGCTCTAACAAGTGGAATCGTTTTATTGACAATGTACCGGTTGTCGGAGGCCGTGAAGATATCCTCGTCAATTGCAAAAAATATAAAATTGAGAAGATATATTTTGCGATTCCTTCCGCGACAATGGAAGATAAACGGGATATTTTGAATATTTGCAAGGAAACAGGCTGTGAACTGAAAACATTGCCGGGTATTTACCAGTTGGTGAATGGTGAAGTTACGGTTGAATCCATGAAAGAGGTTGCGCTGGAAGATTTGCTTGGCCGGGATCCGATTCAGGTTGAGATGACGGAGATTTTTCAGTTTCTGGCGGGTAAGGTCATTCTGGTTACCGGCGGCGGCGGTTCCATTGGCAGTGAATTGTGCCGGCAGATAGCCAGTCATCATCCACGGATGCTAATTATTTTCGATGTATATGAAAATAATGCCTATGATATTCAGCAGGAACTGAAAATGAAGTATCCGGAATTAAATTTAAAGGTGCTGATTGGTTCTGTGCGGGATAGCCGGAGGGTGAGACAGGTGTTTTCCCAATACCATCCGGAAATCGTATATCATGCGGCCGCTCACAAACATGTGCCGCTGATGGAGGGAAGTCCCAGCGAGGCCATTAAGAATAATGCCATAGGAACTTATAAGACAGCTTATGCGGCAATGATGAACGGATGTCAGCGATTTGTCCTGATCAGTACGGATAAGGCTGTGAATCCCACCAATATCATGGGCGCCAGCAAACGTCTTTGCGAGATGATTATCCAGGTATTTGACCGGTGTATCAAGGAGGGGAACGCAGAAAAATTACCACTTCTGTATGCCCATGCCGACGATGAAGTGGGCGGAATGAAAGATATGCATGGCCCATTTCGGCCCATGACAGAATTTGTTGCAGTGCGCTTCGGTAACGTACTGGGCAGCAACGGCAGTGTAATTCCGCTATTTAAAAAGCAGATCGCGGCCGGCGGTCCGGTAACGGTCACCCATCCGGATATTATTCGTTATTTTATGACGATTCCGGAGGCTGTAAGTCTGGTGCTTCAGGCCGGTACGTATGCGAAAGGCGGAGAAATCTTTGTTTTAGATATGGGTTCTCCGGTAAAAATTGATACCCTGGCCCGTAATATGATCAAACTGTCCGGATATAAGCCGGATGTGGATATTAAGGTGGAATATACGGGACTTCGTCCTGGTGAAAAATTATATGAGGAAAAACTGATGGCTCAGGAGGGTATGACGGTTACACCCAATCATATGATTTACATAGGAAAACCGGTTCCCTTTGATACCGATGAATTTTTAGAAGGGCTACAGTCCCTTATGCAGGCTGCGTACGAAAATGAGGATACGATCCGGGAGTTGACTGCGCGGCTGGTGGATACTTACCATCCAGCAGATGATACTACAGTAACATGCTAATTATATATTATGAAAACAAGGAATATACGGAATGAAATTCGAGATTGATAGAGTTAAATCAGGCCAAAAAATTAAAAAGTTAATGAAAGAACGCCAGCTTACGCCACAGGATCTGAGAAGGCAGATGAATCTGACTTGTGTTCAGACTGTCTATCGGTGGACAGATGGCGTAAATATTCCAACTTTGGAGAATTTCTATGCCCTTAGTCGGATATTCCAGGTGCCGATGGATGAGTTGATCATCGGAAAGCCAGATGATTATGAGGAAATCCAAATGGATCAGCAGAAAGAAAGAGGGAAGAAATACTGCGAGCGTATAAGAAAAAGTGCAAAATCAGAAAATTCATAATAAGCAATTTCCAGGAGAAATGAATGGTCGTTTTTCCTGGGATTTTTTTTGTTCAAAAAGCACCCCGCGCAGAATTCTTTTTTTATATTCATAGGAAAATCATTTTAAGACAGTCCAATTTGTTCTGTTTGAATTAATCGTTCAAGTTTCGTGTTATGCTCATTTAAGAAGAAGGAGATTGACATGAAACTGCAGCGGATAAGAGATTTGCGGGAAGACCGTGACATGACACAGAATGAACTTGCTAAAGTATTAAGTATTAGTCAGCGAACGTTATCCCATTATGAAATGGGTACAAGAAGTATGCCTATTGATACATTGAAAAAAGCGGCGGAGTTTTTTGATTGTTCGGTTGATTATATTCTGGAAAGAACAAATAACAGAAAATAAGGAATACTAACAGGCCGGAGTCCAGAACATCAGGATTCCGGTTTTTTATGTATGAAACCTGGGATGAGCAGGAGTCAGCCTGTTCGGATCATGATTATAGAAATAGAAGAACGGATGGTGGGATAAATGAAAGCGGGTAGAATGACAGAGGTGCAAAAGGCGATGCTTTCGGAGCGTATCTATGAAGAATGCGAGGAAGCTGTCCGGTGGGCGATTACCAGAAAATTCGGACATATGGGTAAATCTGTGGTTTATGATGCGCTGCAGGAGACATGGAAGAGAATGATTGAACATTTCGATGAGGTATATGTGAAGGATCAGAAAGGCCGGATTGCATGGCTGATCACTGTGGCAAATAATTATATAATTGATACATACCGGTCGGCCAGGCACATGGTTTTGGTGGAAGATGTGGAAATGTATATGAGGGAAGAAGGAAAAGAGGAAGATCCGGTTTCCAGTGCCGTTATTGACAAAATTCTTGCCACGGAAATCATCAATCAGTTTACGGAAGAAGAGAAGAAATTATTGTTTGCAAGGCGCTTGTCTCCGCTGGTTGCTGCGGGGCAGGATGAAAAAAAATCGAAGAATGCGGAAAATTGCAAACGGCATCGCGCAAAGAAGAAAATGTTACGATATATAGAGGAACAAGGTTTTGATGAATAGTACTATAATAATCGTAACAGCTCGCCCCTTCGGGCTTCGCAGTTACAAAAGAATGCACACAGACTGCTGCTAATAATCATGGATTTTATGTCAATTAGAATTGACAAATTTTTGTCAAAAGGACTATAATAAAAAGTAATTACATAGCGGGCTTTTCAGTGCCAGATGGAGGTTTATCCATTGGTTAAAAGGGAATCAGGTGAGAGTCCTGAACGATCCGGTCACTGTGAACAGGGAGTTTTCTGTAACATCCATTGCATAATATTTGTGTGAGAAGGAACAGTTAAATGATGATCTGCGAGTCAGGAAACCTGCTGAAAAGGTTAGTGAATTGCTTCCGATGAAAGCGCAGAATTCATAAA
>CAYRTA010000067.1:0-12302 GCA_964427045.1 uncultured Hoministercoradaptatus sp. | reverse complement strand
CAGCTTTCATCTTGTCGATGAGCTCCTCGAAGTATTTTTTACCAACTTCCATAACTACATCGGAGTACATCTGGATAAATCTTCTATAGCAGTCCCAAGCCCAGCGTGGATTACCGGATTTTGCTGCCAGAACTTCAACAACTTCTTCATTCAGACCCAGGTTCAGGATGGTATCCATCATACCAGGCATAGATGCTCTCGCACCGGAACGAACGGAAACCAAAAGCGGATTTTCTTTGTCACCGAATTTTTTACCGGTGATTTTTTCCATCTTCACGATTGCTTCCATGATCTGTTCCATGATTTCATCGTTGATTGTTCTTCCATCCTCATAGTACTGTGTACAAGCTTCTGTTGTGATTGTGAAGCCCTGAGGTACAGGAAGACCGAGGTTTGTCATTTCAGCAAGGTTTGCGCCTTTTCCACCAAGCAGGTTTCTCATGGCGGCGTTACCCTCGGTAAACATATAAACCCATTTTGCCATTTTTCATTCCTCCTAAAAAGTATATTAGTATCTAAAGCCGGCATCCCAGGAAATAGACACCGCATATAAATGAGCAAAACACTCATATATATCATAATTTTATACAAAATATGGTATCCCGTCAAGTGTAAACATACCAATTATAACCAAAACCGCCAATCTGTTATTGCCGGCTTTGGCCTGTTAAAACGCAAGTTTTTCTGCCAGGTATGCTTCCAGTTCCTCGATCTTTATGCGTTCCTGCTGCATGGTATCACGGTCACGTACGGTAACGGCGCCGTCTGTCTCTGACTCAAAGTCATAAGTAACACAGTACGGTGTTCCGATCTCGTCCTGACGGCGGTATCTCTTACCGATATTTCCTCTGTCATCAAACTCGCAATTCCAGGTCTTGGAAAGCTGCGCGAAGATTTTCTCCGCACCTGCGTTCAGTTTCTTGGAAAGAGGCAGCACGCCTACCTTTACAGGAGCCAGTGCCGGATGGAAATGCAGCACTGTACGTACATCATTCTTCTCAGCATCCAGTACTTCCTCATCGTAAGCGCTGCACAAAAACGCCAGAACCATACGATCTGCGCCCAGTGACGGCTCAATAACATACGGAATATATTTTTCTTTCGCCTCGTCATCAAAATAAGTAAGATCCTGACCGGATACATTCTGATGCTGGGTCAAATCATAATCGGTACGGTCCGCAATGCCCCACAATTCACCCCAGCCAAAGGGGAACAGAAATTCCACATCCGTAGTTGCTTTACTATAGAAAGACAACTCTTCTTTTTCATGATCACGGTAACGAACCTCGTCATCTTTTAAGCCAAGAGAATACAGCCAATCCAGGCAGAACTGCTTCCAGTACGCGAACCATTCCAGGTCCGTATCCGGCTTACAGAAAAATTCCAATTCCATCTGCTCAAACTCTCGGGTACGGAACGTAAAATTACCAGGTGTAATCTCATTACGGAAAGATTTTCCGATCTGGCCAATACCAAAAGGCAGTTTCTTTCTGGATGTTCTCTGTACATTCTTAAAGTTTACAAAAATACCCTGTGCCGTTTCGGGACGCAGATATACCGTATTTTTTGCATCTTCCGTTACGCCCTGAAATGTTTTGAACATCAGGTTAAACTGGCGGATGCCAGTGAAATTATGCTTGCCGCAGGTAGGACAGGGAACATTATTTTTTTCAATAAACTGTTCCATCTCCTCATTACTCCATGCGTCCACGCTGTTTTCCAGTGTGATGCCATGCTCCGCGCTGTAATCTTCGATTACTTTATCCGCACGAAAACGCTCGTGGCATTCTTTACAATCCATCAATGGATCTGAAAAGCTGCCCAGATGTCCGGAGGCCACCCAAGTCTGGGGATTCATCAGAATTGCACAGTCAACACCCACATTATAAGGGCTTTCCTGGATAAATTTCTTCCACCAGGCCTTTTTTACGTTATTTTTCAATTCCACACCCAAATTACCATAATCCCAGGTGTTGGCAAGTCCTCCGTAAATCTCAGAACCAGGATATACAAATCCTCTGGACTTTGCCAGTGCAATGATCTTTTCCATTGTCTTTTCCATCATTGATCTCCTTTATCATTCACAGGTATCTGCACCTGTCGTTATCTCTCATTCATCCATCAGCCGCGAAAAGCTATTTCTAATGCTATTTTTAATGCTATTTTTAATACTATTTTTCATAAATCACATAGCCATAGGCCTCTGTCACCGCAGACAAGCCGGTATCATCCAAACCGGAATCCTCCGAAAGAACGGCGCATTTTTTATTTTGTACTTTCATATTAGCGCTGACATAGCGGATCTTTCCCGGCACCATTACACAAATTGGTTCACGGACAATCATGACCTCATATTCTTTGCAGTCATTGGGAATTGAGATATCCGCCGCATTTCCATTTCGGTCCAGAAAATCACCTGCAAACGCATAAGAATCCGCAATGGCCTCTTCCACCGTCCCTGCAAAGAAATCTACCTGATTAAAAGATCGGTAATCCGCTGCCGTCTGAAAATCCAGCATGACTGTGGCCGTGTCATTTTTAACCTCAAACTTACTTAAAGCCACAAGACCCTCGCCATTGGCGCTGTTGTATGTTTCCACAAGCGCCTCAATGTCCTGCTTCAGTTCGTCTCCGTCATAGGTATCCTCCGGAAACGCTTCAATCAGCAATTCTGTTATCTTGCCGTCTTTATCAACAGTGACCGTGGATTCTTTTGCTTTCTCGATCCCGCCGCAGCCGGAACAAAGCAGCACCAAAACCAGCAGCAGCCATACGATGCCGTACTTCTTCATCCTCTTCTCCTTTATTGAACTGTGCTCAGCCTAAACAAAGACAGTGTTATTATACCTTCCTGCCACATGTTTTTCAAGGGAAAATCAGGCCATCACCTTTAGAACTTCCAGACTTTTAAATTTCCGGTCCGTATGCTCATCTATGTAGCGTTCCGAAAAGGCCTCCACTTCTTTTTGAACCTCCGGCTTCAGCGTAAAACGGTAAAGCTTATCCAGCGGAGAGGCAATAATATATTGGATGGTATATAAAGCCGCCGCCGACAGGGGTCTGGCATCCGGTACGGCCAAAGCACAAGTCTCACAAATCACGCCGGAATACCGGCGGGAATAATGGGTCAGGCGCTCCCGTCTCCCATCCACACAGCACTCAAACATCCGTGGATATTCTCCGTTAATCACCAGCGCCTTTAATTCAAACACGGACCGGATCAGAGAATCAGGGATTCCATCATGCAGCAGCGCTTTCATCGTCACATACAGAAGATTCAGCATATCCGTCTCCTCGCTGCCTTCCTGTCCGAAATACTCTGCAATCTCCAGGAAGTAGAACCCATAATATACCCCCGGCTGTCTGGCCGCCAGTTCTGTGAAATATTCTTTTATGTTCGCCTGCGCCAGCGTATAGGCTGTTTTGCCCTGATACACCTGAAAACTGCCAAATACAAAAGGATTGGCAGCTGCCAGAAAGGGACTGGTGCTCTTGCGGGCTCCCCGGGCAAAAACCGTAATTTTTCCCCGCTCACGGGTCAAAACCACCAGACGCTTATCATAATCGCCTGCTGGCGCCGCCATAAGAACCATCCCCGTCACGGTCATGGATTCACTCATATTATACTTCTTTCTTATCGTAACCGAAATTTTTGATCAGCGTATCGCTATCCCGCCAGTCCTTTCTCACCTTTACCCAAAGTTTCAGATTCACCTGCTGCTCCAGCATTTTTTCAATCTCATAGCGGACGTTGCTGCCGATTTTTTTTAGCATATTTCCCTGCTTTCCGATGATAATTCCCTTATGGGAATCCCGCTCGCAGATAATCGTGGCCTCGATATCCATAATTTTGCTGGTTTTTCGCGTCCGCATCTTCTCAATGGTAACCGCGATACCATGGGGTATCTCTTCATCCAGCGCATGAAGCGCCTTCTCCCGGATAACCTCCGCCACAATCTGCCGCTGGGGCTGGTCGGTTACAGTATCCTCATCATAAAACATGGGGCCATAGGTCAGATATTTGAAAATGCTGGAAAGGATATCCTCCGTGTTCATACCTCTCAGAGCCGACACCGGAACAATCTCCGCAAAATCATACACTTTTCGGTAAGTATCGATTACTTGCAAAATAGCCTCTTTTGATATGGTATCAATTTTATTAATTACCAGAATCACCGGCGTCTTTATTTTCTGAAGCTGTTCAATAATATGCTTCTCGCCGGCTCCGATAAATGTCGTCGGTTCCACCAGCCAGCAAATCACATCTACTTCCTTCAATGTCTGCTGGGCCACATTCACCATATATTCTCCCAGCTTATTTTTCGCCTTGTGAATGCCCGGCGTATCCAGAAAAACAATCTGTCCTTCCTCGCAGGTATACACCGTCTGAATCCGGTTCCTGGTAGTCTGCGGCTTCTTGGACGTAATGGCAATCTTCTGTCCGATCAAATGATTCATCAGCGTAGATTTGCCCACGTTCGGCCTGCCAATAATAGCTACAAATCCAGATTTAAAATTTTCCTTCATTCGATACACATCCTCTCGGGGAATCAGCAAATCAACGGTTTTACACTATTTAACAGTTCCTCATGTTTAGAAAGAGCCGATTCGCTTCCCACTACACACAGGTATCCCTGTTTCACTACAGCATCGATCAAATCCGCCAGTTTACGGATATCTTCCGGCTGCGCATCCAGAATTTCATCCCGTTCTTTCTGCAAATCCTCCCTGGTAATACCGCCAAACCATGCATGCAATGCGAACGTTCCCTGCATGGCCGGCGTCATCGGCGCATCCAGTTCACTGACTGTTCCGATGATATATTTTGTCATCTCACGTTCATCCGCCGTAAAGCCGCCCACATAAGCGGACGCATCTGCAAACACCTGAAGCGTACGTTCCAGATGGGGGTCACGGTAAGATACCAGGAAGCTGTCGCCCGTTCTTCGAAATCCGCACATACAGCCATAAGCGCCGCCCTTTACCCGGATATTCATCCACAGATAATCATAGCCCAGAATCACTTTCAAAATACGAAGCGCACCGGTATACGCATAGCCCGCGTTGATAAAATTGCCGCCCACAGCCACATACTGTACCTGTCCGGCCGTAGAAAAACCTTCTTTCTTATTCACCAAATCATAACAAATAGAACCCTGGTCTACTGGTTCCGTATACAAAAGCTTTTTCAGTATGGCAATCTGTCTCCTGGTTTCGTCCAAAGCTGCCTGGTCCGCCGTAGCGCTGACAAACAGATTTTCCGGCCGGAAAATCATACGTATCAAAAGCGCCAGCTTCTGTTTTAAGTCCTCTTTCTTTTCCTCAAAGTGCCGATCCAGATCAGCCAGCAGCTGATAATAGGCAATGCCGGCAACCCGGTCCTGGAAATTGGACACAGCCGAATAATAGGAACCGGCCCTCATCACCGCCGTAGAATGGCCTGCCTCCGTCAGGGAAGCTTCCAGACCAACTTTCTTATGGGAAATAATTTCTTTCAGCCTGCGGTCATCTTCCAGGCGGGACGTAAACAGAATTTCACGGATAATATGGAATACGAAATCTTCCTTCTCACCAAGATATTTGGCACGCACACCAAACATCCTGCGGCAATCCTCATTTTCCCCTTTTTGTCCAAATACCTGGACACCGCAGCTGATTCCGCCGCTTTGGGCATTGATTTCATTAAACAATACACCGTACTCGTAATGTTCCGTATCTACGTAACCCAGCACGGATTTTAAAACTCCCAGATAAGGAATGAGTTCATCCGGTATATGAGCCAGATCAAACAACAAATCCAAATAGGTAATTCCATTAGTATCTATTTCATGACGAAGGAAAGTGACGCCATCCACCTGATCCGGCGTATTGTGAATCCGGATCGTCTCCCGGCGGATATCCTGACGCGTCAGCATAGGAATGGTTGCCCGCGCCTCGATGGAATCCTCCGCTTCCTGATAAGCCTCCAGAGCTTTCGTCTGTTCTACCAAAGCTTCCCGCTGGGACGGTGTAAGAGAAGCTTTCTTATCCGCCAGCTTTCTGGCCAACGCCTCTTCCCGTTTCGCCGTCAGTCCCTGCTTCGGAATACCAATGACCACCGCCCGATGGGGATTGTCCAAAAGACAGGTACGGATTAAATCCTCAAAATATCCTTCGTTTACTTTCTGTTTCAATCGGTCAAAAATAGCCAGCCGTTTCAGATACGCAAATGGTTTCTGGTCATCATAAAGCCAGCTGTCAAACACATCGAGACCGTACATCAATCCCTTTGGAAAGGATGCATAATCAGCCTCCCTGAACCGAAATTCCAGGAAATTGATACCGGCATAAAGAGCCTTTTTATCGACTCCGTTTGCAAGAATTCCTTCCAATGTGCTGCGAATGACGGACAAAAATTTTTCTTTATGCTCCGGTTCACTGTTTTTTAATACAATGGAGAAAAACGGCTGATAAGTTCCATTATTGAAACCACCATCCACATCCTTACCAATTCCTGCCTCCAAAAGTGCCTTACGAAGAGGCGCTCCCGGAGCGGACAGCAGATAATAATCCAGAACCTCCAGCGCCGTCATCTGTTCCACATCCGTACTGATACCAGTTACCATGCTGCAGGAAAGATAGGTATTTTGTTTTTCCGACGCACTCTCCGCGATGGGATATTCCATCTGGTGTTCTACGGGATGTGCAAAACTCTTCTGAAGAGGAATAGCGGAGTCTACAAAAATCTGGTCAAAGTGGCTCAAGTATTCCCGGTCAATCCATTCCAGCTTCTCCGCCATATCCATATTTCCATAAAGATAGATATAACTGTTGGACGGATGATAATACTTTCCATGGAATGCCAAAAATTGTTCATAAGTCAGTTCCGGAATCACTTCCGGGTCTCCTCCGGATTCCACACCGTAAGGGGTGTCCGGAAACAATACATTAAAGATTTCCCGGTTCAGCACTTCTTCCGGAGAAGAAAAAGCGCCCTTCATCTCGTTATAGACTACACCATTGTATTCAAGCGCCGCATCCACGGATGGCAGCTGATAATGCCAGCCCTCCTGACGGAAAATCTCTTCTTTCTCATAAATATTCGGATAAAATACGGCATCCAGGTACACATGCATCAGGTTTTGATAGTCCTGATCATTGCAGCTTGCCACCGGATACATGGTTTTATCCGGATAAGTCATTGCATTTAAGAAGGTATTCAGAGAACCCTTCACCAATTCTACAAAAGGGTCTTTCAACGGAAATTGCCGGGAGCCGCACAAAACACTGTGCTCCAGAATATGAGCCACACCGGTGCTATCCGCCGGCGGGGTACGAAAAGCGATATTAAATACTTTATTATCATCCTCATTTTTGAGAAGTATGACACGGGCCCCGCTCTTTTTGTGGCGAAGCAGATATCCGTCTGTTTGGATATCTTCGATCCTCTCCTGCTGCTCTATCTCATATGCTTTGCAATCCTCAATTCGCAATTTTCATAACCTCCTTAGCGATTTCCGTACTTCTTCACAATAAATTCAATCTGATTCTTCTTGATAATTAAATTGATGCCCTCCGGGTTCAGTACATAACCTTCCACATCCTTGAGCAAATAGATCAAAAGCTTATCAAATGACACCTGCGCGATCTGCTGCGTAGGATTTTTGCCCTGATAATGCTTCATCAGTTCTCCGGTATCTGAGAAAATCGGCTGATACTTTTCCCCTTTTTTATTCTGCACATAAATCATGCGAATATTTTTTCCCTTTCCGTCCCCCTGTAAATCCACGGGCATGAGAAATTTGGATTTCAGCATATTTACGGACATTTCTTCTTCCAGTTCCAGGAGTTTCTCCCGGTCCGGTTCCTGTTCGGGACGGCGAAGCTCCTGCAGAAAATAAATCGAAGATAAAAGAAGCTGCGGATTTAAAAGGGGCCGCTGTTTCGGATCTACCTTACTGTAATCGGGCATACGCACCACGCTGGTCAGTTCCAATTTGCTCTCTGTTTCACCGTCAACAAAAACAATCTCATTGATGCCCATGGTAAAGAGATTTGTATAGAAGAATTTTGCCTGATTTTTCAGTACCTTCACGGGGAGGATCAAAATATGCCGTTCTTTATAAGATTGCGCAAATTCTTTTATTTTATCCTCACTTGTAAAGATCCATACCTGGTCATTGAAGGTTTCTTCATCACATGTGGCAAACGGCATACGGGTCACCGCGGAATAAGCCACATACATCTCCTCCAGATTTTGTAATTTTCTGATAATAAAGGTTTGATTTACTGCCATAACCCTGTTCCTTTCCGATTAGCAAAAGATAAGCGGCTGCAAAAACAGCCGCTTTTCATATACTCTTTCGAGTATATCCTATCATTATAACTGAGAGAATGTAATACCATTGACAATGGCATCAATCTTCTTGTGACTTCTACAATAAGGACACTCTCTGGTTGTGTAGCTGCGATAGTTCGGAACCTGACTTGTATGGAAAATAGATTTTACCGGGATTCCGTTGATTTTATTGACAGCGCTGAAAATTGCACATGCGCCTCGCAGTATACCCTGATAATAATTTACACAGTCAAAACATGCCTGCAGCGCACCGCCGGTCGTAGCTGTGGATGTCAAAATCAGAATATTTTTATTCTTGATCATCGGAATCATATTTTGCTGGAACATTAACTGTCCGTTAATATTTACTTCCGGCGACACCACATAAATCGTCTCATGTGCATTCATGGACATAATGCCGGCCTTACCAAGATACTCAGCCAGGTAAGCCCCGATTACATCTGTTCCATCCATACAGATGATCGTATCTACTACGGTACTCATCTCATAATGACTGGCCAATACCTGAGCCACTGCCGAAGCTTCCGAAACTCTGGTACGAAGTGTGGTCATATCAAAATAATGAGAAATGTGAGAGTGGGGAGTGGCGATGTGCCCCTCATAGACTCTCAAGGCGATGTTTTTGTCATCGTTTGAAAAAATCTTGTACATATTTTCCATATAAGCTTACCCCCAGTCCTGATATCGTTCTCTTTTTGAGCATACCCCAATACATGCTCTTTGATAACTCATTATACCATTAATCCCCAGGAAAAGAAAGCATTTTATCTGGCTTTTTTGTAAGCCTCCAAAACGATCTTTCTTACATCGGCAATTGCTTCCTTCGGTAACGCCTCTACGCCTTTCAGCGGGTAAGGTATGCCAAGATTTTTATATTTCTGCTCACCCATCGTGTGATAGGGCAAAAGTTCCAGCCCCTTTACATTGGGATAAGCCGCTAATAATCTGCCCAGGCCTTCCAATTCTTCTCTCTGATCGGTAATACCGGGAACCACCACATGACGGACAATCATGGGAATCTTTGCCTTAGCCAGCGCACTGGCAAAAGCCAATACATATTCCTGCTTCTGGCTGGTCAATTCCACATGTTTTTCGGGATCGCTGTGCTTGATATCCAACAGAACCAAATCCAGCTGTTTAAACAACGCTTCAAACCTGGCCCGGTTCCCCTCCCTATACACGATGCCGGAGGTATCGAGACAAGTATGTATGCGTCTGGCTTTCGCTGCTGTAAACAGCTCCGTAAGGAAATCAAGCTGCATCAAAGGCTCTCCGCCGGTGGCCGTTATACCTCCCTGACGGTAAAACACCCGGTTTTTCTCATACTGGGCAAGAATCTCATCTACTGTCATCTCCGTGCCGCCGTGGGGGGCCCAGGTGTCAGGATTGTGACAGTACAGGCACCGCATGGGGCAGCCCTGAAAGAATACGACAAACCGTACTCCCGGGCCGTCCACCGTGCCAAAGCTTTCCAGGGAATGTATTCTGCCTTTCCCCATAATTCAGCCTCTTTTATTTTTTACATACCGTCATGGAATGTTCTGGAAATAACTTCATCCTGCTGCTCTTTGGTCAGTTTGTTAAAGTTTACTGCATATCCGGAAACACGAACGGTCAGCTGCGGATATTTTTCCGGATGAGCCTGAGCGTCCAGCAAAGTGTCTTTTGTAAACACATTTACGTTCAGATGATGACCACCTTTTTCAGCATAGCCATCTAACAGATTTACAAGGTTATCGATCCGGGATTCACTGATATTCATAGCAATTTCCTCCTGTTTTTCTATATTTCTCTCTATTTTTATTGATTGCCGTTATACTTTTATTCTTCGTCACTCAAATTGGCATTCGGTTCGCAGCAAGCGCAATCCGGTTCCAATTCAAATTCAATATCGCCAAAAGTAACCACATCATCTTTTCCAAGAGCGCCCGGAATGATGGAGAAGGTATTGGAAATACCATCCTGCGCATCCTTAAACGGAAGCTTAGATACGGAACTCAAGCTTGCTACCGCGCCGTGGCTGTCTCTTCTGTGCATTGGGTTCGCGCCAGGTGCAAACGGCTCTCCGGCTTTTCTTCCGTCCGGTGTAGAACCAGTTGCCTTACCATATACAACGTTGGAAGTAATGGTCAGAATAGAAGTGGTCGGGATACCGCCGCGGTAGGTATGATTTCCTTTTACATAGGCCATGAAGTCGTGAACGATATCATAAGCGATATCATCTACCCGGTCATCATCATTACCATATTTCGGGAACTCGCCCTCTACTTCGTAGTCTACAACGATACCATTCTCATCACGGATTGTTTTTACCTTTGCGTATTTGATTGCGGACAGAGAATCAGCTACTACGGACAACCCGGCAATACCGGTTGCAAACCAACGGGTCACTTTCTTGTCATGAAGAGCCATCTGAAGTCTCTCATAGCAATACTTATCATGCATATAATGAATGATGTTCAGGGCATTTACATATACCTGTGCCAGCCATTTCATCATTGCATGGAATTTGTCCATAACCTCATCGTAATCCAGATATTCGGAAGTAATCGGACGATACTTCGGTCCAACCTGTTTCTTGCTGACCTCATCCACACCACCGTTGATGGCATACAACAAGCATTTTGCCAGGTTTGCGCGCGCACCGAAGAACTGCATCTCTTTACCTACTCTCATAGAGGATACGCAGCAGGCGATGGCATAATCATCACCGTGGGTCACACGCATCAAATCATCATTCTCATACTGGATGGAAGAGGATTCGATAGAAGTCTTAGCGCAGAAACGTTTGAAGTTTTCCGGCAGTCTGGTAGACCACAATACGGTCAGGTTTGGTTCCGGAGCAGTTCCCAGATTACTCAGGGTGTGCAGGTAACGGAAGGACATCTTCGTTACCATGGAACGACCGTCAATACCCATACCGCCGATAGATTCGGTTACCCAGGTCGGATCGCCGGAAAACAGTGCATTGTATTCCGGAGTTCTTGCAAATTTAACAAGACGCAGTTTCATAATAAAGTGATCGACAAACTCCTGAATCTGCTCCTCGGTGAAGGTACCGTTTGCCAGGTCACGTTCTGCATAAATATCCAGGAACGTGGATGTACGGCCCAATGACATAGCTGCACCATTCTGCTCCTTGATTGCTGCCAGATAGCCGAAATACAGCCACTGGATTGCTTCCTGTACGTTCTTAGCCGGCTGGGAAATATCAAATCCATAAATCTGTCCCAGTTGCTTCAGTTCTTTCAGAGCTTTGATCTGCTCGGAAAGTTCTTCTCTCTGACGGGTTACGTCAGAATACATAATGATACGGGTGGTATCTTTCTGATGCTGTTTATCCTGAATCAGACGGTCAACACCATACAATGCCACACGACGGTAATCGCCGATAATACGTCCACGTCCATAAGCATCCGGCAGACCGGTAATGATATGGCTGGAACGGCAGGCTCTCATTTCTGGTGTATAAGCGTCAAATACGCCGTCATTATGGGTTTTTCTATGCTTCGTGAAAAACTCCACAATTTCAGGATCCACATGATAGCCATTGTCTTCGCAGGCCTTAACTGCCATACGAATACCGCCATAAGGCTGCAGTGAACGTTTAAATGGTTTATCCGTCTGGAAACCAACAATTGTTTCCTTCTCTTTATTCAGATATCCAGGTCCATGAGAAGTAATCGTGGAGATGATACGGGTATCCATATCCAGAACGCCGCCTTTTTCGCGTTCCTCCGCAGACAGTTCCATAACCTGTTTCCATAAATCTTTGGTATTCTCAGTTGGGCCTGCAAGAAAGGCATCGTCCCCATCATATGGGGTGTAATTCTTCTGAATGAAGTCTCTTACATTAATTTCTTTCTCCCAAACACCCGCTGAGAAACCTTCCCACTCTGGTCTCATAGCACGTCCTCCTTAATTAAATGTATGAAAGAATTCTGTCTGACACCTCCACGGATGT
>CAYRTA010000066.1:0-12334 GCA_964427045.1 uncultured Hoministercoradaptatus sp. | reverse complement strand
GGTATGGGAAAGTATTCCATCCTTTCCCTGAAAGAAGGTGGTGAAAGAATGAGTTTGAGAGAGCAGTACGAACAGCAGGCAGAAGCTATGGCCATACCAGTTCTGGAACAGTTTGGATTTGAACTGGTGGATGTGGAGTATGTGAAAGAAGCAGGCACCTGGTATCTGCGGTTTTATATCGATAAGGAAGGCGGCATTACGATTGATGACTGTGAAGCGGTCAGCCGTATTTTCAGTGATAAGCTGGATGCTCTGGATTATATCGATGACGCTTATATCATGGAGGTGAGTTCTCCAGGTCTTGACCGCCCTCTGAAAAAAGAAAAAGATTTTAAGCGGAGTCTAGGGAAAGCTGTTGAGGTGCGTACTTACCGTCCGGTAAATAAACAGAAAGAATTCTTTGGGGTTCTTACCGCATATGATGATAAGTGCGTGACGATTACACCGGAGGAAGGAGAGCCCCTGGTATTTACGAGAGCGGACATTGCGCTGATCCGGCTTGCGTTTGAATTTTAGGAGGATTTAGAAAAAAATGAATACAGAATTAATGGAAGCACTTACTATTCTTGAAAGAGAAAAAAATATCAGCAAAAGCGTATTATTGGAGGCTATTGAACAGTCCTTGCTGCAGGCATGTAAAAATCATTTCGGAAAAGCAGACAATGTGAAAGTCAGCATTGATCCGGAAACCTGCGAATTTGGTGTGGTCGCCGAAAAGACTGTAGTGGAAAATGTGGAAGATCCGGTTTTGGAAATCAGCCTTGCCAATGCCCGTATGATAGATTCCAAGTATGACCTGGGAGACATTGTTCAGGTACCGATCCAGTCCAAACAGTTCGGCCGTATTGCCACCCAGAATGCTAAGAACGTGATTCTTCAGAAAATCCGTGAGGAAGAGCGGAAAGTGCTTTATGATGAGTATTATCAGAAGGAGCATGATGTGGTTACCGGTGTGGTACAGCGGTATCTGGGCAGAAATGTCAGCATCAATCTGGGAAAAGTGGATGCCCTGTTAAATGAGAACGAGCAGGTAAAAGGCGAGACTTTCCGGCCCACGGAGCGCATTAAGCTGTATGTGCTGGAGGTAAAGGATACCACCCGCGGACCGAAGATTCTGGTGTCCAGAACCCATCCCGAACTGGTGAAGCGACTGTTTGAGGAAGAAGTTACGGAGGTTCGTGAGGGTATCGTAGAGATTCGTAGTATTGCCAGAGAAGCTGGTTCCCGTACCAAGATTGCCGTAAGTTCCAATGATCCCGATGTGGATGCGGTAGGAGCCTGTGTCGGTATGAATGGCTCCCGTGTCAATGCGATTGTAGACGAACTGCGGGGAGAAAAAATTGATATCATCAGCTGGGATGAAAACCCGGCATTACTGATTGAAAATGCGTTAAGTCCGGCAAAGGTAATTTCTGTTCTGGCAGACCCGGATGAGAAGACGGCGCTAGTAATTGTTCCTGATTATCAATTATCACTGGCAATCGGCAAAGAAGGACAGAATGCCCGTCTGGCAGCCCGTCTGACCGGATTCAAGATCGATATTAAGAGTGAAACCCAGGCCAGAGAGGCGGGAGATTTTGAGTATTACCAGAGCGAGGAAGAATATGAGGATGAGTATCCGGAAGAGGAATATCCGGAGGGCGGATATCCGGAGGATACTTATGAAGACGATGAGACAGAAGCTTATGAGGAGCCGGTGACGGAAGAATAGGATGGCGAATGTAAAGAAAGTTCCGTTGCGCAAATGTATCGGCTGCAACGAGATGAAGAATAAAAAGGAAATGATACGTGTTCTGAGGACGACAGAAGAAGAGATTGTTCTGGATACCACCGGCCGGAAAAATGGCCGTGGGGCCTATCTTTGTTATTCCGGAGAATGTCTGGAAAAGGCCATAAAGTCCAGAGGTCTGGAACGTTCCCTGAAAATGCCGATTCCCCAGGAAGTGTACGAAAAGCTGAGGGAGGAACTGAACGCGGTTGAAAAATAATAAAATTGCCTCTTTGCTGGGCCTTTCCATGAAAGCAGGTAAGGTAGCCAGCGGGGAGTTCAGTACGGAAAAGATGGTTAAGGCCGGGAAGGCCCGTCTTGTGCTGGTAGCCGAAACAGCTTCCGAAAATACCAAAAAGAAATTTCGAGATATGTGTACCTTTTATGAAGTACCTTACTATGAATTTGGAACCAAAGAGTTATTGGGAAATGCGATTGGGAAAGAATTTCGGGCGTCGCTGGCTGTGATTGATCAGAATTTTGCGAATGCGCTGGAAAAACAGTTAGGATGTCAGTGAACCGGAAGAAATCAGAAAGGCTGGTGGTGGCAGAATGCCAAGACTAAGAGTATATGAAGTAGCACAGGAATTAGATAGAACCAACAAGGAAGTTTTAGATTTTTTGAAGGAGAAGAAGATAGAAGTTAAGAGTCATATGAGTACATTGGAAGAAAAAGATGAAAAGATGGTCCGGGATGCATTTTCCGGAAAGAAAGAAGAAAAAGAAGGCAAAGAGGGAAAGAAAGAGGGCAGCCGCGGCGGCGATAAGAAAGGCGGCGAGCGTATGGAACGTCCGAAGAAAAAATCCAATCTGATTCAGGTTTTCCGTCCGCAGAATGCCATGACGAAGGAAGGCAAGAATTTCCATCGGAATGCGAAACCTGCAAAGACGGCGGTAAAACCACAGCCGAAAGCGCAGCCCAAAGCACAGATACAGCCAAAACCACAGCCCAGACCCCTGACGAACCAGATTCCGGCAAGACCACAGCCAAAGCCACAGCCAAAACCGCAGGATGCGGCGGTAAAGGCCCAGGATGTGGCGGTGAAGGCCCAGGAGGCAGTTAAGCCGGCTGTTCCAAAAACTGAGCCAAAACCGGAAGCAAGACCGGAGACCAAAGTGGAAACCAGGGTGGAGGCCAAAGTGGAGACCAGGGTGGAGACGAAAGCAGAAACCAAGGCGGAGACCAAAGTGGAAATCAAAGCGGAAACCAGGACAGAAACGGTAAAACCGGCAGAAACCAATACCCGTAATCCCCAGTCCGCGAGAAATACCCAGAATCCGGCCGCAAATGCTCCGTCCCGCCGTTTTCAGGATCATAATAATGACCGGCGTGACGGTCAGGAGGGCCGCCGTTCCTTTGGAAACCGGAATGGACAGGACCGCCGGGATAATGACCGCCGCGACAATCGTGACGGTGACCGCCGGGATAACCGGGACCGCAGAAACAATCAGGAGGGAAGAGACGGCCAGAAAAGATTTGACAACAATCGTCAGGATCGTAACGGCCAGAACCGTTTCGGCGGAAAAAATCAGGAAGGACGCCAGGAGGGCCAGAGACGGTTCGGAGACCGTTCCTTTGGAAATCAGGAAGGAAAAGACGGCCAGAGAAGATTCGATAATAACCGCGGCGGCATGAACCGGGATAACAGAGACCGGGATGGAAGAGAGCGGGATGGCCGCGATAATCGTGATAACCGCCGCAGCGACCGTTCCCGTTCTTCTTCGGTTGATTCTATGGATCTTGGATTGAAAAAACCGTCCAGAGACGTTAAGAGTAAAGAAAAAGATAAAGAAAAAGAGCGGGAGCGGGAAGAGAAAAAGACCCAGGACCGCAGAGGCGGACAAAATAGCAACCGCCCGAACCAGAATAGCCGCCGTCCAAACCAGAGACTGCCGAAAGCACTGCAAAAGCCTGTTCGTCCGCAGCCGAAGGAAGAGAAGAAGGAAGAAGTAAAGGAAATTGTGATTCCGGAGAAGCTGACGATTCGTGAACTGGCGGAGAAAATGAAGATGCAGTCCTCTGTTATCGTGAAAAAGCTTTTCATGCAGGGTATCATGGTAACCGTAAACCAGGAGATCGACTTCGAAAAGGCCCAGGAGATCGCGCTGGAATATGATATCATCGCGGAACAGGAAGAAAAGGTGGATGTGATCGGAGAACTCTTAAAGGAAGAGGAAGAAGATCCGGATACCATGGTATCCAGACCGCCGGTTGTCTGCGTCATGGGTCACGTTGACCATGGTAAAACTTCCCTTTTGGATGCGATCCGTAAGACCAATGTAACCGGTAAAGAAGCAGGCGGTATCACCCAGGCCATCGGTGCATCGGTGGTATCCATCAAGGGCGAGAAAATCACATTTTTGGATACGCCGGGTCACGAGGCATTTACAGCCATGCGTATGCGTGGAGCAAATTCCACCGATATCGCCGTATTGGTGGTAGCCGCCGACGACGGCGTGATGCCGCAGACGATTGAAGCCATCAACCATGCGAAGGCTGCCGGCGTGGAAATCATCGTTGCCGTCAATAAGATCGATAAACCGAGCGCGAATATTGAGCGTGTGAAACAGGAATTATCCGAATATGAACTGGTTCCGGAAGACTGGGGCGGAAGTACTGTTTTCGTTCCCGTGTCCGCTAAGACCCAGGAAGGTATCAGTGATCTTCTGGAGATGATCCTTCTGACCGCCGAGGTAATGGAACTGAAAGCGAATCCGAAGCGAAATGCCCGTGGCCTTGTCATCGAGGCGGAACTGGATAAAGGAAAAGGACCGGTTGCTACCATTCTGGTTCAGAAAGGTACCCTCCATGTGGGTGATTTCATTGCCGCAGGCGCCTGCTCCGGTAAAGTGCGTGCTATGATGGATGATAAAGGACGCCGTGTGAAAGAGGCGGGACCGTCTACTCCGGTAGAGATTCTTGGCCTTTCCGATGTGCCGAATGCCGGTGAAGTACTGGTGGCTACGGATAATGATAAGGATGCGAAAAACTTTGCCGCAACCTTTATTTCCGAGAATAAAAACCGTCTGTTGGAAGAGACTAAGACTAAAATGTCTTTGGATGATCTGTTTAACCAGATTCAGGAAGGCAATCTGAAAGAACTGAACATTGTTGTAAAAGCCGACGTACAGGGTTCTGTGGAGGCTGTAAAACAAAGTCTTATGAAACTGTCCAATGAAGAAGTGGTTGTAAAAGTGATCCACGGCGGCGTCGGCGCCATCAACGAGTCTGATGTGACCCTTGCTTCTGCTTCTAACGCAATTGTCATTGGTTTCAATGTGCGTCCGGATGCCACCGCAAAGGCTACGGCCGAGCGAGAGGGCGTGGACCTGCGTCTCTATAAGGTTATTTACCAGGCCATCGAAGATGTGGAAGCTGCCATGAAAGGTATGCTGGATCCAATTTATGAAGAAAAGATTATCGGTCACGGTGAAGTCCGCCAGATCTTCAAGGCGTCCGGCGTGGGCAATATTGCCGGAAGCTACGTTATGGACGGTATTTTCCAGAGAGGCTGTAAGGTGCGCCTGACGAGAGAAGGAAAGCAGATTTTCGAAGGACCGCTGGCATCTTTGAAACGGTTCAAAGACGATGTGAAGGAAGTCAGAGCCGGTTATGAATGTGGTTTGGTATTTGAAGGCTTTAATGATATTCAGGAACTGGATCAGGTAGAAGCTTACATTATGGTGGAGGTTCCCCGTTAAGCTTTCCGCCTGAGGCAGCAATCGGAGGACAAAATAGAAGATGCGAAAAAACAGTATCAAAAATACAAGAATTAATGGCGAGGTTATGAAGGAACTCAGTGCCATTATCCGCCAGGAAATCAAAGATCCCAGGATCCCCCTGATGCTATCGGTGACCGATGCCCAGGTGGCTCCGGATCTGAAAACCTGCAAGGCATATATCAGTATCCTTGGTACGGCAGAAGAAAAGGCAGCCGCTATCAAGGGGCTGAAAAGCGCGGAAGGATATATCCGCAGGCTTTTGGCGAAACGGCTGAACCTGCGCAATACACCGGAGATTCAGTTTATTCTGGATGAATCCATTGAATACGGTGTCAATATGTCAAAGTTGATTAACGAAGTGAATCAGGGATTATCAGAGAGGATTGAGGAAGATGATCAATAAGATTTCAGATGTCCTGACAGGCGTAAGGACCATGGCGATTGCCGGCCATGTACGGCCTGATGGAGACTGCGTGGGTTCCTGTATGGGACTCTACCTCTATCTGAAAGCGAATTATCCGCAGATTGAGACAGACGTCTATCTGGAGGAAGTCCGGGATGTATTTTCTTTTATCGCAGATATCGGTGATGTGAAACATGACTGGGAGGAGGGAAAGGTATATGACCTTTTCCTGCTTCTGGACGTAAGTAGTCAGGATCGGATCGGCGTTGCCAAAGCAGCATTGGATACCAGCGTACATACGGTGTGTATTGACCATCATGTGACCAATCAGGGACTTTGTATGGTCAATCATATTTGCCCTGATGCCAGTTCCACCTGTGAGGTACTCTATGAACTTCTGGATGAGGATTCCATAACCAAAGAGGTGGCCGAAGCCTTATATACGGGTATTGTGCATGATACGGGAGTGTTTCAGTATTCCTGTACCTCTCCCCGTACGATGGAAATCGCGGCCAACCTGATGCGGTTGGGTGTTCCTTTTCCTGAGATTATCCGGAATTCCTTTTATGTAAAAACGTATCATCAAAATCAGATTATGGGCCGGGCGATCCTGGAAAGTATGCTGCTTTTAGATGGAAAATGTATTGTTTCTTATTTGAGGGCCAGGGATTTGCGTTTCTATACGGTGACTCCCAAAGATTTGGATGGTATTGTCAATCAGCTTCAGAATACCCGGGGAGTGGAAGTTGCTATTTTTCTGTATGAAATCGGTATACAGGAATATAAAGTCAGTTTGCGTTCCAACGGAAAGGTCAATGTGGCAAGGACGGCCTCCTTTTTTGGCGGCGGCGGTCACGTACTGGCGGCAGGCTGCACGCTGCAGGGTTCTCCCCATGATGTGGTGAATAGTTTAACGTATGATATTGAGAAGCAGCTATTGGGAGAAGAGCATGGAGTTTAACGGAGTCCTGAATGTTTACAAAGAGGCAGGATATACCTCTCACGACGTGGTCGCCAAACTGCGCGGGATTTTGCACATGAAAAAAATTGGTCATACGGGAACGCTGGACCCGGAGGCCACAGGCGTTTTGCCCGTTTGTCTGGGTAAGGGAACGAAACTGTGTGATCTGCTGGCTGACCATGATAAAACCTATGAAGCTGTTATGCGGCTGGGCGTGGAAACGGATACCCAGGACATGACAGGAACCGTCATTGCCGAAAGGCCGGTGTGTGTGACCGAAGAAGAACTGCGCCAATGTATGGGCGGATTTGTGGGCGAACAGCAGCAAGTGCCGCCCATGTATTCTGCCTTGAAGGTTCAGGGGCGCAAGCTGTATGAATTGGCCAGAGAAGGGAAAGTGGTAGAGCGAAAAGCCCGCAGGGTACATTTTTATGAAATTACCCTTCTTTCCGTGGAACTTCCGCTGGTGGCTTTTCGCGTGCACTGCTCCAAAGGCACCTATATTCGTACGCTTTGCCATGATATAGGACAACAGCTGGGCTGCGGCGCGGCCATGGAACGGCTGGAACGGATCCAGGTGGAGCGGTTTACCAGTAAGACAGCCCATACGCTTTCACAGATTGGCAAAGCTGTGGAGGAAGGCAATATCGCGGAATGGGTGATTCCGGTGGATCACATGTTTGACGGGCTTTGCCGTGTACAGATGAAGGCCGATAAAGATAAGCTGGTACACAATGGGAATCCCTTTCCCCTTACAGCCTGTATAACGGACCGTGAACAGGAAGCGGGGACTGCGGCCGGATGGGAAGAGAAACAGAATACGGTCCGGGTCTACGACAGCCAGGGACGGTTCATCGGTCTGTATGGCAAATCCGGGGATTGGTATCGTCCGGTTAAAATTTTTTACTGAGAGTACACTATGGAATATATTACAAATACACTGGATTTTCAATTGCAAAAGAGAAGTGTTGTGACCCTGGGAAAGTTTGATGGGTTGCATCGCGGTCATAATAAATTGTTGTCAGAGACACTGCGCACGGGGAAAAACGGGTATGAGACCGTTGTCTTTACCTTTGATGTATCTCCCCTGGTACGTCTTGGCACCAAAATTACCAGAACCCTGCTGACCAATGAAGAAAGGAAAATTCTTTTGGAACGAAAGGGGATCGATTGTCTGATTGAGTGTCCCTTTGTGGATGCGGTGATTAAGATGGCGCCGGAGGATTTTATCCGCGATATCCTGGTTCGCAAACTGAAAGCAGGATGCGTGATTGTGGGACCTGATTTCCATTTCGGTTACCAGCGAAGGGGAACGCCTGCAATGCTTGCCGAGATGGGAAAAGAATACGGTTTTCAAGTGAAAGTCATGGAAAAGCAGACGGATGGGGAGCGTGTGATCAGCAGTACCTGGATTCGGGAAACCCTGCGGGAAGGAAAGATCGAAACGGTGAACCGTCTGTTGGGATATCCTTATTTCGTCCGGCAAACGGTGGTTCACGGCCGTCATTTGGGAAGAACCTGGGGACTGCCCACGATTAATCAAATACCGGAAAACGGAAAGCTGCTGCCTCCCTTTGGCGTATATGCCACAAAAAGTTATGTGGACGGCAAAACTTACTATGGAATTTCCAATGTGGGAGTAAAACCCACGGTAGAAGTTCCTTTTGCCGGGGTAGAAACGTTTTTATTTGATTGTCATGAAAATTTATATGGAAAAAATGCCTGGGTAGAATTTTATCATTTTGTGCGTCCGGAATGTAAGTTTGATTCCGTGGAAGAATTGCGGGAGCAAATTCAGCGGGATGCATTGGCAGGCAAATTATATTTTTCATAAGTACGCATTTTTTCGGCGGGAGAATATAGATTCTCCCGCCGATTTGTGTAAACTTCCTATAGACAAAGCTGCCATTTTCTTATATAGTTAAAATTACGTGAATTTTTTGTTAAATCTAAGTTATATCCCTTCGAGTTTCAAAAGAATTGTAAAAAATACAAAGGAGTAAGAAAAATGGCGATAATCATATCTCTGGCGGGTGGTCTTGGCTTTTTCCTTTATGGAATGACTATGATGAGCGAAGGCCTTCAGAAAGTAGCTGGCTCTAAGATGCGAAGCATCCTGGAAGTGTTTACTAAGAATCGTGTCATCGGCGTGCTCGTGGGAACTTTCTTTACTGCTTTAATCCAATCTTCTAACGCAACTACCGTTATGGTAGTCAGTTTTGTAAATTCCGGATTAATGCGTCTTGCACAGACGCCCGGCATTATTCTGGGAGCGAATATCGGTACGACGGTAACCGGACAGCTGATTGCTTTTGATATGGCAGCGATCGCACCGTTGTTTGTCATTATCGGTGTGATCATGGTTATGTTCATGAAGCAGAATTTGACGATCAACCGTCTGGGAGAAGTAATTCTGGGCTTTGGTATCCTCTTTATGGGAATTTCCGCCATTTCCGGCGCCCTGACAGAAGCGAAGCAGATACCGGAGGTGGTTCAGGCACTGGGAACGTTGGATAATCCATTTCTGGCGTTTGTGGTCGGCTGTGTGGCTACGGCAATTTTACAGAGCAACTCGGCCACCGTTGGTATTATCATGCTTTTGGCCAGAGAAGGTCTGGTCGATCTGCCAGTCTGTCTTTTCATGATGCTGGGCTGCAACATTGGCTGTACCATGTCGGCTATTCTGGCCAGCATGGGCTGTAAGAAAGACGCCAAGCGGGCGGCTATGATTCATTTGTTATTCAATGTATCCGGCACCATCTTTTTTGGGATTATCTTTTTGCTGGCAGGCGATATGGTTGTGGAATTCTTTATGCGGATATCCGGCAATGAGGCGGGCAGAATGATTGCCAATGCCAACACAATCATCAAGCTTTCTCAGGTAATTTTGATGCTGCCCTTTACCCAGCTTCTGGTGAAGGCTACCTATCTGTTTATCCGCGGCGACGACAAAGAAGATCATGAGTTTGAACTGGTCTATATTGGCGGCAAGCATGGCTTTTCGCCGACTACGGCCGTGTTGCAGGCAGTCCGTGAGATGGAACGGATGGGTAATATGGCTCTTAATAACCTGGAACGGGCCATGAATACGCTGGAAAACCACGACCAAAAAGAGTTGGAAGAAGTTTACCGGGTGGAGAAATATATCGACTACCTGAATAAGGAGATCACCAATTATCTGGTTCATTTAAACCAGTCCTCCCTGCCCATTGATGATGCCATGAGCATCGGTTCCCTGTTTCATGTGGTCAACGATATTGAGCGTATCGGCGATCATGCGGAGAATGTGGCGGACGCGTCCATCATGATGCGAAACGATCATGTTTCCTTCAGCAAGGATGGAGCGCAGGATCTGGTCAATATGATGGACATGACCCGAAGGATTGTCCGTTACGCCCTTGCAATGTTTGCCAACGACGACCGGGAACATATGCAGGATGTCATCGTGCTGGAAGACCAGATTGATGAAGAAGAGAGAAGACTGCAGCAAAAACATGTGGAACGTCTGACGGCCAATGAATGCACGCCGGAAGCCGGCATGATTTTTTCCGATATTATTTCCGGTCTGGAACGTGTAGGTGATCACGCAACCAACATTGCCTTTTCTCTGATGGATGAAGAACCGGAGGAAATAGAAAAGTATAGGAAATAAAAACATAGAAAGTAAAAACACAGAAAGTAAAATCACAGAAAGTAAAATCACAGAAAGTAAAATCACAGAAAGTAAAAACACAGGTAACAGAAGTGAGTATCCAAAAAGCACAGAATAGTTACAAAGTGCGGGGGTATGTACGAAAAAAATGTTTACATACAGATCAATTTGTGATATAGTGAACAGGTGTGAGTAAACCTATATTCGGGCATCGGATTCTCCAACCGTACCTTAATATCAGGCGATTATTAATATTTCAGGAGGAAAACAACATGATTTCTAAGGAAAAGAAACAGGCTATTATCAAAGAATTTGCAAGATCAGAAGGCGATACCGGTTCACCGGAAGTACAGGTTGCTGTTCTTACCGCCAGAATCCAGGAACTGACAGAGCATTTGAAAGTAAACCACAAGGATCATCATTCCAGAAGAGGTATGCTGAAAATGGTTGGTCAGAGACGTGGACTGCTTGCATATCTGAAGAAGAAAGATATCAACAGATATCGTGCATTGATCGAGAAATTGGGTCTGAGAAAATAAGGACACGTCAGGGGGTGGAAGTTTTCCACCCCTTATTGTCAGCAAAGGCGCAGATCAACTGCAGCCTGCAGTTGTATTTTTGATGATACCCAGCAACATTCCTGTGCGGAGTTTGTGCCGAGACCACTGAAAAGGGCACTGGTTTACGGTGTGTTTTTCAGTTGTTTCGGAGATGTTCCGCAGGGAATACAGACATAAATCAATAAGGAGAGAAAATTTATGTACAAAAGTTATTCCATGGAGTTGGCAGGCAGAACACTGACTGTTGACATTGGCCGTGTGGCAAAGCAGGCAAATGGCGCTGCGTTTATGCATTACGGCGACACCGTACTTTTGTGTACGGCAACTGCTTCCGACAAACCGCGGGAGGGAATTGATTTCTTCCCCCTCAGCGTAGAGTACGAAGAGAAGATGTATGCAGTAGGCAAGATCCCGGGCGGATTTAATAAAAGAGAGGGAAAAGCTTCAGAACATGCGATTCTGACATCCCGTGTCATTGACCGTCCTATGAGACCGCTGTTTCCGAAGGATTACCGCAATGACGTTACGTTAAATAATATGGTAATGTCCGTAGATCCGGCCTGCAATCCGGAAGTTGTGGCTATGATTGGTTCATCCATCGCTACCAGCATTTCCGATATTCCGTTTGACGGCCCCTGTGCCGCTACCCAGATGGGTATGATCGACGGGGAGCTGATTGTCAATCCGTCTCTGGATCAGTATGCGGTATCGGACCTGAAACTGACCGTAGCTTCCACCAGAGAGAAAGTCATCATGATCGAGGCTGGAGCCAACGAGGTTCCGGATGATAAGATGCTGGAAGCAATCTTTAAAGCCGATGAAGTAAATAAAGAGATTATCGCCTTTATCGACCAGATCGTTGCCGATTGCGGAAAAGAAAAACACAGTTATGAATCCTGCGCAGTTCCGGAAGAACTGTTTGCAGCCATTCGTGAGATTGTTCCTCCGGAAGAGATGGAGATTGCCGTATTTTCCGATGATAAGCAGACCCGTGAAGATAATATCCGTAAGGTAACGGAGAAATTAGAAGAAGCATTTGCTGAGAAGGAAGAATGGCTGGCCGTTTTGGGAGAGGCTGTTTACCAATATCAGAAAAAGACGGTCCGTAAGATGATTTTGAAAGATCATAAGCGTCCGGATGGCCGTGAGATCACGCAAATCCGTCCTCTGGCAGCAGAGGTCGATTTGATTCCCCGTGTTCACGGCTCCGCAATGTTTACCAGAGGACAGACCCAGGCGCTGACTGTTACCACACTGGGTGCCATCA